>JAMFRU010000003.1 GCA_026224875.1 Acidocella sp.
ACGACCAGACATCTCTGTCAGACGTAAACGAAAGCGCGCAGGCTCGTCAGACGAATTCGCACGCTCGGTCCTCGGTCAAATGCGATAGCCGTGCGAGGGGGGCAGAGCCCCCTTGTCTTTTTCCTTCAGCCTCGGATTATACCGTGCGTTGCATGGGGGTGGTGATGGGCCAGTTGGGCTTTAAGGTGGCGATTGTGACGGGTGGGGCGCGGGGGTTTGGCGCGGGTGCTGTTGAGGCGCTTGTGGCGGATGGTGCCACTGTGCTGATTACCGGCCGCCGAGATGAGGATGGGGCGTGCGCCGAGGCTTTGCGGGCGCGCGGGTTCAAGGCTGAGTACCATCATCTTGACGCTTCGGATCCGTTGGGGTGGGCGCAGCTGGTGGATGGCGTTATGCGCACGCACGGGCATCTGGACGTTTTGGTCAATCAGGCCGGGGCTGATATTTCCACCACCATTGAGGACGCCACGGCGCCGCAATTGCACGAGATTTTGGAGGCCGATCTGATCGGGCCTTTTCTTGGCATGAAAGCCGTGATCGCGGCGATGCGCCAAAGCGGCGGCGGCTCGATTATCAACATCGCCGCCAATCCTGTCGTTGCGGTGCTACCGCTTTGGGCTTTGTACGGCTCCGCCAAGGCCGCTCTGGTCAGCCTGACCAAGAGCACCGCCGTGCATTGCGTGCAGCGCGGTTACGACATCCGCGTCAACGCCGTACACCCTGGCGCGCACGAGACACAGCTGCTCACGGATAACGCCATCCGCTCCACCAAGGCACCGAATTTGCAGACCCTGCTCGGCACTCTACCGAACCGGCCGGACGGCGAATATCAGGATTTCGGCGCCGCCATCGCCTTCCTCGCCGGGGACGATTCAGCGCATGTGACAGGCACGGATATCTTCTGCACCGGCCCGCTCATCCCGCGCTAAGCAGGCAGCATCACCCCGCTTATTCGCCGCGCGCACCCCAATAGATTATACCCGCATAAACAGGAGTATCTCATGAGCGTTGTTATCGTCACAGGTGGTTTCGGGGCTTTGGGCCGCGTCGTCGTAGCCGAGCTGACCAAGCGCTGCCATAAAGTTGCGGCGGTGGACGTTGCCCCCGCGCCGCCAGACTACCCGGCGGCACTGGCGCTGGGCGGGGTGGATCTGGCCGACGACCACGCCGTAGAAGCCGCATACGTTACCGTGGTCAAACAGCTGGGCTCGCTCGATGGTCTCGTCAACATCGCCGGCGGCTTCACCTGGGAGCCCATCGAGGGCGGTTCCATCGAAAGCTGGGACAAGATGTTCCGCATCAACCTGCGCACCGCCGCCGCCTCATCCGCCGCGGCACTGCCCTATCTCATCCGCCACGGCGGCGCCATTGTGAACGTGGGTGCCGCGGGCGCATCCCCCGCCGGCACCGGCATGGCGCCCTACGCCGCCTCCAAGGCCGGCGTGCGCGCCCTCACCGAAAGCCTGGCCGAGGAGCTGCGCGCCAAAAACGTGCGCGTGAATGCCATTGTGCCGACGATCATCGACACACCGGCCAACCGCGCCGCCATGCCCGATGCCGATACCGCCGGATGGGTCCGCCCGGATGCCGCCGCCAAAGTCATCGCCTTCCTGCTCTCGGAAGATGCAGGTGCCATCACCGGCGCCAGCCTGCTGCTCTCGCGCGCCGGCTGAGCCTTCTCTCCACTAAAAAACCCCGTTGCATGTGTCCATGCAACGGGGTTTTTTATTTGCCGGCTTATCAGCTCACCCGGTTAAACATCAGAAGCTGGCGCTTGCCGCCATCTGCTGCGGATCGAAATCCGCCTCCGGGTTCGGCGCGAAAAACTCCGCGCTGCTATAGGGCGCGTAATTATTATTGCCGTTATAGGTATAATCACCCGTCGTCAGGTTGAACGTCGATGTGCCCATCTCGATCGTGCCCGGCAGCGACGGTACGCATTCGTTGAAGAGCGCATAGGCTTTGGCCAGGTCACCCTGTGCATCATAGCCCTCGCCCAGCAAAGCGATACGGCTGTCCTCATCGAAATAGATACGGCGCTTCGCCGTAACATTATGCGAACCCGGCGCCAAATTGGCCTCGACGACCCAGACGCGATGCTTCTCCCAGCGAACCATATCGGGATTGGGGAAATGCGGCCCGAGAATCTCCTGGATCGTATGGAAGAGCATCTTGTTACAGTTATACGGAACCAGCATCTCTTTCTTGCCGATGAGGGTCCAGTTGTATTCCGACGGGTTGCCGTAGAAGACGGAGCTTTCATCGAGATTGGCAATGCCGTTGGAAGACGGGTTCGGCGTGTCGAAGGCCATGTTCGGCGCCTTGCGCACACGGCCCTGGCCGTTCAGCAGCGTCCACACAATGTCAGGATGCTTATTGACGTTGGTGGTGTGCCAGTAGACGGTCTCCTGGCCGTTCACCGAGCCCGGCGCTTTGTAATAGAAATGCGCCTTGCTGTAGTACCCGCCAAAGGTCTCGAGCGAGCCGTTCGGGTCGTAATAGGGATAGACGAAGCGCGTCAACGTGCCGGCCACGAGGATCAGATGGCCGCCGATCATGACAACGCCCGGGTTGAACTGCGTCATGGTGTTGAAGCCGCCCCAGACGGTGAGGTGATTCCAGATCAGCTGCGCACCGCCGACTTCCGGGTCGGTCGTGTCGATAATCGGGAAGGGCACGCCACCATAGGCACCGTTGAAGCCGAAGCGCCCGCCCGCGGGGTCGAGTTTCGCGGTCGTTACGTTCTTCGCCGTGTTGTCATACACATATTGCGGCGCCGCCGCGGTGCGGTGCGTCTGATACACATTCAGGCTGACGCCGTACTTCTCGATTAGAAACTTGGTGCCCTCGGTCAACAGATCAGCATATTGCGTTATATTGCTGGCATCGACGGTGTAGAGCGGCTTCTCGTCCTCGAAGAGCCGCACGGCCACGGGCTGATCGAGCGGCAGGGCCGGAGAGACGAGCCCGCCGGTCCAGGCCGGGATGGAACCATCGGCATTGCCGGCACGCTCACCGCCCCTGGGGGTGAGCGTGGTGGTGAGCAGGCTGGGATCAGCCGCGGCTGCCGCGGCCATGCCGGGGCGTAGCGCCGCGGCAGTGACGAGGCTGGTGCCTGCGAGCAGGCCAAAATCGCGTCTTTTCATCGTTACGGTTTCCTTACTTCGAAGACTTAGAAGAAGACTTAAAATGTGTGCTGCAGGTTCAGCGAAACATAGGAACGGTCGGAAGCGCTGGCCGAAATATTAGGCACCGCCGGGCTGCTACCTGCCCGGCCGAAATAGGCCACGTAGTTGAGCGAGGCATCCCAGTTTTCGCGGTAGGTCGCCACGATACTGGTCGTGACCGTACCGGTGCCATGATTCATCGAGATATCCATCTGCGAGTTGCCGGCATAATTATAGGCCAGCGACACAGGGAACTGCAGTTCGAGGTTCGGCAGCACTTCGAAGAAAGCCGGCTCGACCTCAACGTCGAATGCCGAGGCGGTGGAGCTACGGCCCGGTGCGAGCAGCTCCTTGTTGGCGGTCACGCGGAACACGTCCACATACTCGACCTCGCCCAGGATCGTGATTCCGCCCGGATCAAACTTCAGCGCCGGCGAGCCGTAGATGAATGAGGCGAGGCCCGTCATCGTGTTACCAACCGGGTAGAGCGGGTCGTTATTGGCATTGCCCATGTTGGCCGATGATTGCAGGCCAGCGGCGGTGCTGCCGACCAGCGGCATGTGTGTGCGTACGCTGATTTCACCGGCGACGTTCGTGGCGCCGATCGTGGTGGAAAGGCTGGTGCCGTACAGCCAGATGTCACGTGCATAGACCGCCTGGTATTGACCAACAGCCAGGCCGCCCGGGGTAGCCGAAGTAGTGGTTGGCGCGAGCGTGTAAACGTTCGGCGTCTTGTTGTCATAACGCAGGCCAAACAGACCGACGTCGTAATTGCCGTACTGCGCCTGGACGGAGAGACCGAACTGGCCATTCTGCGATGGCGGCGAGATATCCTTGCCGCGCAGCAGATAAAAGTTTTCGCCGCCGGCCTCTGCCGCGATGATGCGGTTGCCACCCGGCCCGATGACGTCGGTGGTGCTGAAGTACGAGCCGACACCGTTGAAGGCATAGGGCTCCCACTGATATTGATAGTAGCCCTGGATGGTATAGGTGGAGTTCGGCTGATAGGTCGCAACGATCTGGCCTACGGGCAGGAATATCTGCTGGCTCTGCGCGTTGACGAGCTGGCTGGCCGCGACCACGTCGATCGGCGCCTGGCCGCCGGCGATGCCGTTGGTGCCGTAGAACAGGCTCTGGCCCCAGAACAATGTCTGCTGACCGGCCTTCAAGGTGAACTGCTGACCGCCGAAATTCCAGCTGTCGTACACGAAGGCATCGAGCAGGCGCCCGTTCTGGCCGTTGGCCGTACGCGTCTCATCGGCGAAACTCGTCTGCGAGCTGGTGGCCGGGTTGACCGAGCCGGGCTGGTTGTTCTGGTTGCCCTGCAGATACACGGTGTTGATGAAATACTCACCGGAGAAATGCATGCCGAACGAGTTGTCCTTGATGTCCAACACCGGCAGGACTTCGAAGAGGTTGGTGACCAGGCCGTGGCGGAAGTTGGCATCGCCATCGTTGCCATTGGCGTTATATGTGCCCGAGACCAGGGTCTGGGCGGGCTTACCCACGCGCAAGGCGCCGGTGTAGGAGGCTGTGATGTTCAGGTTGATCTCGACGTTATTGCCATGCGCCGTGCCATCGTACAGCTGCAACGCATGTGCCGCCGGTGCGGCCGCCGCGAACATGGCGGGCAAACCGAGCCCCAGGCCACGTGCGATGTTACGGCCCTTGGCCCGGCGCGCAATCCTCAACTTCTTGGACATTCGATAGCCCCCTTTATATTCCATTATCCCAGACACTTGTACGGACAGCGGCGTTTGATGCGAAGAGAAGGGACCGCCATTCGTGTTTCCCTTGACCCACATAAGCAAAACCGAAGTCCTCACTGTTTTTAACGGCGGGAGCTACGCATGCCTAGTGCCTGCCCACGACAAAGTTATCGTAAATTGGGATTAGCGGCGTTTTATGAGGGAATTGCGTCACCGTGGATCAGAGTATCCGTCGAATAGTGACTTTTAGGACACGCCTAAATGGGTCTGACGCTGCTTCACGCGTTGCTACCCCGCAATACAATACGCTTTGCTGCATCGCAATACGTTTACGACACGCTCACGGCAAAAAAGGGGCGGCACCTGCGTGCCGCCCCCATAACCCAGTCGTAAGCCAGTCATTCCATCAGGTTCAGGCGGCGGGCTTACCCATCATCGCACTGATATCGATCTGTCCGGTGGCGAGGCCACCCATAAACCCGCCATCAACCGGGAACACCACACCATTGATATAGCTGGCGAGATCACTGTTGAGGAACACCAGCGCGTTGGCCTGCTCCTGCGGCGTGGAACGGCGGTCGATCGGCTGCATCGCGGCTTTCAAAACGATGTCCGCGGTCGCCGCTTCGAAATCCTTCATCATCGGCGTCTGCGTCGGGCCGGGCAAAGTGCAGTTGATGCGGATGCCCTTCTTGATCAGTTTTGAGGAGATCAGCATTGTCCAGACAATGACAAGTTCCTTGGAGAAGGAATAGCCTTCACTCACCACCTCGGGATGGGCCTCGCACCATTTCAGCCCCTCGTCGAAGCCACCCACGCCGATGACTTCCATCAGTGTCGGAATGCGGCGCGACCAGCCCAGACCGCCGGTGGAGGAGATGCTGGCAATGGCACTGCCCTTGCCCATGAACGGCAGCAGCTGCTCGGTGATGTGCTTGGTGCCCAGATAGTTCACCTTCATCACGTCCAGCGGCGGGAAGGTCTGCGGCAGGCCGGCGCAATTGAACAGCGCATCGACCTTGCCGCCGATTTTGGCGGCGGCGGCTTCGATGGAAGCCGGGTCGCGCAGATCGATCTTGGTGAAGGACGCCAGTTTCAGCGCCGTGTCCTTATAATCGAGCCCATGCACTTCGGCGCCCGCCTCGACCAGGGTACGGGCCGTGGCCTCCCCCATGCCGGAAAAACAACCGCTGACGACGACGCGCTTGCCCGCGTAATTCAAAAGATCTGCCACGTTAACCCCCTCACACGCCCCCGGCCTGGCCGAAAGGGCTCTGATTTATACACGTAATCTTATACACGGCATTCACGCTTTTGATGATGTGGCGGCACGCTGAAGTGCTATGCCATGCTTGTTTCATCGCTCCAGCGATTAAAAAAAGCAGCCGCATTTTGGAAAAAGCTGCACCAAAAACTTTGGTAACTATATACTTGGCTAAGTGCCTTTTTTGATGCCCAACTCCAGGCGAAGATTTTTCAATATCAAATCGACCAATGTTTTGTTCCTTTGCGCCAAAACATCCAATTTTCGCTGGTCTATTGTGTGGATGTATTCCTCATAGACGCGCTGTTCTTCATCAGTGCCATAACATAGCATTTTTACGCGATAGCTACCGAGTGAATAGAATGCTTCCTGGCAAGCCTGCACGGCTTTTGTATCCGACTCATCCCCATTGTATTGATGTAAGGCATCAACGAATTTGCTAATTTCCGGGAGAAGGCTGTCAAACATCTCCACTCTTCTTTTGAGACGCTCCTTAAATATCTCATGCCTTCTGTTTGCTCTTTGGGTTAAGGACCAAACGATCACTGTAGCGACTATTGCGGCATACGGTGCAATATCAGTCAATGTCATGCCAATGCCTTGCTAAATATGGTATCTATCGTCTCCTTTCAACGGCAGATGTTGTTTACTTAGTCAAGTATGTAATTACCAAAACTTTTGATAATAGGACGGGCCAGGCAATTTGCCTGGGCCGTCCTTCATCATCTCGCCATTGAAACTTAGGCGGCTTTAGAATGTTCCTTCATCATGCGCATGATATCGCCCGAGGTGATCGTGCGGGCGGTCTCGCCTGCGGCCAGTGGGGCAGCGCCGCCACTGGATTTCGGCGTGGTGTCCACACCGGCGGCGGCCGCGGCCACACGCAGCGCGCCAACCGTCAGCTCTTCACGGGTATGGTGCTTGAACAAATCGAAATTGAACCAGCGGATGGCATTGCCATGCGTGACCTTCTCGATCTGGCGATCATTCAGCCCTTTGATCGTGTCCCACAGGCGTTCCGGCGCATGCGGCCACAGCGAGTCCGAATGCGGGTAGTCGCATTCATAGGAAACCATGTCCTCGCCGATCGATTCCAGGTTCTTCAAGCCAAAAGCGTCATCGATGAAACAGTTGAGGAAGTGGCGCTTGAACACGTCGCTCGGCTTCATCCCCTTATAGTCGGAATGGGTCCAGGCATAATGCTGGCCATGGCTGAAATCGGCGCGTTCCATGAAATACGGAACCCAGCCGATACCGCCTTCGGACAGAGCAAGCTTCATGGTCGGGTAGCGGTTCAGCGCTTCCAGCGTCAGCCAATCGGCAGCGCCCACGGCAATCGACATCGGCATGGTGGTGATCCACGCCTCGACCGGGGTTTCCATGGAAGCATGCGGCGCCGGGTTGCCACCGCCAATATGCAGGCACAGCACGATGTCCAGATCCGTCGCGGTTTTCCACAGCGGCTCCCAACGGGCGTTATGGATGCTCGGCAGGCCGCGCGCGGTCGGGTTTTCGTTGATAGAGACGGCGTTGCAGCCCTTGGCCTTCAGGCGCTTGAGCTCGGCCACGGTGGCGTCCATGTCCCAGGTCGGCAGCAGGCCGCAGGGGATGAAACGGCCGGGGTTGGAACCGCACCATTCATCCACATGCCAGTCGTTATAGGCGCGCAGATGCACCAAAGCCTGGTCCTTGTCCGGCGCCAGCGTGAACAGCCCGCCGTCGAAACCGGGGAAGCTGGCAAAATTCAGCGAGGCGGCGATGCCGTTGATGTTCATGTCGGAGACGCGCTCGTTGGCATCGTAACAGCCGGTGCGCAGCTGGCTCAGCGCCGTCGGCTCCATGCCGTATTCGTCCTTGGGGCGGCCGACCACGGCGTTCAGACCCGTCGAGGGGATCTTCTTGCCCTGGTATTCCCAGAAATTCGTGCCTTTTTCGGTCGTGCGCAGTTTTGGCGCGGAGGCGTAATCGTCTCCGGTCAGATGCTTGTCGAACACTGTTCCAGGCTCGGTGATGTGATCATCAACGCTGATCAGTACCATATCGTCCATTTGCATAAGCAGTCTCCTTAACTCTTGAGATTCCATAAAATCCGAATTTTGCGTCGTTCGTCCCGCAATGCGTCTGGCTTTTTATTGTTATTCTTCATTCCGCCCCGCCGGACCCGGGCTAAAGCAGCCCGTGCCGTCCAACTTTAAGCTGGATATCGCCAAAACCCTTAAACTTCCTTCCCAGCGGCATTTGCACCGCGCCCAACTCATTTATGCCGCCTTAATGCGCTGGCTTAATGCGCAGGCGGCATGGTCTGCGACCCCTTTACACCAAAAACCGTAGCAATACCAGTTTTCCGCACAAATTTTTCGCGCTAAATTTCAGGCCAAATTTCAGCTCAGATTTTTCGCCTTATCCCGGTGGTGCCGCACCGCCAAAGCAATCAACTCCGCCTTGGCATTCAGCAGGTCATCGATATACGCCTGCACATCGGGCACGCCGATATCGCGCAGATTGGTGAAAAAAATTGGGTTGGTGGTAATCGTCGCCAACCGCTCGAAGCCGGTTGTGAGCACCGTGGCACTATTGCCGGCCGGCGAATTCATCGGCTCCAGCACCCCATCCATCTGCAAAATCAGCAGCTCGATCAGCGGCCGCGATACACGGTTGCGATAGTGCAGAAACCGCGCATCTCCCGCATCCTCAAAACTGTTGCGCAGATGCAGAATACGAGAATTCCGGCGCCAGAACTGGTAATGCGCCCGTATAAACCCTTGCGCGCCCGCCCCCAGCCCGTCATCGGGCCAGCGCGCCCGCAACCGGTCAACAAATGCCGAATCCGCGCAATCCATCACCCGCGTCAGCACCGCCAGCACCAGATCCCCAAGGTTGGGAAAATACAGATACAACGTCGTCATGCCCACGGAGGCGTCGCGCGCCACGCTGGTCAACGTTACCGGCGCATCTTTCGAGGAGGCTTCGATGAGCCGTAATGCGGTGACGAGAATCCGCTCCCTGGTCTCCTGCCCCTTACGGCCCAGGCGTTGGCCCAGCAGGTTATAGCCGCCCGCCATCGCGGCAGATGACCCGGCCTGCTGCACAGACGGCTGGAGCTCGCTTACCACAGTGGGGATTGTTTCGCTCCGCACCAAATCAACGCACCGTCCATATTTATAGTTCACACAAACGGACGGGGCCGGCGCGCATAACGCGCCAGCCCGCCCAGTCTACACCCCTTCGGCAATGGCCTTGGTTTCGAGATATTCGTCGAATCCTTCCATGCCCCATTCCTTGCCCACACCGCTCTGCTTGTACCCGCCGAACGGCAGATCCACGGCAATCGAGGCACCAAGGTTCACACCAATCGTGCCGGTGCGGATACGCCTGGCGATACGATTAGCCCGCGCCGAATCAGCCGAGACCACCATGCCGGAGAGGCCGTAATCGCTGTCATTGGCGATGCGGATGGCATCCTCATCATCCTCGAACGGAATGATCACGCCGACGGGCCCGAAAATCTCTTCCCGCGCGATCTTCATATCGTTGGTCACGTCCACGAAGAAGGTCGGCTCCACGAAGAAACCGGTGCCCTTGTTGGTGGCGGCCTTGCCGCCCGCGATCAGCCGCGCACCCTCGGCCTTGCCGGATTCAATATAACCCAGCACGCGCTCACGCTGCCTGGCCGAAATCAACGGCCCCATCATCTGGCCGGGTTCCGTGGGATTGCCCCATTTATCGCCGTAACCGGCATAGGCGGCTTCGAGAATCGCCACCGCCTCGGCGTAACGGCTTTTGGGCACCAGCAAGCGTGTCAGCGTGGCACAACCCTGCCCGGCATGCGGGGTGACCATGCCCATCGCCACGGCCTGGGCGAAATTCGGTGCATCCTCCAGCACGATGAGTGCGGACTTGCCGCCCAGCTCCAGGAACAGGCGCTTGAGCGTCGGCGCCCCCTTTTCCATGATGCGCTTGCCCACGCCGGTGGAGCCGGTGAAGGAGATCAGATCCACGCGCGGATCGGTCACCAGCATCTCGCCGGTCGCAACCGGGTCGGCACTCGTCACCACATTCAGCACACCCGGCGGAAAGCCGATCTCAGCCGCCAACTCACCCCAGATGGCGCTGATAAGAGGTGTGTCGGGGGCCGGCTTCACAATCACGGTGCAGCCCGCCAGCAGTGCCGGGATCACCTTGCCCACGGTGATGTAGAGCGGCACGTTCCACGGGGTGATCACACCGACCACACCCGCCGCTTCCTTCACCAGCGTGCGCCGGCTCATGCCGATCCAGCCGGGCTTGTCGCCCATCGATTTTTCCCATTCGATCTCATCGAAAATCTTCAGCAGCTCATCGATGAAGCTGAGCGGCATGCCGACCTGCGGCCCCATCACGAAGCCCTGCGCGGCACCCACCTCATGCTGTGCATAGGCGGCCAGTTTTTCCTGATTGGCCTTGAGCTTGTTGCCCAGTTTCACAACCAGTTCGCGGCGCAGGCTCTTGTTGGTGGACCAGTCAGTCTCATCGAACGCCCTGCGGGCGGCGGCAATCGCCTCTTCCATATCGGCCACCGAGCCATCCGCGACCCGGGCGATCGGCTCGGCCGTCCATGGGCTGACATCCTCATAGGTCGCACCACCTTCGGCCGCGCGCAATTTGCCGTTAATATAAAGCTTGGATTCGGGGAACATCATGGTGAATTTTCCTCTTAATTATGGATCGATCGGGCTCTGCGGCCCTTATCGCGGCGGCATGGGGGGCAATACGCCCGCCCTTGACTGGAACGTAACAGTACCGACATGGACGTCTTCCGGCAGATCGATCAGTGTGCGGAATATGTTCAGCGTCGATTGATACTGGGTGATGCCGCGCGCTTGCAGGTTCATCCCGCGCCGCATCGCCTCCATGCCAAAACGCTGCGCCGCGGCAGGCTCCATCTCCAGTGACATGCCGGGCCCCATCATCTGGCCAGCCCGCACCACGGTCACGCGAATGCCCTTGTCTTCCAACTCGAGATGCAGATGATGGGCAAAGTTCTCTACGCCAGCCTTAGTGGCCTGGTAGACGCCTAGATGCGGGAACGGCAGCGCGATCGATTCGGAGCTGATGTTGATGATATGGCCGCCGCGATTGAGCATGGGAATGGCCGAGCGCGCGCATAAAATGGGCCCGGCAAGATTGGCCAGCACGGCCGACATGATCTGATCATCCGTTGCCTCTTCAATCGTGAAGGGCTGGAAGATGGCGGCATTGTTGATCAGCACGTCGATCTTCGGGAATTTCGCGGCAATGGTCTCAAACGCGGCGCGTACCGAGGACGGCACGCCGACATCGCAGGCAACCGGCGTGGCGCGCTCGCCGATGGCCGCGGCAACCTCCTGCACCTTGTCGAACTTGCGCCCGAGCAGCACGACCTCATCGCCGCCTCCGGCGAAAAACTGCGCCAGTGCCCGCCCCAGCCCGCCATTGGCACCTGTAATCGCTATCACCTTGCCGGCCATTGTCATCCCCACTCGCGTTTTTCGTGCCGCACAGATGACATCGACATGCCTGCTGCCGCAATGCTCAGCCCATCGTGGCAGCGATACCTAATTAAGATGCTGGACCTTGGCTCCGTTGGTCAAAATCGCTCCGGCGATCCGGCCCGTTAAACCTCAGCAATCCTGCCACGGCGCAAAAAACAGAGACCCTGTCACTTTTCTATTGACTACCTTCTGAGCAAGGCAGATGGTGTACCCCATACAAAAGCCGGGGAGAAGACGGTTATGGCCAATGCGCTTGAACCGAATAAAGCCAAAATCGCGAAACGTGTTATCGAAGTATTTGAATTTTTTGATGAAAATAACCAGCAGGCAACGGTGATGGATATTGTCCGCCGCTACGGCCGGCCGCAATCGAGCACCTCCGAGCTGCTCGCCACGCTGGTCGAGATGGGGTTGCTCTATAAGGATTCCCGCTCGCGCTATTATTCGCCTACCCCACGCCTCGCGGCTTTGGGCATCTCGGCCCAGCCCGAGATCATCCGCAACGGCCATCTCTTCGCCTTCATGGACCGCCTGGCCCAGACCACCCGCAACAGCGTGGCCCTGTTCGGCATGGTCGGCACAAATGTGCAAATTTTTCGGCTCTCGCCCGGCCCGGAGCCCAGCTTACGTGAGATAGGTTACGGCGCCTGCGAGCAGCTTTCCGCCAGCGCCGCCGGGCTATTGCTGCTCTCCACAATGCCGGCCGAGCAGGCCAGCCGCATCCTCTGGCGCCTTAACGCCGAAGCCCCGGCGGAGGAAAAATTCAACCCGGTGGAAACCCGCGAACATGTCGCCAGCCTGCGCCGCCAGGGCCACGCCATGGGCCAAGCCGGGTTCGTTGCCGGCGTGCAGATGGTCGCCACCCTGCTGCCCCGCGCCAGCACCGAACGCCCGCTCGCTCTGGGCATGATGTACCCAGCCGCCGCCACAATCGACACCGAGGCACTGCTCGCCACGATGAACCACGGCATCGCCCAATGCGGCGCGCAGGGCGAGGCGGTTTACCCCGCGACAGCAGCGGCGCCGTTTATGATGGCCGTTTGAGACAAAAGCGGCTGCTTATACCTTCAATCTCTTCGCCATTTCCTTTGGATCCGGCATCGGGTAGCGGCCCATCTTGCCTGTGCTGAGCGAGCAGCAGGACATTTTGAGGCGTGTGAAATCCTCGTACCATTCGAGATCATCGGCGGAGATGCCGGTGACCTCGCGCCATAGCGCGATTGTTTCCTCGGCTGTGCCCATGCCGGTGAGGTAGGGGCGAGTTGGGGTGGCGGAGTGCCAGGCATCGGAGAGCACCAGCCACCAGGCGAGGTCGTGCAGTGCGCCGCCGAGCGAGGGCTGCTCCCAGTCCATTACCGCAACCACATCGAAGTTTTCGTCGAACATCATGTTGCCTAGCCGCGCATCGCCCCATACCAGGCCGGGCGGCTGGTTTTTCGGCCAGAGTTTTGCGAGCCGGTCCATGGCTTTGTTCAGCACGGGGGTAAAAGCCTCGCCGCCGGCCCAGGCGATGAAGCGCTGGTATTTATCCCATTCCTGCGGGAGCCCCTCGCGCGCATCGGGCTTTGTGCCGGCCAGAAACCCGAGCCCGCTACGCGGCACGGCCTGAATGGCGGCCAATTGGCGCACGCCGGCCTCCCACATGGTGGCGCGTTGCGCCGGTGTTGCCTCGGCTACCCAGCCGACATCGCGATAGGGCGGAATGCTGACGGGCACGCGGCCCCGCTTTTTCTCCATCACGAAGAAGGGCGCGCCCAGGAGATCGGAGGTTTCCTCCAGCCATAACGGCTCGGCCACCCGCACCCGCCCGTCCGCGTGTAGCAGGGACATCAGCCGGCGTTGCTCATCGAACAATGTGTCGGGGAACACCAGCTGGCGGGTCGGCTTGATGCGCACCACGCAGCCGCGCTCATGGCGCGCGCCGGCAGCATGCCAGCTGACATCGAACAGGATGGTTTCATGAGATTGCCCGGCACCGCTTGGGTATTTGAGATTGCTGATGCGGATATCGCTGGCGCTCTCCAGCCGGGGTTGCAGCCATTCCGTTAGCTGGCGTGCCAGAATGTCGAGATCCCTCGTCTCAGGCGCTACGATCACATCGGACATTTTCGCTCCTTATTTTTCTAAATATCGAATTATTTTTCCGATAAATAGGTCAGAGCAATGCCCAAGTCAACGAAACAGCGCCACTTAAGAGGGGGAGCGCGATTGGCCGGTGATAAAGGTGGAAATCCGCGCACAGGCGCTGGTTAAGCGCTGGGCGATGCGTTTGATCTCGGTACCTTGCGTTACGCCGGTAAAGCCCGACAGGCCGAGCACAAAGGCAATCTGCCCGCGTAACTCAAACACCGGGGCGATGATGCTGATGAGCGGGTAATCCACCCCATCCTCAAGCTTGGGCAGAAGAACCGCTGGAAATATCGAGCTTTCCTCACGGAACACCTGCTCCGGCGGCCGCTCGGCACCAACCGCGCGCGGGTTGCGGGTGTGCACCGAGTAACCATGTTCACGCAGAAAACGCATGCCCTGCAGCATGGATTCGCGATGCTCCGGCGTGGCCGGCGGTTCGGCCGCATCGAGCCAGGCCTTCGCCTCGGCTTCCGGCCGCCAGGCGTAAAAAATTGAGCCGAAGGGGGCGCGCAATTTGAGCCGCGCGCCGGTTGGGGTGGACCAGCCGACATGCGAGGCGGAGGCTGCCCGGTCGCGCACGACGATATCCTCGCCCTCGCGGAAATAGGCGGCGCAGAACACGTCGAACTCATCGGCCAGCGCGCGCATCTCGGGCTGCGCTACCTGCAGTGGCGAGGCGTGCTGCAGCGCGATCCGGCCGATTGAGGCCAGGGACGGGCCGAGCATGTAATTCTTGTCGCTGGTGCGGTACAAATACCCCACATCCACCAGCCCAGTCAGCAAGGCATGGCATGTGGCGCGGCTCAGCCTCAGCGCCTTCACCAGATCGGTCAGGGTGAACGCCTGACCAGGGTGATCGACGATAAAATTGAGGATAGCGGCCACGCGCTGGACGCCGGGAGAAGATCTTGCCATGCCCATATTCGATATTTCGAATTGTGGCGGCGGTCAATAGCGATGCTGAACCTTGACCAGGTTCGATATTGCGTTAAAAAAGTCGAAATAGAGAATTTTAGGAAGGATCGTACCTTCCCAGCACGGAGGTCACGCGCTCATGAACAGGCCGCTCGAAGGGATCAAAATTGTCGAGGTCGCCATGTGGGCTTTCGTGCCCGCCTGCGGCGGCATCCTCTCTGATATGGGGGCGGATGTGATCAAGATCGAACCGCCCACGGGCGACCCGCTGCGCGGCCTGCAAATTGGCGGCATGGCCACTAGCAACCATGGTTTTGATCTCTCCTGGGAGAATTATAACCGCGGCAAGCGCAGCATCACGCTCGACCTCAAACAACCCGAAGGCGTGGCGGTGCTCTACAAGCTCCTTGCGGATGCGGATGTATTCCTCACCAACCTGCTCCCCGCCGCGCGGCAAAAAATGCGGATCGATGTGGAGGATATTCGCACCCAGTTCCCCAGCATTATCTATGCGTTGGGCAGCGGGCTTGGCCGGCAGGGGCCGGAAGCCGCGAAAGGCGGGTATGATTCCATCACCTTCTGGGCTCGTGGCGGTGTTGCCTCCTCTATTACCCCGGAGGATGAGGAGTTCCCCTACGGCCAGCCGGGTGCTGCCTTCGGCGATTGCGCCAGTGCGGCGATGCTGGCCGGCGGCGTGGCCGCCGCCCTTGCCCAGCGGGCCATGACGGGCAAGGCCTCGGTGGTTGATGTCTCGCTGCTCGGCGCCAGCATGTGGCTGCTCCAGCGCGGCATCACCCAGGCCACGATCGACAATGTTGCCCGCCTGCCCCGGCCCCGGCGCGATGAAGTCTCCAACCCGCTGGTGAACACCTACCGCACCAGCGACGGGCGGCATGTGGCACTCTGCATGTTGCAGGGACAGCGCTACTGGGCAGGTTTCTGCGAGGCTGCGGGTGCGGACGATCTCGCCGCCGATCCGCGCTTCACCACCGCGGCCTTGCGCGCCAAAAACATCACCGCCTGCACCGCCGCACTGGATTCTCTGTTCGCCGGCAAAACCCTTAGCTCATGGCGCGGCATTCTGGCCCGGCAGGAAGGCCAATGGGATGCCGTGCAGCATGTCGGCGAGCTGAAGGATGACGGCCAGGTGCTGGCCAATCATTATCTCCAACCCGTGGAGCACGGTGACGGCCGCCGGCTCGACATGGTGAGTGTGCCCATGCAGTTCGACGGCACGGCTTTGCCCTCTCGCCCCGCACCCGCGCTGGGGGCGGATAGCGAGGCGATATTGACCAGCCTGGGGTATGACGAGCAGGGTATTATTGATCTTAAGATCGCTGGGGTGGTTTTTTAGTAAAAAAAGCAGCGCAAAAAACTTTTAACTTACAGAAAACACACGCTGGGCGCGGCCGCCTACGATCTCTCTGATCTCTTCTGCCGGCACGCCCGCGAAATCGCGCGCGATGACCTCATGTGAGTTGGGGAAACTTGTTTCGGAATGCGGGTAGTCGGATGACCACATGATGTTCTTGCCACCCGGCTCGTTACGGCACATCACGCCGATGCGGTCGTTGATGAAGGAGCCGTAGATATTCTGGTCCATGTAGAAACTCGGCGGCTGGGTCAGCACACTCTCCGTCCAGTAACGCTGCTTTTCCCACACGCGGTCCATATATTCCGCCATCCAGGCAAACCAGCCCACGCCGCTTTCCGCACTCACAAAGCGCAGTTTGGGAAAACGCTGGAACACGCCGCCATAAATCAGAATGTTCACCGGCTCCGCCATCGCCAGTTTGCTCATCGACATATCGGGCAGAAAATGTTTTTTCTCACCGAAGCGCGGCACGCGGCCACCTAGATGAATGGTGACCGTGAGATCGAGATCGCTGATTTCCGCCCAGAGCCGGTCGAATTCCGGGTCCGCGTAGCTTCTGTCGGAGGAGGGATTACCGGTGAGTGCCGCCCCCTGCCCCGCCGTAATGGCCGCTACCCGCGCCGTGGTGGTCACGCCATCGCTCTCCTGCGGGAAGGCCGGGATGTTGACGTTGCGGAAACCGAGTGCGGCGGCATTGCGCAGCAAACCTAAAGTCTCGTCGATATCGCGCATCGGCAGATAGGCGACACCGGCCAGGCGCTTGCGGTCGGCAGCGCAAAAATCATGCAGCCAGCGATTATACGCCTCGAAACTGGCAATATAGAGCTCGCTGTTCATGGTGCCGAGCGGCCCGCCGCCGTAGATTACCGCGGCATCAATGCCATCGTGATCCATATCGGCCAGGCGCTGCGCCGGTAGCCAGGCTTCCCGCATTTCCGACAATTTGCCGGTCATTTTGAAATCTTTGCCCGCCCTTCCGGCCTGATTGCCGATCATCCGCAGGGGGCGTTTTTTTCCTTCGAAGACGATCCAGTCATGCTCCTCCCCGGGCTCGATGTAAGGGGCGAGCTCGCGCAGATGCGCGGGTAGATATTCGCGCCACATGTCATGCGGCGGGTCGAGATGCGCATCGGCATCGATCAAGCGAAGGCCTGCCGGAAGTTTCAATCCGGGCCGCGCTGCGAGCGAAATATCATCGGGCGCCATAGTTTCCTCCTATGAGTTCATATATTCTAAATATCGAACTATTTTATCTAATTACGAACAAAAGTCAAGGTCGCTGCCGGGGCGCCCTCGTGGACAAGCCGGTTTAAATTCGTATATACGACGATTAATACGTTATTTAAGAACAACGCGAGGCATGTATTTGGCCTTCGCCAGCAGGCGCGATAGGTTAGAATACGAGGCAAAAAAATGTCCGAAGGGAGCGACTTTACGGTGAATAAACCCGACGAGCTGGCGCGCGATACAGCTGCCGCCCATAATTTTCCGCAGTTGCTCCGCGCCGCCGCCGCAACTTATGGCGGCGCTACCGCCATAACGATTGCAGGCGACACCATCCCCGATGAGGCGCTGAGTTTCATCGCACTCGAACGGCAATCGGCTACGCTCGCCCGGGGCCTGCTGGCGCGCGGCGTGGGCAAAGGTACGCGGGTTGGTTTTATCTACGGCAATAGCCCTTCATTTGCGCTGATGCTGGCCGCCATCTCCCGCATTGGCGGTATTGCCGTGCCGATCAGCACGCTCATTAAAGCCAACGAGCTGGTGCGGGTGCTGCGCCAATCCGACATCACCGGTCTGATTGTGCAACGAAAACTGCTCGGCCATGATTATAGCGAGCGGCTGTGCGACGCTTTGCCCGCGCTGCGCGAAGTGACCACTCCTGAATTACGGCTTACAAAAATACCTTATCTGCGCTGGATTGTTTCCACCGGCGACGCTCTTCCGCCCAGCTTCCACAGCATGAATTTTCTGCTCGATGCGGCCGGCAGCGTGAGCGAGGATATGCTTGAGGAGGTCGAAGCCGAAATCCATCCCACTGACCAGATGCTGGAGATTTACACCTCGGGCTCCATGGCGCTGCCGAAAGGCGTAAAGCATACGCATGGCGCGGTGCTGGCACGCACGCATTACCTTAAAACCAAGCTCTCCGTCAGCCGTGGCCAGGACGTTCCCGTGCCGCTGCCGATGTTCTGGGTGGGCGGGCTGATGATGTATCTGCTGCCCAACCTTGAAATCGGTGCGGTAACGCAATGTACAGAAGGCACCTCCACCAGCAGCCGTTTCGCCATGGGCACGGTGATGGCCGTGGATGATATGGCGGCGATGCAGAAAATGCCCACCATCTGGGGCCTCGGCATGACTGAAACCCTTGGGCCGTATTCGCATGCCGATGTTTTGCGCGACCCGCGCTACCCGCTTTGCGCGCCGCTCGACCATATTGCCGAGGGGTTCGAGGTGCGGGTGGCGGATGCGGATGGAAAACCCGTTGGCGAAGGCGAGCGCGGCGAGATTCAGATCCGCGGCTATGCCCTCACACCTGGCCTGCATAAGCTGGAAAAACTGGATTATTTCACGCCAGATGGCTTCTACCACACCGGGGATATGGGCGTGGTCGAAGGCACACGCATTCTTTTCACCGGGCGCGATGGCGATATGATCAAGACCGCCAATTCCAACGTCTCACCCGCCGAAGTGGAGATGGAGCTGCAACAATTCCCCGGCGTGCATTCCGCCTATGTGGTGGGGCTGCCTGACCATGACAGGGGCCAAATTGTTGTTGCCGCTTTGGTGCCGCGCGATGGGGCGGTGCTGGATATGGATGCCATACAGGCGAAACTCCGCAAATCCCTATCAAGTTTCAAAGTGCCGCGCGCGTATGTTGCCATAACGCGCGAGGAGGTGCCGATGCTGCCCAGCAATAAAGTTTCTCGCCGCCAGCTGGAGCGGTTTCTTGCGGAAAAACTCGGGCGTTAAACCCCGAGCAGGGCAAAACTATTGTGGCGCGTAACCGCGTTGCCCAGCCGATTGACGAATAAATTCGTGATCGCCGGGTCCACGCGCCGCGTGATCGACCAGAGATAATAGCCATAGACCAAAGCCGCGCGATACGCCGCCCATGCCTCCTCTTCCGCCGGCACCTCAGCACCAAGCCGCTGCATATCGGCGTGATAATGCGCGAGCAAGGCGCGCTCCTCGCGCTCGGCGACATCCACCGGCAGCACGGCGGTAATGTGATAGGCCACATCCAGCGCCCAGCCGCCCCGCTGCAATAACTGCCAGTCGATCAGCCCGGGCCCCGCCGCCGTGCGGTAGATGTTCCCGGCGTGGCTATCGCCGTGGATTAAATATTGCGGGCCGGCGGCGTCACGCTCGGCCAGCACGGCCAATGCCTGCAGCAGCAGCGCTGCATCTTTGGTGCGGTCCGGCAGGCCCTCGCCGCGCTTGCCGTGCAGCATTTCCTGCAGCATGGGCAGCGGCACATAGGCATTGCGGACAAAATCGCTGAGCCTGGGTTTTATCCAGGGGCTGCTTGCCAGCAGGCCACTGCCGGCGTGCAGTTGCGCCAGCAGGCCGAGGCTGGCCGCGGCCTCATCCGCGCTGAACGGGTCCAGCGCGCTGCAGAATTTTGCCCCATCCGCGATCAGATCGCGCATGATGACGACGGCGCCCGGCGCCGCGCGGTCGATGACCGTGGCCACGCGTTCCGGCCGCCGCAACGGCAGATGCGGCGCCAGTTTGTCGTAGAAATCCGCCTCCAGAACGTTCACCGCGCCGCCGCGCGCCATTTGCTCGTCGACATCGAGGAACCCTTTCAGGCAGAGCGCGGCATGGCCTCCTTCATAGGCAACGGTGAACCGCACCTTGGTTGCCACGGTGCGGATTACCTCCACCGTCTCCACGGCGGTTACCGCGGCGCCGCCAGTAAGAGGCGCCAGCGCATGGCTCAGCCACGCTGGATCGAGCGCCTGTGTCAGGGTTTGCGGTATTGGCGGATGCGTCATGGTGTTCCCCGGATTTTTCGCCCGGACGCGGCGCCCGGGGCATTTTCTCGTCGCGTTCCGGGCATAGGGATAACCAGCCGTGCCGTGGCGGGCAAGGGTATTTTCTAAATACAGAATAATAATTCTAAAATCTTCACATTTCTGCAGCTCGTCTCTACGCCAAGCCTTTAAATGGCGGCTCAATTAAACCGAGGGTCAGCGCGGCGGGCTCAGTTTGAACCGCGACAGGCTGACGCAAGCGCCCACCGCCGCGACGGCTGAAGCCAGCCCGAGCGACCATACCAGCCCGCCGGTGCCCAGCCCGAACATTATGGCCGCCAGCGTGGCACCCGCCGTCTGCCCCGTGAGGCGGGCGCTGGCCAGCATGCCGCCGGCCGCTCCGGTGCGCGAGCGTGGTGCGGCGGAAAGCAAGGTCCGGTTATTGGGTGCCTGGAATAAACCAAAGCCCAGACCGCATAGCGCCATGCGCCAGACAATCGCAGCCGTGCTTGCCGCCACCGGCATTTCGGCCAGCAGGAACAGCCCGGCCCCAAGCATCGCCAGACCAACCCCACCCAGCAGCGCGGCCGGATAGCGGTCCGCCAGCCGCCCGGCGATGGGGGCTGCCACGCCGACAGCCAGCGGCCATGGCGTCATCAGCAGTCCAGTTTGGACCTGGGTGTGATGCATGGTGCTCTGCAACAGAAAAGGCAGGGACACGAAGGCCAGCATCTGCGCGGTAAAGGAGGCTACGGAGGTTATAATTGTGAGTGCAAATAATCGGTTGCGCAGAAGGTCGATGGGGATGAGCGGGCGCGCCTGCGGCAATGACCGGCGCACCAGCTGCCACCCCGCGGCAATGCCCACGGCGATGCAGGCGCTGCCGGGCAGCACGGCACCGCCGCGCGTGAGCATATCGAGGCCCACGATAATCCCGCCATAGGCCACGACATTGAGCACGGTGGACAGGCGGTCCAGCCTGCCGCCGGATTTCGGGCTCTGTGGTAAGGCAAAAACCCCAACGGCCAGAGCGGCTATGCCCGTCGGCACGTTGACGGCGAACAGCCAGGGCCAGGAGGCATGGGCGAGGATCAGCGATGCCAGGCTCGGGCCGATCACCGAGGCCACGGAAATAACCAGCGCATTCAGCCCGATGCCCCGGCCGAGCTGCGCCGCCGGATAGGTAAAACGCACCAGAGCGGGGTTAACGGCCATGACACCGGCCGCCCCCAACCCCTGCACGGCGCGGGCCAGGGTCAGCTCCGGCATCGAGTGCGCAAAGCAGCACCCGATGGAGGCCAGCACGAACAACAACAGCCCCATCAGGAATATGCGCCGGTAGGTTATGATCTCCCCTAATGCGGCCAGCGGCAGCAGGGCTACGACAATGGCCAGCTGATAGGCGTTGACCACCCATATCGAGGCCGCTGGCGCCGTGTGCAGGTCTTTGGCAATCGTCGGCAAGGCTACGTTGGCAATCGAGGCGTCGATCACCGCCATCAGCAGCGCCAGCCAGATTGCCGCCGTCGCCCAATAGCGCGCCCGGGGCGGCAGGCCGTCCTGCTGGTCCTGAGGTCCTGTCATTGCTGCACCTAGAGCGAGTAGCCGCCGTCGGCGACAAGGCAGGTGCCGGTGATGAGCGCTGCCTGATCGGACAGCAGGAAGGCGATTTGGCCCGCCACCTCTTCGGCCTTGGCGAAACGGCCGAGATGTGTCGAGCCTTCCGCCAATTCACGGAAAGCTTGCTCAGCACCGCCTTTGGCCGCCGCCAGATCCTTGAAGAATTTCTGCTCCGTCCAGATCGGCGTTTCCACCCCGGCCGGCGCAATCGCGTTCACCCGGATTTGGTCAGGTGCGCCCTCAAGTGCGGCCACGCGCGCCAGATGGATCAATGCGGCTTTCGAACTCGCATAGGCCGCGATGCCGGGGCTCGCCTTTACCCCGGCGATGGATGATGTGATCAGCACCGCACCGCCTTTTTTACCCGCGCGCAACGCCCGCATCGCCGCACTCAGACTGAGAAAAGCACCATCCAGATTGATCGCCATGACCCGGCGCCATTCGGCAAAATCGAGATCGGCGATGGCGGCGCCGCCATTGGCAACACCGGCGTTGATGACGGCATGGGTGAGCCCCGATAAATCCGCATTTTGCCATAACAGCGGGTCCGCGACATCGCCGATAATTTTTTGCGCGTTTGGAAATTCGGCAAGCCCGGCTTGATCCTGATCCATCAGGATGAGCCTGGCACCTTGGGCCTGGAATGCCCGGGCAGCGGCAGCGCCGATACCGGAGGCAGCACCTGTGATGAGAATTGTCGCGGCGGAAAAATCAGTCACGGCATGTGCTTAGCCGGAACCCTGGTTCTTGTCATCGGGACGGTGGCGAAAGACGCCGCGGTCCATCACCAGGCGCTCGTCATTCGCCCATATCTGAAACATGGCCCCGCCATCGGTATGCCAGATGAGCGCGTCCAGCCTATCGCCCGGAAACACCGGCTTGGAGAAGCGGCCCTCCATGTGGCCGAAGCGCGAGACGTCATTATCGCACAGGCCTTGCAGCATGGCCCGCCCGGCGACGCCAAAGGTGCCGAGGCCGAAAAAAACGGGTTTGGGGAAACCATCGGCATGGGCGCGCACGGGGTCGGTGCCGTGCAATGTGCGGTCGCCCATCAACCGGTAGATCAGCGATTGGTTGAGGCCGACGGGCAAGGATACCGTGACATCCGGCGCGCGGTCTGGCCGGCTCCAGGGTTGCTCATCGGGGGGCTTGCGCGGGCCGCCGAAGCCGCCGCGCCCCTGCACGAATAATCCCGCGCGTGAGGAGCCGAGATATTCGCCGGTATCGGCCAAAGTGACCCGCGATTCCGCGACGGCCAGTGCGCCCGATCCTTTGTCGTAAACATCGATCAGCACGCGCGAGACGTGGACGCGGCCTTGCGGCGGAATGGGCCGCGCCAGAGATATGCTTTGCTCGCCATGCACCATGCCGATCGGGGCGTTTCCGCCCTCTCCGAAATTCAACAACGGAATCCATGAGCCCCCGCCCGACATCAGCACCAGGAAGGTCGGCAATACCTGCTGCGCCACGTCCGGCGTATTCTCGGTGGTAAATTGCAGTTCTTTAAGCGGGTCGGCGAGTCCTGCGCCAACGCCGACTGCATAGAGCAGGGTTCTATCTGAATCCCAGCTGAAATAGCCGTTCTCGATTTCCTTGCCGATCAGATGGTCGTATTTGCCCATCGCGCTCCCCTTTCTTCATTGTTCAAGGGCGCGATCAGCCGCCGAACCGTTTTCCCGCTTTATGCGCATTTGTATACACATGATATCGCCCGCCTAATCCGCGGGTCAACGCTCAGCGCAGCGGGCGATCAGCCCGAAGGCCAAAGGTGGCGATGCCGAGGCCTGTGGTTCCCAGCAGGGTTGGGGAGATGCGGTCTGACAGCTGCCGGAGATGAGCAGCCCGAACGTGGCGGCACACAGCGCGGCGCCGCCTTTGTCGAACTGATGCGCGACACTGTCTGGGTCCGGCAGGGCGCGGCCGGCGATAAGGGCCACCAGCGCGAACGGCGCGCCGGCCATGAATACAAAATGCCAGGAAGCGTACGAGACGATCATGCCGCCGATAACGGGTGCGACCGGCCGCCGCCTGCGGCCGCCAGCGTGTTGTTCAAAGCCTGGGCGGAGAAGGCACCGAGGATCTTCTGGTTTCCGCGACCCATGTGAGAACGACGCCCTTGATCGCCGCCACAAAGGCGAAAGGGCTGTCAATTGCCGGGTAATGGCTTGTTCCCGGAATGACGAACACCGGCACTTGGCCGTTGTTGAGTTCTGTCATCCTGTCCGCAACGGTCTCGTCGGCGAGATGGGTGTGTTCAGCATAGATCGCGGCGGCACGGCATTTCAGATCCTTGAGGACATCCTTGAGCTCGAACGCCAAAGTGACGGATGCACCTTGCGCCATGTCGTATTTCGAGGTCCAGCCCCCCTCCACCACACGAAAGGAATGGCGGGCGATGTAATCGACTATGTAGGCGTTCCCGACAGGTATCAGCGGCGTTGGCGTCAGGCGGAAACGGGCGGCGGCTTCATCCAGGCTGGCATACACGCGGGCAGGACGCGGCGCGGGGCGAGGCCCGCTCAGGATTTTTATCGCATGGTCCTTTTCAAGTTCGGCGTAGCGCAGGCCATCTATAGATATGACGCCGAGAAGTGCTGTGTCATGCGCCATGGCCGCGCGCACGGCGTATTGCGCGCCGGCGCTGTGCCCCACCAGCGTTGGCGGCACCGTGGCCGCGAACATGCCGGCATCTTCGCAAACGGCGATGATCTCCGCGGTCATCATCTCCTTTGTGTAGGCAGCGCGCCGCGCGGAATCGCCGCACCCGGCGAGGTCGATGGAAACGACGTTGAACTGATCGGCGAATAATGGCGCCACATGGGCGAACCAGTGCGCGTGGCCGCCGCTTGGTGGTACAAACACTAGGCCGGGGCGCGTAGGGTCGCCCCATCGCAGATAATGAATGGCGCAGCCGCCGACATCGACGAAGCGGCTTTCACGCGACGCTGTTATCGCGCGCTTAAACCATTCGGGCTCCTCCACACTCATCACTCAACCAGTTTTTTCTGTTCCAGTGCCGCCTTAGCAGTTTGCGCGCGCGGCGCAATCGCATGCGCCCGCACGGTCCCGGCGCGATCCTCGATGCCGCTGATCAGCCGGGCTTGTTCTACGTTTCCAGGCGTGCTGACGATCCATACCGGCCCGTTGGCGATATTCGCGAGCCCTTCACGGGCCACGGTTTCGGGGGCTTCGGCCAGATCGATCGGCAGGCCCAGCCGGGCCATCGCCGGGGTTGCGGTGAAGCCGATGTTGAGATGCAGCACATCGACGCCCAGAGGCGCGCATTCGGCCCATAGAGCCTCGGTGAAAATGCGGCTGAAACTCTTCGAGGCGGTGTAGGCGGCCAGTGTTGGCGAGCCGAGATAGCCACCCAGGGAGCCGGTGAGAATGATGCCGCCGCGCCCGCGTTTTACCATCAGCGCACCATAATGCCGGGCGAAATTGGTCTGCCCCAACACGTTGACGGCGATGACCGATTGCGTGACCTCCTCGGGTAACTCGACAAACAGCCCGCGCGTGTTGTTGGCACCGGCATTATAGACCAGCAGCCCCACCTCAATGTCGTCATCGCGGCGCGGACGCTGCTCAGCACATCATGATCTTCGAGGTCGAGGCGGTGGATGGCGGGGCACCGATCCGGCTGGTGCACGGGCCCATCCAGTTCAACCATGCACCGCTGCAAACCACGCGCGGCCCGCAGCCCTCCGAACATACCGAGAGTATTTTAATGGAAATGGGGTTGGAGTGGGACAGGATCGAGGAGCTGAAGGCGCTCGGTGCTAT
Source organism: Acidocella sp. (assembly GCA_026224875.1). Classification (GTDB taxonomy): domain Bacteria; phylum Pseudomonadota; class Alphaproteobacteria; order Acetobacterales; family Acetobacteraceae; genus Acidocella. The sequence goes on from JAMFRU010000003.1 coordinate 25,457, forward strand.
TGCCTAGAATCTGGGAAAATTCCTGCGCTGTTCGGTAAGCACTTATTGTCTTGAGAAATTGTGATAGAAAACAAAAAACCATTTAAACCCGGGCGAGGATAATGTCTGACTATAAAAATGCGGGAATGCCCCCGCCATCGCGCGAATTCAGCCGCAAGGCGGCCATCGTCGGCGTGGGCGAGACCGATTATTATCTCGATTACAAGGCTGAGCGGGCCAAGGCACCGGGCTATGAGCCGCCCACAACCGAGGGGCTGGTGCTGACCGCATTTGAGCGCGCCCTCGCCGAATCCGGCCTGGAACGCGGCGATATCGATGGGCTTTCCACGTCCTTCACCTATGGCGGGCCGGAGCCTGAGGCACTGGCGCAGATGCTGGGGATCAAGCCGCGTTACAGCATCCAGAACGGTAACATCATGGCCGGGCCGTTGCCGATTGCCTGCGCTGCCATTGCCGCGGGTAAATGCGACACGATGGTCATGGTCTATTCCGTCGCCTCCCGCGCCATCGGCCGGCAATATGGCGGCAGCACCTATGCCGGCGCGGCAGGGGCGGGGGCGCCCAGCTCCTATTATTATTATCTGCCCTGGGGCTGGAGTTCGCAGGCAGCCCATTGGGCGCTGATGTTCCGTTATTATCAGGCAACATATGGCGCCACCGAAGCCGATCTCGGCGCGGTCGCTTTGCAGCTGCGCCAAAATGCTTCGATCAACCCCAATGCGGTGATGCAGACACCACTCACGCTGCAGCAATATCTGGACTCCCGCTACATCGTGCGCCCCCTGCACCTGTTCGATCTTTGCGTGGTTAACGATGGCGCGGTCTGCCTCATCGTGCGGCGTGCCGATATGGCGCGCGATCTGCCGCATAAGCCCGTGCTGGTCGCCGGCTGGGGCGAGGCGAAAGTTAAAAACGACAAGATGCACACCATGGTGCGCGAACGTTTACGGCCAATCATGCAGGATGCCGGCGGGCAGGCACTCGCGATGGCGGGCATGGACCTGGCCGAGATCCAGCATTTCGAAGGTTATGATGCCTCCTCGATCCATCTCATCAACCAGATCGAAGGGTTTGGTTTCGTGGAGCCAGGGGCGGGGCTGAAATTTTGCCAGGAAGGCAATATGGCCGTGGGTGGCAAACTGCCGGTGAATACCAGCGGGGGCAATCTGTCAGGCTCCTACATGCATGGCTGGAGCCAGATCGTAGAGGTCGTGCGCCAGCTGCGCCATGAGGCAGGCCCACGCCAGATTGCCGGTATCCAGGCCTCGATGTCGGCTTTGGTGCAAACCGATCAGGCCCATCCCATAATTTTTACGCGCGGAGAATGAGCATGAGCCAAAGCACGAGCCCAAGCAGGGAAAAACGGCCGGACCGGGCGCTTGGCGCGGGGCATGACGATTTCTGGGCCTGGTGCGGTAAAGGCGAATTGCGCCTGCAGCATTGCGCCGATTGCGGCAAAATCACCTGGCCCGTGGCCTTGGCCTGCGAATATTGCGGCCATACCAGTTTCGACTGGAAGCGCATGTCGGGGCGCGGCAAAATCGTCAGCTGGTGCAGTTTCGAGCGCGATTATTATGCGGGTTTGCTGCCCATACCCTGGATGACGATATTGGTGGAACTGGAGGAAGGGCCTCTGTTCATCAGCAATCCGGTGGACATCACCGAACAGGATATTCGCTTCGGCATGCCGGTGGCTGTGGAGTTTATCGCATGCGAGGATTCGGCCGGAGGGTTCAGTCTGCCGGTGTTCCGCGCCGCTTGATGGCTGGAGACCCCGCCACGGCGGGCTGAAGCTGGCGCTTCGCCTGCGTTGGCCGGGCGAGATGCCGGCGAGCCGGGTAAACTGCGGATGAACGCGGCCTCGGACCGTTAGCCTGCGCGCGTTCCCATCTCGACGAGCTTCAATTCACCAGCCATGCGCAGTCCAAGTAAAACAAGTAATCAGTTGCTTGATTTAAAGCGTGCTTTGTCTCATAATTTCGCCGGCGGCGATCCAGAACCCAAAATAACCGGCGCCGCGATGGAGGACACCATGGATAGCGTTGCGGTACCGGCACCCCAGAAAGCCCAGCTGTTCACAGGCGGCGGCGCCACGGATTGGGCAAAAGCGCGGCTGGAACAATTGAAGGCCGGAGACGCACAGTTCACGGCAGCACTCCCCAACGCCACGGTTACCCAGGCCAAGCAGCAGCCCGGCTTGCGTCTGGCGGAGGTCATCCAGATCGTCATGGAGGGCTATGCCGGCCGGCCCGCGATTGGGGCGCGGGCCCGCGAGCTGGTGACCGACCCGGTGAGCGGCCGCACCTCCTCGCGGCTGCTCAACCGCTTCGAAACTCGCAGCTTTGGCGAATTATGGGCACAAATCCGCGCCACCGCCGGAGACTGGCACCACCATCCGCAGCACCCGGTGCAGCCTGGCGCGTTCATCACCATTCTCGGCTTTGCCAGCCCGGATTATGCCGCGATGGCCCTGGCCGCCGTGCATCTGGGCGCGGTCAACGTGCCGCTGCAGGCCACCGCACCGGCGGCGCAGCATGCCGCCATCATGGCCGAGACCGAACCGTGTTTGCTTGCCACCAGCATCGAATATCTCGACCTGGCGGTGGAGGCGGTGCTGGCCGGCACACCGCCGCCCCGCCTGATCGTGTTCGATTACGAGCCGCGCGACGATGCCCAGCGCGAAAAACTGGAGGTGGCACGGCAGCGCCTGGCGGGCTGCCCGATCATTGTCGATGCCTTGCCGGACGTGCTTGCGCGGGGCGCAAACCTGACACCGCCGCTGCATGTTTCGGATGATCCGGACCCGCTGGCCTGGCTGTTCTATACCTCCGGCACCACCGGCACGCCCAAAGGGGCGATGATCACGGAGCAGACCATCCGCAACACCTGGCTCTATGCCGCGGAAAAACCCTCGATCACCCTCAGCTTCATGCCGATGAGCCATATGGTCGGCTATGGCTACATGTTTTTGGCCCTGGCCAATGGCGGCACGAGCTATTGTTCGCCCCGGAGCGACCTTTCCACGCTGTTCGAGGACCTGGCGCTAGTGCGTCCCACCATGGCCTCGCTGGTGCCGCGTATCTGCGAGATGCTGTACCAGCATTATCTGGGCGAGGTTGACCGCCGCATCGCCGCCGGCGCCCAAGAGGCCGCGGCACAGGAAGATGTGAAGCTGGAGATGCGCGAAACCCTACTCGGCGGGCGGCTGCTGTCCGTCGGCTGCGGCTCGGCGGTGCTCTCGCCCGAAGTGCATCAGTTCATGCTCTCCATGCTCGGGGTGCATATGGCCATCGGCTATTCCTCCACCGAAATGGCCACCGCCACGGTGCTGGTCGATGGCAAAATCCAGCGCCCGCCGGTGATCGATTATCGCCTCGCCGACGTGCCTGAGCTCGGCTATTTCACCACCGACAAGCCCTTTCCGCGCGGCGAATTCCTGGTGAAAATTCCAAAATTCATGGATGGCTATTACAAGCGCCCGGAACTCACCGCGGAAAAATTCACCGAAGACGGATTTTACCGTTCCGGCGATGTTATGGCGTTGGTGGATGAGGACAGGCTCGTCTATCTCGACCGCACGAACAATGTGCAAAAACTCAGCCAGGGCGAATTCGTCGCCATTGCCCGGCTTGAGGCGATGTACACGCAGAGCCAGGCGATCCGGCAGATATATGTTTATGGCAGCAGCGACCGCGCCTTTTTGCTTGCCGTGGTGGTGCCGGCCGAGGAACTGGCCGAGATGGGCGAAGACCGGGCCCGCGCGGCGATCCGCCGGGGGCTGAACGAGGTTGCCGGGGAGCATGGGCTCAACAGCTACGAGATCCCGCGCGAATTCCTGATCGAGACCGCGCCCTTCAGCCCGGAAAACGGCCTGCTCACGGGCATCGGCAAATTCAGCCGCCCGAATTTCAAAGCGCGTTATGGCGAGAGGCTGGAGCAGCTCTATGCGCAGATTGCGCAGGACCAGGTAAGCGAGCTGCGCGCGCTGCGGCTGGGCGGCACGGACCGTCCGGCGATCGAAACAATTGCCCGGGCGGTGCAGGCGACCCTGGGCGTGGCGGCGGTGGATATTACCCCTGGCGCGCGCTTTGGCGATCTGGGCGGGGATTCACTCTCGGCTTTGTCTTTCTCGATGCTGCTTGAGGAGATTTTTGGCGTCGAGGTTCCGGTTGGCGTGATCATCAATCCGGCGGGTGACCTAGCGCTGATCGCCGGCTACATCGAGGCGCAGCGTGCGGGGGCAAGCCGCCCAAGTTTTTCCACCGTGCATTCAGCTGACAGCAGTACGGTATATGCCAGCGATCTGAGCCTCGAAAAATTCATCTCCCCGGAAATTCTTGGCCTCGCCTCGCATTTGCCCGCGCCGGCGGAGACGATCAACACCGTGCTGCTCACCGGCTCGACCGGCTTTCTCGGCCGCTTCCAGGCCCTCGCCTGGCTGGAGCGCATGGCGGCGACCGGCGGCAAATTGGTGCTCATCGCCCGTGGCGCCAATCCTGAGCAGGCCCGCCAGCGCGTGGAAGAGGCACTGCAAAGCGATCCCGCGCTGCTGGCGCATTTCCGGGCCCTGGCGGCGGAGCATCTGGAGGTAGTGCCGGGTGATCTCGGCCTGCCCAGCCTCGGCCTCGATGACGCCACATGGGCGCGGCTTGCGGAATCTGTCGATCTCATCGCCCACACGGCGGCGCATGTGAACCATGTGCTGCCCTATACGCAATTGTTCACCGCCAATGTAGCCGGCACGGCGGAGCTGGTGCGCCTGGCGCTGACGAGCCGCCGCAAACATTTCGATTACGTCTCCACCTTGGGCGTGATCGCGCTGGCCGGGGGCTCCGTGGACGAGGATTGCGATATCCGCAAAATCATCCCCTCCTGCGAGATCAATGATGGTTACGCCAACGGTTATAACATCAGCAAATGGGCGGGCGAGGTGCTGCTGCGCGAGGCACACGATCTGTGCAACCTGCCGGTCAGCATCTTCCGCCCGGGCATGATTCTCGCCCATAGACGCTACGCCGGCCAGCTCAACGTGCCGGACATGTTCACCCGCATGATCTACAGCCTGGCGGTTACGGGTGTTGCCCCGGCGACCTTCTATGCCGAGGATTTGTCGAATGGCCGGCCTGTGTCGCGCTATGAAGGCATCGCGGTCGATTTCCTCGCTGATTCCATCACCGCGATCGGTCTCAACAACAAATCGGGTTTCCACGCCTATAACCTCGCCAATCCGCGGGACGATGGTGTGTCGCTCGACAGTTTCGTGGACTGGATGATCGAGGCCGGCTGTAACATCGAGCGGATCGACAGCTACGGCAAATGGCTGGCGCGCTTCGAGACGGCGATGCATGCGCTGCCCGAGAAGAAGCGGCAGCAGTCGATGCTCGCCATCATGGGGCCCTACCGGCAGCCGCAGCATGCCGTGGCAAAATCCTTCCTGCCGGTTGAGCGTTTCCGTTCGGCCGCCGAAGCTGCCGGGCACCCGATTCCCCAGCTTTCAAATGCGCTGATCCATAAATATGTCGCTGACCTTCGGCATCTCGAATGGTTGTAGCAGCCACACTGAGGGGCGGGCTGCCGGCCCGCCCCTCAGGAGTGTACTTTGACCGTGAAGAGCACGAGTTCGAGCGCCTCCTCAAGCGCAAAACGGATGCGATCTTCGCTCCAGTTGCGTTGGTCCACGAGCATCTGGAGGGCGCTTCCCTGGATGACGGCATTGAGCAACTGGCTGGCCTTGCCGAGATCGGCCTGCGCGGTGGCGTTCGACCCGAGAAGTTGCTGCAGATACCCCGTGCCAACATTCGTACTTCGCGCCAGTAATGTTGCCAGCTCGGCATTGCGTGCCGCACCGTCCCAGAATGCCAGATAGGCCTTCCAGCGGCGGATGTTGGCCGGACACCATGGCACCATGGTGAGCAATGCGCCGGCCATGTCCGCTGGATCGCGCTGCAACGCATCCTTGAACTGCTGCTCGCCTTCCGCCGAGAGAACCTGAAAGGTCCAGACCAGAAGCTCCTGCTTGTCCACGAAATAATGTGTGATTGCCGTGGTGCTGGAGCCTGCCTCGGCGGCAATGCGCCTGATTGTGGCCGCCTCAAGCCCCTCGCGCGCGATCAGCTCGATGGTGATCCACGCGATATCACGCCGGCGCTTATCGTGGTCGAGGGCCATTGCCTATAATTGCGCCGGGACATCGCAAAGCGCAATCGCGGTGCTGCACGACACTGCGCCGTGAAAACATAAAACAGCTGTCTTTTACATTGGCGCGGCGCGGTGTTAGCCCTGTTTCAAGTTGGACCGTAAAGAAGTCACAAAGGCTTGAAAAAATGGCATTTTCGTCCCTAGAGCATGGGCTGTTCATCGCCCCCTATCACGACGTTACCGAGAGCCCGACCATTGCCTTGCGGCGCGATATCGCAATCGTGGAATGGGTGGAAAAACTTGGCTTTACCGAGGCCTGGTTCGGCGAGCATCACTCGACCGGCTGGGAGACGATCAGCTCGCCCGAGTTGATGATCGCCGCGGTGGCGGAGCGCACTTCGCGCATCAGGCTCGGCACCGGCGTTGTCTCGATGCCCTACCACAATCCGCTGATGGTCGCGAACCGTATCCTGCAGCTCGACCATATGACGATGGGGCGGGTGATGTTCGGCATGGGGCCGGGGCTGCTGCCAACCGATGCGGACATGATCGGCGTTGATGTGCGCGGCCTGCGGGACAGGCTGAGCGAGGTCGCCGGGATTATGGTTGCGTTGCTGTCGGGTGAGGAGGTGACGCATGAGACCTCATGGTACAGGCTGAACAAGGCGCGCACGCATCTGCGCCCCTATACCAGGCCGTATCCTGAGATTGCGGTTGCCAGCGCGGTCACACCTTCGGGCGGCATGCTCGCGGGCAGGCACGGTTTCGGCCTGCTGTGCGTGGCGGCAACGGAGCGCGCGGCATTCGACGTGCTCGATGAGAACTGGCGGATTGCCTGCGAGGTTGCGGCCGAGAACGGCCATGTGATGAACCCGGCGAAACTACGCCTCGTCGTGCCCATGCATATTGCCGCCACGCGCGAGCAGGCCCGTGCCGATGTCGCGCTCGGCCTGCCGCGCTGGTGCGAATATTTCGACCGGGTCGCCCCCGCGGGCATGCGGGGCCTCTCAGGGGGCGACCCCGTGGAGCTGCTGACGAGCGCCGGCCGCGCGGTGATCGGCACGCCGGAGGATGCTATCGCGATGATCGAGAAGTTGCAGGCCAAACAGGGGGATTTCGGCGTCATCCTGTTCCAGTCGCATAACTGGGCCGATTGGGAGGTAACCAAAAAAAGCTACGAGCTCTATGCGCGCTTTGTGATGCCGCATTTCGCCGGGACCAACCGCAATCGCCAAGCATCGTATAATGACCTCCCCAACGCCATCGACAGGCTTGAGGCGCAGCGCACCGCGGGCACCGAGGACGCTTTTAAAAAATGGAATGAAAAGACCGGGCGCAATGTTTCGGCTTGAGCGAGGAGGACCCGATGCAAAGAGGCGCTGAACTCGAACTGCCCTACCTCACCATGGAGGAGGACGCGTTCGCTGCAAACCCGTTTCCGCATTTCGCCCGCGCCAGGGCGCAGCACCCCTGGCTCGCGCGCTGGGTGCTGGGCTATGTGGTGACCGATTACAAAGCGGTGCGCGATCTGTTCGTGCAGGAACACCGGATGCGGATGATGTATGACAGCATCGTCGAGATCATGCAGGCCAAGGGCACGCGCTGGGGCGATTTCCAGCAGCGCCATATGCTCAGCATGATGGACGAAAACCATAAGCGCATCCGCGATGTGCTGGCACCCTCCTTTACCCCGCGCGCGGCAAACCGCAACCGTGGGCTGATGCAGGAGGTCGTTAACGATCTGCTCGATGAATGGCTCCCGAAAGGCGCTTTCGACTTCGAGGAATTCGCCTCATATTTCCCCATCACCGTCATGTGCCGCCTCATCGGTGCCTCGCCGGATGTGATTCCCAACCTGCGTGCGGCGATGGAAGCAATCGGCCTGAGCACGAGCATGGACCCGCGCTGGCTGCCGGCGATGCAGGAAGGCGTGGTGACGATGGAGATTTTCGTCGATGGGTTGATTGCCGGCCGCCGTGCCGCACCGCGCATTGGCGAGGAGCCGGACCTGCTCGATCTGTTGTTGCAGGCGAACGCCTCGGGCGGGATGACCGATCGCGAACTGGCCGATGTGCTGATCTTCCTTTTCGTTGCTGGTTATGACACTTCGAAGAACATGCTGACCCTGACATTCTGGGAACTGCTCGACCGCCCGGATATGTACCGCCGCGCCGGTGAGGATCATGATTATGCCGGCAAGGTGGTCGCGGAAACGTTCCGCTTTCATAGCACCACTTCGAGCCAGCGCATCCTCAATGAGGATATCGAATATCGCGGCGTCGTGCTGGAGAAGGATGCGATTGTCTGGTTTCCCTTGAGCGTGGCGACGCGAGATGAGCGCTATGCCGCAAATGCCGAGAATTTTAATCCCGAACGTGACCGCAGCAACCGGCATATCGGCTTTGGCCTGGGTGCGCATATCTGCCTCGGCCAGTATATCGCTCAGGCGCAGATCCACGAAGGCCTGCACGCCATATGCCGGCGCATCGCAAACCCGCGGTCACCGGGCCCGCAAGGCTACCGCCCATTCCCGGGAACCTGGGGTCTGCGCGGCCTGCCCATCGCCTTCGATCAGGCCGAAACTTCAAAGGGGAGCTGAAATGGAACGACTTCGTTTCGATGGGAAGACCGCCATAGTTACCGGTGCCGGCGGCAACCCCAGCCTGGGGCGGGCGCATGCGCTACTTTTGGGCGCGCGCGGCGCCAATGTCGTGGTCAACGATATCGGGCGTGACCCTGAGGCCCGCCATTATCCGGGTGAGGCTTCGGCTGAAACGGTGGCTGAAGAGATCCGCGCCGCCGGCGGCAATGCAATTGCAAGTTTTGACTCCGTCACCTCACCGGAAGGTGCTGAGGCAATCATCCGCACCGCGATCGACGCTTTCGGCCGCATCGATATTCTTATTAACAACGCAGGTATTTCCATCGGTGCGCCGTTCGGCGAGATTTCCACGCGCGACATCCAGCGGCATATCGATGTGAATCTCATGGGCTCCATATGGTGCAGCCGGGCCGCCTGGCCGCATATGAAGCGCCAAGGATACGGGCGGATCGTCAACATCACCTCCAGCTCCATGACCGGTTTTGCCAACCAGGTGGCATATGCCGCCAGTAAGGGGGGCGCCTGGTCGCTCACGCGTTCCCTGGCGGCCGAGGGGCAGCCATTCGGCATCAAGGTGAATGCCGTTAGCCCAGGCGGCTACACGCGGCTGGTGATTTCGACACTGGAGGCGGATTCACCGTTGCTCGCCCATTCGCAGGAAAATCTGCCGCCCGAGCTTTCTTCTCCGGCGGTTGCCTTTTTGGCGCATGAAACGTGCCCGGTGACCGGCGAATGCATCGACTCCGTGGGCGGCGAGGTGCAGCGCTGCTACATCAGCCGCACCAAGGGTTTTGCCGAGCGGGATCACAGCATCGAGACCATTGCCGCGCGCTGGGCCGAGGTGATGGACGAACACGGTGCTGCCTGTGTGGCCCTGGCCGATATGGATACGTCGGGCTGGGGCCTGAGGCCCTACGATGCTTCGCTACAGAAGGAATTTTCCCGATGATCACCGTCCATTATCTCAGCAAGTCGCGGCAAGGTTAGCCTGCCATCATGAACCAATCTGTCGAGCCGCATGAGAGCGGCGCCGGTGACATTCTCCGCCGCATCGAATCGCTTCGCCCGTTGATTGAGGCGCAGGCCGATGCGAACGACGCTGGAACAGAAATATCGGCGGCGGTGACCGAGGCGTTGGAAGGTGCCAAATTGTTTGCACTGACCGCGCCGCATGTGCTCGGCGGTGCGGAGGCGCATCCTCTGGCGGTGCTGGAGGTTCTGCGCGCGCTCTCCTATTTCGATGGGTCGACCGGCTGGTACTGCCAGGCGGCGGTGACCGGCGTGGCCGTGGCCGGCGCGTTTCTGGGAGACCGTGCCGTTGACGAGATTTTTTGCAGGGGCGAGCGCGCAACCTGCGCCGGCCAGGCTGCTCCTTCGGGCACAGCGGAGCGGGTCGGCGATGGCTACCGCATCAGCGGTTCGTTCAGCTTCGGCAGCGGTCTGCCCAATGCTTCCTGGATCGTGGGCGGCTACATTCTCCACAAGGATGGCGTGCCGGTGTTGGGGGAAAGCGGCCAGCCCGTGATGCTGATTGCCGTGGCGCCGCGTACAAAAGTCGAGATATCGGCAAATTGGAACGTGCTTGGCCTCAGGGGCACGGGCAGCTATGATTTTCGCGTTCCAGAACAGATCATTCATGAGGATTTTGCCTTCGACGCCGCAGCGCCCCGGCAATTGCGCGGCGGCGCGTTGTACGGCATGGGTTTTTTGGCCCTCCCGCTTCTATGTCACGCCTCATTCGGCCTTGGCTGTACGGCGCGCGCCCTCGAAGAATGGACAATCCACGCCCGCGCGAAGCGGCGGGGACAAAGCGGGACAACCGCCGAATCAGAAGTGTTTCAGCGCGATCTTGGCTTTGCGCATGCGCGCTTCCGTGCCGCGGAGGTGTATATACGGCATAATTTCGCGCAGCTTTTCGATGGCGCCAAGCGAGGCCATATTGCCGATGGGCTGAAGCTCGATGCCAGGCTTGGCACCTCCAATATCATTTCGCTGGGTACGAAAATCTCGCAGAAGGCATTTACCGCGAGCGCGACAACGGGGCTGCGCAATGGCAACCGCATCCAGCGCTGTTTCCGGGACATGCAGGCGGCAAACGCGCATTTTCTGACGAATGAACAATCTTTTATCGACGCAGGCCGTTACCTGGCGGGCATTCCCGGTGCGCATCCCGGCTTCTAGAGACGGTTACATAAACAGATCGACCAGGAATTATAAAATGGCGCGGCGCTTTGAAGGCAAGGTTATATTGGTTACCGGCGGCGCCAGTGGGATCGGGCTTGCGGCGGCGCGCGCTTTCGCAAAAGAAGGCGGCAAAGTCGTGATCGCCGACCTCAATGGGGAGGGGGCAAAAGCCATGGCCGCCATGATCGAGGCCCAGGGTGGGATCGCGAGCGGCATCGGTGTCGACGTTACCGATTTCGCCGCCTGCCAGGCCATGGTTAATCACGCGGTCAATACCTACGGCGGACTCCACATCGCTTTCAATAACGCCGGCATACCCTCGCCGCCGGTCACTGCCTTTACCGAGATATCGGTTGGGGACTGGCACAAGGTGATGGATATCAATGTAAACGGAATATTCTACAGCATGAAGGCTGAGGTGCCGGCGATGCTGGCATCGGGCGGCACCGCGATTATCAACACCGCCTCCACCGCCGGGATTCGCGCCGCGCCGAACATGCCGTCCTACATCGCCAGCAAGCACGCCGTCGTGGGTCTCACGAGGGCGGCTGGGCTCGATCTCATCAAACACGGCATCCGGGTCAACGCCGTCTGCCCGGGCATGGTCGCAACGCCAATGATGCTGCCGCTGCTCGAAGATGTGCAGATGCGCGACGCCCTCCAGGCAATGATCCCATTTGGCCGGCTGGGCTCGCCCGGGGAAATCGCCGAGGGCGTGCTGTTCCTTGCCTCCGACGCTGCGCGCTATGCGGTGGGCGCGCTCCTCACCCTGGATGGCGGCCTGACACTTTCCTGAGCATAGCGGGTAGTTACGGCCCATGGCGGATATGTGCGCATATTCCAGACCGCGCTCGACAAATGCATCCGGTTGGGCTTCATTCTGCTGGCGGACCGTGAGAAGATTATCCGGACCGGCGTGGCTTGATGATCCGCAAACCGCGTAACCGCCCGCAATATCGCCGTAATAAGCCCGGCGCACGATATAAATGACAACCGGCGCCAAGCCGCGGACAGGGGAGAGGACAGAAGGTGGCAGAGCAACATAACCCGCCGGTCATCGCGGCACTCAGCGCATTCGACCAGTCATCCGGCTCGCCGCTCGAGCGCGCTTTGTTCAACAACCGTATAATCATTCTGCTTGTGTGCCTGGCCGCCACGCTCTTCCTCGGTTTCGAGGCAACGAAGGTGCGGCTATCGGCGAATTTCTCGCAGATGATCCCCGTGCATCAGCCTTATATCGTCAATTACCTCGCTCATTATGATACGCTGAGCACATTATCGGATTCAGTGCAGGTCGCGGTGGTGGCGAATAACGGCGCGATCCTGAATGCACATTATCTGAGCGTACTCCGCAACATAAATGACGAGGTATATCTGCTGCCGGGCGTGAACCGCGGCTACGAGCAATCGCTGATAAGCACGCAAACCACCTGGAGCCAGGTGACAGCGGATGGCACCGCCGGCGGGTCGGTGGTCGATGAAAACTATGACGGCTCACCGCAGGCTTTGCGGATCGTCGCCGAACATATCCAAAATGCCCGCCTCGGCGGGCGGCTCATCGGCTTTGATTTCAAATCCACCAAGATTAACGCGCCGCTGCTGCTGCAAATCGACGGCAAACCGGTAAATTACGGGCCGTTGGCGGAAAAACTTGAGCAGATCCGCAAAAAATACGATGCGCAAGGCGTAACATTGCATATCACCGGTGCCGCCATGGTCGCGGGTGGCCTGATCGCCGGACTCAACAAGATTCTGGGTTTCTTCCTGCTCTCGATTGTGGTGACCTGCGCGGTGTTGCTCTGGTACACACGCTGCATTCGCTCGGCGGCCCTCGTGGTGGTGGCGTCGCTCACCGCCGTGGTCTGGCAGCTCGGCCTGCTGACCCTGCTTGGCATCGATCTGACTCCTTATTCCGTGCTGGTGCCGTTCCTGGTGTTCGCCATCGGCATGAGCCATGGCGCACAGAAGATGAACGGTGTGATGCAGGATATCGGCCGCGGCACGCACCGGTTGGTAGCCGCGCGTTACACCTTCCGCCGCCTGTTCCTGGCCGGCTTCGCAGCACTTATGTGCGATGCGACCAGCTTTCTGGTACTGCTGGTCATACGTATCGGCGCGATCCAGCAATTGGCGATCGCGGCGACCATCGGCGTGGCGCTGCTTGTTGTTACCAATCTCATTATGATCCCCATCATGCTGAGCTATTTTGGCGTCAGCCCGAAGGCCGCCGCGCGCAGCCTGCGCGCCGGCACCGCCGCCCGGGACAAAAAGCACCCTGTCTGGTCGTTTCTGGATCTGTTCACGCGCCGGGGGCCGGCCGCGCTGGTGATAACCGCGACCGTGCTGCTCACCATATTCGGCTATAGCGTGGGGCGGCATGTGCAAATTGGCGACCTGCAGACCGGCGCCCCGGAATTCCGGCAAAACGCGCAATATAACCGGGATAATGCCTATCTCCTTCGCTATTACGCCAGCGGCAGCGACACGCTGGTGGTAATGGTGGACACGCCGCCTGGCGATTGCCTGGACTATGCCACTCTTTCCACGATGGACCGGCTGCAATGGCAGCTCCGGCAAATGCCAATGGTGATGACCGCATACTCCGCTGCAACCGCCGAGGCCGGTATGTCGATGTGGGCGTGGGAAGGCTCGCCAAAATGGTTCGGACTCGAACCGGATGATTCACTGCTCAATCTACCCCAACACGCTCTCACCGGGCCGCTGATGGATTTCCCCTGCAGCTTTGTGCCAATTTACGTTCCGCTCGCCAACCATAAGGCGGCTACACTGAGTGCCGTGGTGAATGCCATCAGCACGTTCATCGAAAATCCCGTCAATCAGGGGCCTGGATACAAAATCTCGCTGCTGGCCGGCAATGCCGGCATCGATTATGCAACGAACCTCGTGGTGGCGCAGGCCGATTCCATCATGCTGCTGCTCATATACGGCGTTGTCATCATTTTCTGTTTCGCCGCCTTCCGGTCCTGGCGCGCAGTGCTGTGCGCTGTCATTCCTTTGGCCATCACCTCCATATTGGTTCAGGCGCTGATGGTGTGGCTGCATATCGGCATCAAGGTTGCCACGCTACCGGTGCTGGCACTGGGTGTCGGCATCGGCGTGGACTATGCGCTGTACGTGCTGAGCATTCTGCTGGGTTTCCTGCGCTCCGGCATGGACCTGTCGCAAGCCTATTACGAGACCTTGCTGTCAACCGGCAAAATCGTGCTGCTGACGGGGTTTACCTTGGCGATCGGCGTCAGCACCTGGATTTTCGCACCCATAAAATTCCAGGCGGATATGGGCCTGCTGCTCTCCTTCATGTTCCTGTGGAACATGCTCGGCGCCATGATCCTACTGCCCGCTTTGGCCTGCTTTCTGCTTCCTGCCCGGCTATTTGAATCCGCCTGAGGGGTCACGCTGCTCGAGCATGGTGCCCGCACGCCGTGAGCGTTAACAATGCGCTGCTTCACGAATGGGCCGCCCGTGGATTCCGTCGACGAATATGGTGTTGAGAGCCTGTGACAGCGGCAGGCGGAGCGCTTATTGCAGAACGCCGGCGGTTCGGTTATGTATGGGAAATAATCCCGTTATATCAAGGCACAGCTTGCGCTCTCAGATCGCGATCATGTTTTCCGTGGCGGCATTATGCGCCTTGCTGCCCGGCGTGCCGGCCGGGGCGGAAAGCAGCTGCAAGCCCGATGCCGCCTGTGCCGGCGCCGCTCCCGTGCCGATGCTGGCGCAGACTGTTTTTCCGGCCACCGGCACGCATGAGACGATCATCACCATCCCCAGTTTTGGCCGTTATGCCATTGCGGTGTCCAGCGCCCAGGGCACGGCTTTGCAGCTGGTCGACCGCATGGCGGGCCCCGGCAATGTTTCCGGCGCGCCCGGGGCACAGGATGGCAGGATTGATGCGTTTCTGGAGCGCGGCACGTATAAGCTCCGCCTGATTTCCGATGCGCGCGGTACGGGCAAAGCCACGGTCTCGGTGGTAAAATTCACCGAGTTGCAGGGCGCGCCGGTGCAGCTCGTCGAGGACAAGCCGGTCATCGCCGATCTGGGCGATGGGCAGCAGCGCAGCTGGTGGATCGTGGTCAAGGCGCGCGGCACTTATAATTTCGAGGCCGGCGGGCGCTATCTGAACGAGCTGCGCCTGTGGCAGCCGGGGTCATGGATGGTGAATGCCACACCGGTTGTGGCGGAGGCGGATGGTAATCCGGACCAGCCTTTGGCTTTGCGCCAGCTGGTGGCGCAGCTTGAGCCCGGCATATATCAACTCTCCGCCTATGGCGGGCCCGGCCTGCCCTGGGCGCAGAATTCCAAGGCGGCACCGTTCATGCTGCGCTGGGGCGTGCCGGGTTTGAGCGATGCCGGGCGCAGCCTGCATCAGGCGTCCATACTGGGGATCGACAGGTTTCTGGTGCCGGGCACCGCGACAACGCTGCGGCTGGTGCTCGACAAAGCCGAGCCCGCCACGGTCGCGGCGCAGCCCTATGATCCCGCCTCGATGTTCGACCAGAGCCAGGCCAATGTAGCAACGATCGACAAGCACAGCCGCGACCCGGTGGCCGAGCTGGACCTGCCGGCGACCAACAACGCCGTGCCCTGGCTGGTGACGGTGACGCGCCAGCCCGGCGCGCCCTACCGGCTGGAAGTCCTCAATGCCGGGGGGGCTCAGACCACGCTCAGCCTGGACCACGGCAATACACTGCTCGCCGTGACCCTCCCTGGCGACGCGGATGACGAGATCGACCCCGGTTTCCTGCTGATCCAAAATGACAGCCAGAAAATGGTGGCCTCTTCGGCGATCGATCTCGACACCGCTCTGCCCTGGCGCCGCCGTTTCAACCTGCTCGATACGGCTCAGACCTTTCTCCATACCAGCAAGCCCGTAAACCTGGTGGTCAGCGGCAGCGGCGCGCCGGCGCAATTCGTTGTTGACCGCTTCATGATCAACGCGCCCGATGAACGCCATATCCCGGACCCGAAACCCTCGGGCGGGGTGTGGACGCTCACACCCGGCTATTACGTGCTCTCGGCTTTGCCGCAAACGAACGGGCACGGCGTGTTGACGATGTCGATGACCGTGCAAGACGGCCCGGCCCCCAGCATCGACAGCTCGCGTTTGCCGGCGGCCTTGTTCGAGGATCTCAGCGTCAACGCGCCGGATGAGGAGCTGGGCGCAGCCAATATCAGCGAAACGGGCGAAAGCCCGTGGTCTTTCACCCTCATCTCCTCCCGCGGCGACGGTGCAAATTTTGGCCTGCGCCAAATGGACTTACCGGCAACGCTAGCACAGCCGCTCAGCTTCGAGCTCGGGGCTGGCCAGGTGATGAACATCCCCATCAGCATTGCCGCGGATGGGCAGCTGGCCGTTACCGGCGAGGATGGCGCCGGGCTCGGCTTCACCCTCGATGGCAAAGTCGTGTCAGGCACGATGATGCTTCATCGGGGCCAGTATGAGTTCGCGATGACCGGGCCGAAGACGGGCGCGCGCCTGGTCAACCTCGCCGAAACCCCGGCCAGTTTGCTGCCCGCCACGGCTTTGCCTGTACTGGCGCCGGCACAGATCGCCCCCGCGGCTCTGCCGCCCGTGCGCCCTGGCCGGCCGGATTTCCTCGATTTCGCGCAGGGGCAAAACGTTAATTTTGCACTGCCGGTTGACCATGACGCTTTGTACCGGTTCGAGACCACCGGCCTGCTGGAAACCGGCGGGACGATCCGCACGCATATCAACCCGTCACTGGGCACTGCCGAAGGTAACGGCACAGGGCGCAATTTTCTACTCCAGATGTTTTTGCGCGAGGGTGATTATCAGCTCGCCGTGCAGTCCCAGGGGCAAACCGCGGGCCATGCCGGCGTGGCACTCACGGAAACGCCGCTGCTCGATGAGGGTGTGCTGGCGCCGGGCAACCCGGCGCGCATCACGCTGGAGCCGGGCCAGGCAGCGCTCTATCATTTTCATATCGCGGCCCAGGGCATTTATCACCTGTTCACCCTCGGCCTCGGCCATAGTTTCAACATGCGGCTTGAGGATGCGGACGGCTGGCCATTGCTCGCCCCCGGCGGTGCCGCGGATGCACAGCTCGATCTGGCACCGGGCGATTACCGCATGATCCTGCTGCCAGGTCTGGTGGAAAACCGCGCCGTGACCATGCTGCAGCAGATTTTGCCACCGCCAGTCTACGCCGGGCATGGGCCGTTCCAGGTCGCGTTCGGCCAGGATATGCAAAACCGCTGGATGGAGCCGGCGCCGGGCGCCAAACGCGTGCCGGATATCTGGAGTTTCGACCTGCCGGCCGCCGCAACGGTGACGGTGACAATCAATGCCGGCATGCGGGCGCAGGTTTTCGGCGCTGTGCCGGGTGCTGCCGCCTTCGGCACGACTGACGGCGGGAGCTGGACGGGCAGGCTTGCCGCCGGTGCCTATGCCATCGCCACCATGAGTGCGGCGCAGAACAACCGTGTCGATTACACGCTCAATGTCAGCCTGAAAGACCTCATCCCCGGCCAGAGCGAACAGGTGACGGCGCCCGCGGTTATTCCGGTGTCGCTCGGCGGGGCGCAGCAATATGAAATCTCGTCTTTCGGCGGGCAGGATGTGCGCGCGTCGCTTTACGATGCCGCCGGGAAACTGGTGGCAGCCAATGACGACCGCGATAACGATTGGAATTTCCTCATCGCCGGCAATTTCGCGCCCGGCGCCTATACGCTGCATGTCGATCCCGTGGGGACGGATAATGCGCAGACGCTGGTCTCCATCGCTTCGCCCGCCATTATCGCCGGACCGGCGCTGGCGGTGGGCGCGGCTGCCAATATCAGCGACGGGCAGGTGCATGCGATGGATGTTCCGGCCCCGCCGCCGGGATCGCTGATGCTGCTTGGCGCCACCGCGGCCGTGCCCGTGGGGCTGGCGCTGGAGGCGGCGCAGCCGGGTGGGGGTTGGCGCGTGCTGACCAGCACCACCGGGCTCAACCCCTATCTCGCCATGCCGGCGGGGCGCGAAAAATACCGGCTGCGCGCCTGGGCCGAAGACCATGGCACGACGCCGGTGGCGGTGAGCATACAGTTCGTAACCGGCCCGGCAGCGGATATACCGGCACTCTCCACCGGGCTGACCCTGGCGGCGGTAGGTCTGGGCGCGCGCCAGCTTGGCGTGATGCGGATTAACATACCTCAGCCGCAGGTGCTCCAGCTCGGCGGTGGTGCCGATACGCTGCAATGGAGTGCCGCCGCCGATGTTCCGGCAGCGCATGACCTGAGCGGCGCGATACTGGCGACCGGCGCCTCGCTCTGGCTGGTGGATGCTACAGCGCATACCGTGGCGGCCCAGCCAGTTGACCTGCTACAGGCCAAATTACGAATGAATTTGCCGGAAGGACAAAGCCTGACCCTACCGTTGCCGCCGCAACAGCAGGCCGCACTCTGGCAGGTGATGGGCCAGGGCGGTCAGCCGGGTGTCTCCATTATCGACGGCAATACCGCGCCTGTAATGGCGCTGGGCGGCAGGCTGGGGGCTTTGAGCCAGGCCATCGCCTTCCAGCCGGCAGGCATGGCGGGCACAAAACTGCGCCTGTGGCAGGCGGGCTCCCCAGTTGATCCGCTGCCGCTCATCGTGCAGCGCACCGGTTTTGCGGCACCCGGCGCGCTCGTCCTCACCATCGGCGGTAATGACGGCACTTTACCCGCCCAGGCGGCATTACAAGGCAGCTTGCCGGCAGGCTGGAAGCGCCTGTCGATCGACCTGCCGGCAGGTGCCGTGGCCGTACTCTCGCACAATGGGCAGACCGCAAATCTTATTGTGGGCGATGGCGTGGCGCCGGATGTGCTGGACAGCGATGCTGATTCTCTGCTCCTGCTCAACCCCGGCAGTGCCGCCTCGCCCTACAGCGTATCGCTCCAGGCCGAGGCGGCGCCGCAGCTCATCATGCCGCCGGATGGCCTGCTGACTTATTACAGCGCCACCCCGGCCAATCTGCACGTCATCGTAGGCCGCCAAGGGGCGGTGGTGAAGATCGCCGGTGCGGCCACGAACATTTCCGGCATCGACGCGGATGGTATCGTCTCCGGCGGCAATACGGCGCGCATCGGCTTTGGCGGGGCGCTGGTGACAGTTCAGCCCGGGTTGAGCGTTATCTCCGAAGACGGCATTCCCACCAACATGCTGGGCCAGCAGGTTGCCGTGCCGGGCAGCGTACAGCTCGCGGGCCAGCATATGCTCCTGCAATTTGCGCCGGCCGAGGCACGGCTGGTCCATTTTGAAACCAATACACCTGTCGTGGTGCTCGGCAGCGACGGCCCGCAGCTCTTTCCGGCGGGCGCCACGCTCAATCTGTTCCAGCCTAAAGGCGCGGCGCAGGGTCTTCTCGTCCAAGCTGTTACCAGCGCGGGTCTCAGCGGCACGGCACGGTTCGATGTTATTCCCGCCATACCCATCACCGATGGGCTGGGGGCCGCCGTGCGCGTCGCCCCCGGCCAGTCACGCCTCTTCACATTCTCACTGAGTGCTGCGCGCAGTATCGGCGTGGGTGTGCGCGGCTCGGTCGATGATGCCAATTGCCGCTTGCTCGCCGCCGACGGCACCGCGCTGGCGCAGGGCGTAGTGGCCATGAAGCAACTGCCCGCCGGTACGTATTTTCTCGCCGTGGACGTGCCCGCCAACGGTGCGGCCACCGATATTCAGCCCGCGCTGGTGGGCAAGACCCTGCCCGATGACGGGCCGCCGCCCGATGTGCAGGCCTCGTACCGTGCCCTTGCCGGCCAGCCTCAGGGAAATTGAGATGATTCGGACCAAATCATTGCAGCATTTCTGCCGGGGTCTGCTGCTCCTCGGGCTACTGACAGTTGCGGCACCGGCACTGGCACTGGCACAGGATGCGGGCTCGGATCAGGTCGTGCGCCAGCCGGCCGGCACCGTTATTGTGCCCAACCAGTTTCTGCGCCGCTGGGACCCGGTGACCGTGTTTTTCGACCATGACCTGGGCAAGCCCGCCGGTACCGCGGAAGATGCGCCCGCGCGCTTTGTTACGATGAATCCGCAACAGCCTGGCGCCTGGACATGGCTGAACGCGCGCACTCTGCAATTCCGCCCCGCCATCCCCTGGCCGCCGCTCAGCCAGTTCAACTGGCAGGTGCAGGGCAGCCAACCGCTGCTGCTCTCGCGCCTGCTCGACCCCACGGTGAGCACCGACCCGGCCAACGGCACTGTCGGGCTGGAAGGCATGTCCCGCCTCACCCTGGTGTTCTCCGAGCCGCTGAATGTGAAGGCGCTGGCGCAGATGCTCGACATCGCCATCTCGCCGCTGCCCGGCCTCGATGCAACCCAGGCGCAGCATTTTTCTCCGGCCGATTTTGATATCAAAACGGTGGAGAGAACGGCTCCTGGCGATAATGCGACCTATATCGTCGAATTTCATCAGCCGATCCCCGATGGGATGCATGTCGCCGTGTCCATCGGCCTCTCCCCGGTGCCGGGGCTGGTTGGCACGGTTGAGCAGCTGTCTTTTTCCACCGCCGCCGCCTTCCAGGCGACGATGATGGGTTGTTCGGATCAGCGCGTACCGCTCAGCATCGCCGGCACAATTTACGATAAGAATGCAGCTTTGGCGTGCGGCACGAATAACGCCTCCAATCAAAATAGTGACCAAAATTCCGGCCAGGATAATGACCAGGCGCAGGATGATTCCAGCCAGGATCAAGGGAATATGGATTCCCAGGACTCCAGCCAGAATTCCGACCAGAGTTCCGACCAGAGTTCCGATCAGGATTCGAATTCACCGCCGCCCGCTCAAAACACCACCGCGAAAAACCCGGCCGTGGGTGTCGCCGACCAGAGCCAGAGCGCCCAGCCCCCGGCCGCCACCACACCGGCACGCGAACTGGTGGTGGAATTCTCCGCCACCCCTTCCCCCATCGATCCGATCACGGCGCGCAATTTCATCCGCATCACGCCTTCAGTTGCCAATGTGCAGACCAGTTTGAGCGGCAGCGAGCTTGACCTCACCGGCGATTTCAAAACCGGCACGCTGTATCAGGTGGCGCTCAATCCGGCGCCATTACGCGACACCAACGGCCGCACACTTACGATGAACGGCAACAGCGCCGTGTGGGTGTACTGGCCGCCAGAGCAGGATTTTTTAACCCTCTCCACCGGCAACGGCGTGGTTGAGCGCTACGGGCCGCAGATGATCCCGCTTTCGGGGCGCGGCTATGATAAGGCCGATGTGCGCATCCACGCGGTCAATCCGCTGGACCGCTCCTTCTGGCCCTTCCCCGCCACGCCGGTAACCACCAATGACGATGACCGCCCGCCGGCACCCGGCGAGCAGGCCGGGGCCTTTCAGGGCGATGGCAATATCGACGTACCGGGGCTGCAGGCGCAGCTTGCACAGCTCGGCTCGCCCAGTGTTTCCACTTTGGCCGCACTGCCGCTCACACCGCTCGGGCCGAGTGCCGAATTCGGGCTGGATCTGAAGGATCAACTGGCGCGGATTTCCGGGCGGAATAATCCAGGCACCTATCTCATCGGTGTGCGCGCGCTCGACCAGCCCGGAAACCGTGCCTGGATGCGCCTGCAGGTTACCGATTTGAGCCTGACCACAATTGAGGAAACGCGCGCGGTGCATTTCACCGTCACCTCGCTGCAAACCGCTTTGCCGGTGGCCGGGGCAAACGTGGAAGTGGACGCCTCGGTTAACGGCAACTGGACCGCGCTCGCCAATGGCACTACCGGCGCCGACGGCAGTTATGACTGGCAACCGAAACCCAATTCACAGCAACAGCCGCCGGCGCGCATAACTGTGCGCAAGGATGACGACACGCTGGTGATCGATACCACCCAGCCGCCGGACGGCTATTCCGCAACCGGCTGGACCGCGCAGCAGAATACATGGCTAGGTTGGACTGTCGATCCGCAACTGGGCAACCGCGAACCGCAATCGCAGACTCTGTGCCATGTGTTCACCGAACGCCCGATCTACCGGCCGGATGATCCGGTGCATATTAAAACCTTTATCCGCAATCTGTACGAGGGCGCGTTCGCCCCCGGCGGCGGGGTTGATACGCCCCAGCTGATCGTCACCGCCCCGGACGGCACGACCAATTGGCAATACAATTTGAAACCTGACGCCAATGGCGATGCGCATTTCCTGTTCGACGAGAAGACCGTCGCGACCGGCGTTTATCAGGTGGAGATCATGGTCGGCAATCAGGATTGCGCCGATGTGACCTTCATAAAGGACGCCTACCGCCTGCCGCGCTTCCAGATCCGCATGGATGGGCCGGACCAGATCCCGCTCGACAAACCCGCCAGCATCGGCATGACGGCGACCTATTACGCCGGCGGCCCGGCGGCCAGCCAGCCGGTGCGCTGGCGCGTGACGGAATTCCCGTACGCCTTCGCCCCCGCCGCGCGGCCGGGTTTTGTGTACGCCACAAATTCGATGTTCCAGACGGATTTCAGCGGTCAATCCAACGCGCTGCTGGAGCGCGACGCGACGACGGATAAGGAAGGCCGTTCATCGCTCGTACTCGACCCGACACAGGAGGCCAGCAACGCGCCGCGCCGTTATGTGGTGGAGGCGACGGTTACCGGCGATGACGGCAAGACCGTGACCAATACCAAGGACGTTCTGGCCTTGCCAAGTTTCGTGCTGGGGCTGCAGGCGCCACGCTATATCGAGCACGCTAATTCCATCCCCGTGCAAGTGCTGATGGTGGACCCGCAGGGCAAGCCGATTGCGGGCCGGCCGATCACCTTGCGGCTGCTGCGGCGGCAATGGAGCTCCATACTCCAGGCCAGCGATTTTTCCGACGGGCAGGCGAAATACCAGACGCAGGTGGTGGATGAAAAACTGATCGAGCGCACGGTGATGAGCGGCAGTGATGCCATAAAACTCGACCTGCCGATTGACCAGGCTGGTGTGTATGTCGTGCAGCTGGAAGCGGCCTATGGGCTGGGGCGGTTGCAGGATGTGAGCGTGGATCTGTTTGCCACTGGTAACAACCCGGTGAGCTGGTCGCGCCCGCCCGCCACCGTGTTCAAGGTAACGACGGATAAACCCGCTTATGACCCCGGCGATACCGCGAAGCTGATTCTGCAGAGCCCGTTTCAGACGGCGCGCGCCCTGGCCATTGTCGAAATGCCGGACGGCACCAACCAATATTCATGGCTGGATATCACCAACGGCTACGGCGTGTTCAGCCTGCCCGTGCAGAAAACCTTCATGCCACGCATTCCCGTGCATTTCATGCTGATGCGCGGGCGGCTGCCGGGTGCCGATGCCACCGCCGGCATGCTTGATTTGCACCGGCCGCAGACCATCGCCGCCACCGCCTGGGTTGGGGTGACACCGGTGCAGAATATCGTAACCGTGGCGGTGGCGGCACCCTCCGGAGCGCTGCCGGGCTCCACCGTTAACCTCACCGTTAAGCTCAGCGATGAGAAGGGCAAGCCGGTTTCTGGCGAGGTGACTTTATGGCTCATCGACCAGGCGGTGTTGGCTTTGGCACAGGAAGCGCCGCTGGACCCGCTGCCGGATTTTATCCGCGACCGCGGCAGCCATGTAGCATTGTCCGACACGCGCAACTGGCCGTTTGGCCTGCTGCCGCTGGAGGAGAATCCGGGCGGCGATGGCGGCGGGGCGGGCGATGAGAGCCTGCTCAACAAGGTCACCATACGCAAAAATTTCAATCCGATGCCATATTACAATCCGGCGCTCGAAGTCGGCCCCTCGGGCACCGTCACGGTGAGCGTCAAACTGCCCGATGACCTGACCATTTTCCGCATCCGCGCCGTTGCGGTGAGCGGGCCGGACCGGTTCGGCTATGCGGTGGGACAAATTGCCGTGCGCCTGCCGGTGATTGTCGAGCCCAATTTGCCGCGCTTCGTGCGCCCCGGCGATAGTTTTAGCCTCGCCGGGATCGGGCGGATTATCGATGGGCCGGGTGGTTCCGGTCAGGCGCAACTGGCAACGCAAGGGCTGAATGTTTCAGGCCCGACCACAACAACATTCAACTGGCAGCCCAATACGCCGCAGCAGTTCGCCTTTCCCGTCACCGTGCCCAGCCCGGGCTACACCAAGCAGGGCGAGCTTGCGCGCACGAGCGTGAAAGTAACGCTGGCGGTGGAGCGCAATGGCGATAAGGCGACGGATGGTTTCGAGGTTGATCTGCCGATTGAGCCGGATCGCGACCCGGTGCATCAGCGCGTGCTCGTGGATCTCACCTCTGCAAAACCGCTGGCTTTGCCGGCCATTGCGGATGCCGCACGGCCCGGCACCATCCGCCGGCAGCTGCTGGTATCCAATGAGCCGGAGCTGGTGCGGTTGTTTGCCGGTCTGGATTATCTGCGCGAATATCCTTACGGCTGCACCGAGCAGCGCGTGAGCCGTTCGCGCGCCGAGATTGCGGCCAAGGCATTTTCCGCGGCACTCGATGGCGGGGATGACGCACAGGCCGATGCTTATGTGAACCAAACACTCGCCTGGGTTACCTCGGCCACCAACGCGGCAGGACTCGTCAGCTTCTGGCCGGGCGATCAGGGCTATGTGGTGCTCACCGCCTGGTCGCTCGAATTCCTCGTCGAGGCGCAGAAGGCGGGTTTTACGGTCGATCCGGTGGAACGAGCCACACTTGTCCATGCGCTGCAAAATGCCTTGCGCTCCGATGATCCGAACATCGTCTCCGCCGATGCTTACGTGGAGCGCGCCTGGGCCCTCTCGGCTTTGGCTTATTCAGGTAATCTCGACCGCGATTATGCCGATGAGCTGGCCCGCCAACAGAACCAGCTCTCGCTGGAAGGCATCGCGCAGGTCGCCATCGCGCTGCAGGTTGGCGGGGCGGGTAACACGGCACTGCTGAAACCGTTGCAAGATGCGCTGTGGAACGGGCTGATCATCAAACTGCGTGACGGCCGCCAAGTTTATGGCGGCTTGCAGGAAGGTTTCGATTACACCGGCGATCCCACGATCTTCCCCTCCGAAACACGCACTCTGGCCGAAATGTTGCGCGCCACCACGGCGGAAAACGACCCAAGGCGGCAGTATATCGTGACCGCGCTCACAACTCTGGGCGGGGGTGACGGCTGGGGCAGCACCAATGCCAATGCCGAGGCTTTGCTGGCGCTCACCGATTACCTCAAGAGCGATACCGGTGCGGCGCCGCAGAGCGTAAGCATCACTTTGCCCAGCGGGCCGGACACGCTCGCCCTCTCCGGCAAACAGCCCTTGCAGCGCGTCGTCACCACCGATGGCGGGGCAGTGCAAATCACCGCCGCCGGTGCCACCGCCGCCAACCCGGTTTCGGTGCAGGACGATCTGACCTGGCTGCCCGCCGCCGATGGCAGCACCGTGCCACCAGCCGCCAACGGGTTTGTGGTCACGCTTGAGAGCGATCTCATCGACCTCTCCGGCGCGCCACCCGCGCGTAGTTTGCTGAGCCAGGCAGGCATCACGCTGCATTACAATGTTGGGGATGTCATCGAGGACCATCTGGAAGTGGTGAACCCCGAAGAGCGGCATTACGTTGCCATAACGGTGCCACTCGCCGCCGGGATGGAGCCGATGGACCCAGCGCTGGCCACCGCGCCACCCGAGGCCACACCTTCTGCTCCGCCGACATTGGCACCCTCCTACGTCGCCTTCCTCGACGACAAGGTTAGCTATTATTACGATACGCTGCCGGCCGGGACGTATGATTTCTACTTCCGCACCAAAGCCGCGGTGCCGGGGCGGTTTATTCAACCGGCGGCGCAGGCGGTGATGATGTACAAGGACAGCGTTACGGGGAATGGCGCGGGGGCTGTGGTCGTGATCAGTGCGCCTGCGGCGGGCAAGTAAGGGAGTCTTCTTTTTGTGAACAAAAAGAAGCAAAAAAACTTAATTACTTGGGGCATGGGCGTTGGCGCTGCCGTTGCCTTACTCATTTTGGCCCACAGCCTCTGGGTCGCCTCCACGTTTGTAGTCCCCCGCCCCACCGCCATCATGACCGACCGTAACGGCGTGTTCATGGCCCAGCTCGGCGGCGGTCCGGCAGGCTATGGCTACTGGCCGGCAACGCCCGTGCCGCCGCGCGTGGCTTTGGCCATTCTGGCGCTGGAGGACAAACGATTCTGGGACCACCCCGGTGTTGATCCCGCCGCAGTGCTGCGCGCGATGGCGCAGAACATTTTCGCCAGCCGGCGTGTCAGCGGCGCTTCGACGCTCGCCATGCAGGTGGCGCGCATGCAGCACCCGCGGGCGCGCACATGGGCGGCCAAGGCCAGCGAGGCCGCCGCCGCCGTGCTCATGACCGCGCGTTACGGGCGCGAGGCGGTGCTGGCGCAATATCTGATGCTCGCCCCCTTCGGGCAGAACAGCCATGGCATCGCCTATGCCGCGGAATGGTATTTCAACCGCCCGGTGCAGGATCTGAGCTGGGCACAGATCGCGCTACTCTCAGCCATTCCGCAATCGCCCGGCTTGTATAATCTTGACCATCCGGAAGGTTTGGCGCGAGCGAAGGCGCGGGCACAGTTGGCGCTGGTGCGGCTGCACAGCCAAGGCATCATCGATGCGCCGGATTATACCGAGGCGCTGGCGGACCTTGCCCAGCTCACCCCGCGCCAATATCCCAAGCGCCAGCCCGAGGCACTGCACACCATTCTGCTGGCCGAGGCCATGGCGGCAAGCGGGCCGCCGGTGGAGCAGCTGCACAGCACCATAGACCTCGGGCTGGAGCAGATGGTGAGCCGCATCGCCACCCAGCGCCTGGCGGGCTTTCAGGCCAAGGGCGCGCGCCAGGTTGCGGTCATCGTGGCCGATCGGCAGAGCATGGGCGTACTGGCCTTCATCGGTTCCGGCGGTTACGCGGCGCGGGATGACGGCGAGATCGACTACGCGCTGAGCTGGCGCTCGCCCGGCAGCACACTCAAGCCCTTCATCTACGCCCAGGCGCTGGACCGCGGCACCATCTCTCCCGCCAGCATGGTACTGGATGCGGCGGATAGCGGCACCGGGGTTGATAATGCCGATTTGCGCTTTCTCGGCCCCATGCTTCCGGCCCAGGCTCTGGCCAATTCGCGCAACGTGCCTGCCGCCGCTCTGGTCCGGGCAGACGGGCTGGATGCAAGCCACTGGTTTCTCACCCAGCTGGGGTTGAGCGACAGCACCAGCCCGGCCGCGCGCTACGGGCTCACACTCGCCATCGGCGGCATGCCCACGGACCTTACCCGGCTGGTGGCAGCCTACGGCGCCTTGGCCAATGATGGCGCATGGCGCCCGCTGCACTGGTATGAGGGCCAACCCGAACCGCAAGCGGCGCGCGTCGTTTCGGTTGATACCGCGCGGCTGGTAACATTGTTTCTGGCCGACCCCATGGCCCGCCTGCCGAGTTTCGGCCGCATGGGGTCCACGGAGTTTCCCTTTCCCGTGGCGGTGAAGACCGGCACCAGCCAGGGTTACCGCGATGCCTGGGTGGTGGAATATACCGGCACGTATGTGGTTGGCGTGTGGGTGGGCCGGCCCGATGACCAGCCGATGGACGAGCTTGGCGGGGCGGCGAGTGCGGCGCTGATCGGCCAGGACATATTGCTGAAACTCTACAGCACCGAAACCGACGGCCAGAATGACGGTAGTTTTACAGCACCCCAGGGCACCCAGCCCCAGGAGGTTTGCGCTGCAACCGGCACACAGGCCAATAGTCATTGCGCACAGCAGATGGTGGTGTATCTGCCCAGTGGCGCGGCACTGCCGGCGCCACCACCGCCGCCAGTGGTGCGTTTTCGTATCACCGCACCGCTGGATCACTCCACCTACATCCTCAACCCTGACACTCCACCGGGGCTGGCCGTGCTGGCGCTGCGTATTGCCCCGGTCAACGGCACAGCTCAGGTGGAGTGGTATGTCGATGGCCAGCCTTACCAGATGGCCAAAACCAGCGACACGGTGGAATGGCCAGTGATACCCGGGCGCCATGTATTCGAAGCGGGTTCACCTTTTTCCGGTGCCCGGTCAAAACCGGTCGTCGTCGCGGTTCAGTGAAGCGCAAAGTATCAAATTGTTACGCATTTTTGGTTTAACGAATGCCGGCCGGCTGCACACTGGGCTGGCTGGGGGACTGACGGGGGGACGACGCCAAGAGCGTCAGCAAACGTTACAATTTCCTCATTGCCAAGATCCTCTGGAGCGGTCATTTTGTTTGTTTTGACGCGCGGCTTCGGGCTTAACCGGGGTGCTCGCGTCATTTTTCGAAATATAAAATAAGGGGAAGACTTCATGTCGATTTTCAAGACTAATGTTGCCCGGATGTTGGGTATTGCGATGGTTGCGGCGGCGGTAGGGTTGGGTACCGGGGTAGCGAAGGCGGGGCAGCCGCAAATGGACGGCGCGCTGAGTGCGCTGCAGAGCGCTCAGGGCAATTTGAACAACGTGACGGAGGATAAAGGCGGGCACGCGGCGAAGGCGCGGCGGTTGGTCGCCGAGGCGATCGAGCAGGTGCAGGAAGGGATTGCGTACGGCCAGGCGCATGGCGAGTAGGCGCCGATAAAATTGTTTTAGCCCGTGCCGGTACCAGCGGCACGGGCTGAAGGTCCGACAAGTATTGCAGCAGCCCTCATGGGTCAGTTCTCAGTGAAAATTAACACCCAAGCTACGAAAACCGGTTTAAGGACAAGCCCGAAGAGCTAGCCGCCACATTCGCGCAGAAACCGTTGGGGCGGCCAGCTGACGGTTATAAGGACCTCGGCCGTCTGGCAGTCTTTCTAGGGCGTAGTGACGAATTATTTGAGCAGTATTGTTATGGCGGCGAGGATGACGAAGCCTCGGTAGTTTGCGAGGAGTTTGTCGTATCTGGTTGCGACGCGGCGGAATTGTTTGAGTTTATTGAAG
>JAMFRU010000112.1 GCA_026224875.1 Acidocella sp.
CCATTGATCCTCGCGCAGCGCGTCAATATCCCGTTCCATCAAGCCGATCCTCAAAAATCAGCCTTAAATCAAACTTTCGGCCGCGCCGGAATCCCCACAGAAAATAATTCGTCACTACGCCCTAGGCCGTAGTGACTGAATTACTTTCCTGGGGGATGCCGGCGCGGTTAAAAATTTCGTTCAAGGCTGATTTTTGAGGATTGGCTTGATGGACCAGGATGTTGACGCGCAGCGCGAGGATCAATGGGATCGGTTGAGAGAGGTGGTTCCCGGTGGCCGCTCTGGTGCGCGCGGCCCGCGCTGCGACAACCGGCACTTTGTTGATGCGTTGTTGTGGATGGCGCGATCTGCTGGAACGCTTTGGCGAGCATCAGGCCGTAAAACGCCGCTATTACCGCTGGATAGAGCGCGGCCCCCTGGACAAGTTTCTAGCCGCACTCACCACGGAGGCTGATCTTGAATGGTTGATGATCGGCTCATCAGCATGGAGTGAATTCGAGGAAAACGGCACCCTCATCGGCGAAACCCGTTTTGACAACGGAGACGAAAGCTCATTCACCGCCAAAGGGTGGTGAATTTCCGCAGCCTGCTAGCGCCCCAGCCCCATATTGACGGAGGTCTGCTTGGTTCTTTTCTTCAGAAAAATACCATTTTCATATGGCGGCACGATAGGCCGCCAGGGCGTCGTCAAGGCCGTGCATACTCCGGGAGAAATCATCATCGGCGCTCTTGGATGCAGAAGCGTCACCGGGCCCAAAATCGGCCCAAGCTTTGAGACGCTGGACGTCCTTGTTCCGGCTGTGGCCGTCCTCGCCGCCGCTTCCGGCAAGCCGCGCAACCGTGACCATGCCTGCAAGATCGCGCAAGGCGGTCAGCACGGCAGCGGCTTCATCCAGATGTGCGCTGGAGCGCCGGCCCTCCAGAGTCAGCCGTTGCCTGCAGGTCTCCGCGGCCGTGCTCTCGATCCCCGCCGCCCGGCGCGCGCCGAGAATTTCGCCATCGTGCCGTCCCGCATCTCGCGTCACTATTTCGGCATAAGCGAGATTCGCCGCAACCGCCTTCGCCAGTACCTGCCCCATTTCATGTTTCACCTGCTCTGGCCAAAGCAGGCCAGCCCCGGCGCCGATCAACGATCCGACGACGTTATCCGTGGCCCGGGCCCAGGCCAGGCCATGTCCGGGCTGCAGAAGCTCGGCAACGAAGATGAAAAGCGGGGTGAGAAACATCACGAACAAGGTGTAGTTCACGAATCGCAACGCGATCGCCGCCGCGGCAACTGGGAAGATCGCGAGCAGAAGCCCGGCAGGCGCCGCAAGCAGCGCCGCGCCCAAAGCGGCGATAAGCCCGCCGCCGATGCTTCCCAGTATCCGCTCCGCGCTGCGGCGCCAGGTTGCCGAAGCGGCAGGCTGCAGAACAACAACGGTCGCCATCGTCGCCCAGTAGGATTCCGCGAGGCCGAGCGCCTGCGCCGCCGCATAAGCGAGAACCACCGCAATCGCCGCCCGGAGGGCATGCCGCCCGATCCTGCGCGTCAAGCGGCGTTCGGCTCTCATCTGCCCGGCGGCCTGCCGTGCCTTGCGCGCCGGCGCCACGGCTTCAGGCGGCCATTGCCGGGCCGCCGCGTGGAGTGCCGCCACGGATTGCAGCATCACTTCGGAGAAGAAGCGGCCACCAGCCTCAGGGCCTGCCGCCATCCATTCGGCCAGTGCCGCCAGCTTTCTTCCATCTGGCCTCCGGCAGCCGGATTGGTGCCGTAGCTCGGCAAGCATCTGTTTGAGCGCCGCCATCGTGCGGGAATAATCCTGCCGGTCCGCTTCAGGTACGCCGCCATGCGTGTAATGATCGATCGCGATCAGGGCCGCGAAGCTCTGCTCCGCCACATCGAGCCCCGCCGCCAGATAGCCGTGCCCCGCATCGCCGGGCGGCCGGGCCAGCATGCCATGCGCACGCTCGATGGCATTCCGTACCGAACGGCGATGCGCCGCTGCGCGGGCATGCAATGCCTTTTCCCGTACCGGCAAAGTAAGGGCGAAACGCATATCTTCGAGCCGGGTATAAATTGCGGACACCGCACGGCGGGCGGGATCATGCGGATGGGTCCGCCACAGCACCAGGCAAAGGACCAGCGCCCAGGCGCAGCCGGCGAGAAAAACGCCGCCAAGTTCCAGGCTTTCCAGTGGCGAGCGCGGGTAGCTGACCGCGACGACGGCCACCACGGCGGCCAGCACACCGGCCTGCGCCGCACCAGGCCCCCAGACGCGGCTCAAGAAACAGACAAGTACCAGAACAAATAATAACGCTGCCGCGAACGGCGATCCCAAACCCGCCACCGTTGCAGATAGGGGCGCGATCACCGTTCCGGCCACGGCAAATCCGCCCATCGCGAGCAGGCGCTCCCGGCCGGACCCGCCTGGATCCGCGAGGCAGGTCCAGAACGCGCCGAACGCTGCCCAACCGAGAATGGGAAGATGTGCCCAGCAGGCGATCGCGACCATCAACGCCACCGCCGCCGCCGCGCGCACCCCTTCCACCAGGCCGATCTGCTCGGGCGTCAGCGCGACGGAATGGAACTCCAGGAAGCGCGCAACACGGGATAATAGCCGGGCGAGCGGCGCGAAGCAGGCACGCAGAGCGGGCGCTACCCGCAATCTGCGGATGCCTTCGATCGCGCCCATCAGGAGGAGATTCTTAGCCATTTGATCTATCGGCCCGTTCGCAAAATAAGGTTGCAGTATATGCTGCAGTGCAACATATACAAAATGACTTGTTTGAATGAAATCCAGTCGTATATGGAATAGTTATGGAATTGCGGATGTTGAGAGCCTTTGTCGAAGTCGTGCGGCGCGGCGGATTCACTGAAGCCGCCAAGGCCGTGTTCGCGACGCAATCGACCATCAGCAAGACCGTGAAGCTTCTGGAAGAAGAGCTTGGTCTGCAATTGATCGACCGGATTGGCCACCGCTCGCTGCCGACACCGGCAGGGCAAATCGTCTATCAGCGTGCCTTGGCAATGCTTTCGATCCGCGATGATCTCGTGTCCGACCTCGAAGCGCTACAGGGTTTGAAACGCGGCATATTGCGGATCGGGGTTCCAGCAATCGGCGGGGACGCGTTATTTGCCCCTGTCTTCGCGGCCTACCGAACCCTTTACCCCGGGATAGACATCCAGATGGTCGAGCATGGCAGCGCCCGGCTGCAAGCATTGCTGCGGACAGGCGATATCGACCTCGCCGGCCTGCTTCTTCCACTCGCGAGCGAATTCGATTACCACGAGCTACGTAGTGAGCCGCTGGTAGCGCTCTTACCGCCCTCCTTGCCGGGCGGCGCGGATGGAATGATCACGTTCGGTGAGCTCAAAGACCTTCCATTCATCCTCTATGAAGAAGGATTCGCGTTGAACGGGTTCATCACCGAAGCCTGCCGCCGTAACGGATTCGCGCCGCATGTCACCGCGCAATCCACGCAGATCAGCTTCATCTATAAGCTGGTCGAGGCCGGTCTCGGGGTCGCATTTATGCCGCGCATGGTCGCCGAAATGGTGCATACCGGTGCGGTGCGGCTGCTGGAACTCCGCGAACCCCGAATCGATTGGCGAATGGCACTCGCCTGGCGGCGGGAGGGATATATCTCGCAGGCCGCCGCCGCCTGGGTCACGCTCGCGAACCAAACTGTTGGCACGAGACCGGCCGCGATAGCAGGTTGAGCGCATGTTAGAAGAGATTGGCGGAGTAAGTGCGGATGGCAATCTCCCGATGGTTGATCCATTTCGAATATAGTTAATTGCACGGATTGAGCCGCTACCCATCTTTGGACCACCGGAAGCTAGAGTTTCCGGCCTTCGGCCACCGGCGGGCTGGTAGCGCCGATGGCTTTAGTACGGCCATAGGAGGCACGTTGCCAATTGCACCATGCGGCCGATCCTCATTGTAGTATCGCGCCAAGTCTCCATCTTTCCCCGGGTGTCGGCAAGCGTCAGAAGCCAGTGAGCGTTCAGGCACTCCGCCCGGAAGCGGCCGTTGAAGGCTTCGATGAACGCGTTATCCGTGGGTTTACCCGGCCGAGAGAAATTATCGGGCAGGCGCGCTAGGCCGTCGGTAATGTGCGCAACTCAACCATCCGGCGCGCCACCTGGTCGGCGAACTTTGCGAGAGTGGCGTCCGCGGCGGGATTCGAACCCACGGCCCCAGGATTCATACCACTTCGGCTTTAGCCGCCGCCCACCGGGCGTTCGTGGTCTGGACTGTCCCTTCACCATAGGCCAAAGCCCTTAGGTGCCACCCATCCAGTCTCTACACCTTCCCTTCCTTTCGGAGAGGGCTTGGCTCGGGATCGGCAAGGTGCAAGTACACCGTAGCGTTCCCCGACTTTGAGCGGTTCCGCCGCACCGTTTCCATGTACGACGCCCAATTAAAAAACCAGGAATCCTGTGCTCTATCCTGCTGAGCTACGCAGACATTTCCACCAAACAAACCGCCCGCAGAACCCCAGGGCACCGCGGACTTGGCCAGCTTTATAGGGCTTTAGCCGCATTGGCAATCAATGGAACGCGCCCGCAAAAGCCGCGAAGCGGTAAGCTTACCACCAATGCAACACCAGGATTACAGCCAAATTATATCAATACGGCAGGATGGCCGGGTCTAAAAAATGCTCTATCCTGCTGAGCCGCGGAGTCGTGAGGCGAACTGACGAAAGCGCGATCCTCTCTCGAATGAGATGAGGCAATATGTCCACGACAAACGAAGAACATAGGGTGACTGGAAAAAAGATGCAGAGTGACCAGCCCTTCGCATATCACCACATAACCCATTGAAAAACTGGCGCGCCCTGATGGAGTCGAACCATCGGCCTCAAGATTAGAAGTCCATTTCTTTAGCGAAATGATACTCCCTGCCCACCCTTGTTGCGCCCCTTTGCCCCGCACCGGCCCTTGTGGAGGGATAG
>JAMFRU010000113.1 GCA_026224875.1 Acidocella sp.
GCTGAATGGCTGCTTGCGATTGCACTTATTGGGAATGACGGGCTTTGTACCTCGTTTTTTCAGAGACTTCCGAAGTTTGGCACTGTCATAGGCTTTGTCGGTAAGGAATTTCTTGGCCTTCTTGGTCGTTTGGATCAACGGTTCGGCAATTGGGCGGTCATGCGCCTCATCGCCCGTTAGGGTGAGGGAAAGAAGACGTCCTTTAGCATCTGCAATTGCATGGATTTTCGTATTGCGCCCGCCTCGCGACCGACCAATCGCCTGATTTTGCTCCCCCCTTTTCCGCCCGATGCCGAGCGGTGCGCCTTAATGTGAGTAGAATCAATCATTTGCTTGTCAGTCGATCTTCCGCGCCGGGCGAGTTCTTCGAATAACCTCTCCCAAAACCCGCAAGGGGCGAAGCAAAATTAGAACCCTCTGGGACAGAACCCCAACCGCTCTTCAGCTCCCAGCCGCGTTCCGCTCCATCGTCGGCCGCCAGCTACGGCGCACCAGGCAAGGAGGTATCACAATCAAATCAAACGTAGCTGTCTTTGGTTGATAAAGGCGAGGTACAATTCCGGGCCGTTCGTTACTTCGGGCCACTTGGTGTGTTTTCAGCTTCAGGCATGATCGGGAGTTTTGTGCGGGTGGGAAGCCTATTTCCTGCGCAGATGATGGCGCCTTGCCACAGTGGTTGCTGGCAGGATAAGCCAAGCCGTTGGCAATATTCCATGGCATGGATCTTGCTTTGTTAGCTCTCAGCTAAGTTGTTAGCTCTCAGCTAAACAGAGCCGTATGCATGGATATTCGCACTCTTACCCTCGTCGATGCCATCCTAGCCGAAAAAGGGCTTCGCGCCGTGGCCCGCAATTTCGGATTGTCATCCTCAACAGTCAGCGCGGCGCTCACGCGATTCGAATCAGCCATGGCCACGCCTTTATTCAAGCGCGAGGGGCAGATCATCGTGCCCACGCTGGAGGCCAAGCGCCGTGCCCATCTCCTCGGCACTATCTGCCAAAGCATCCGGGCCCTCACTAGAACATCACTGGGCGAGGCGCGGTTACCGCCCTTCGTGACCATTGAATGTCTGCGGCGGTTCCTCGTGGCCACGGAGAAAGGCAGTATCCGGGCCGCGGCACGGCATGTCGGCATCGGCCAGCCCCAGCTCACCCGGCAGCTGAGCGAGCTTGAGCGCGCGCTCGGCGAGGTGCTGTTTCTCCGCACCGCCTCGGGCGCCGCCCTTACCGCCGCCGGGCTCCAGATGCAGCCGCTGATCGAGGCGATCGTCGAAGGCTGGCTGGCGCTCTCGAGCGCAGCTTCTGAAAAATTCAGCCGCGATGTACGGGGCTGGCGTATTGGTACCGGCATGCCACTGGGGCATGAAAGCAGCATCGCGCACATGCTGGCCAATCTAACGGCGCTCTGGGCACACAGGCATAACCAACACTCGCTCTTTATTTCCAATCACAGCACTGACCAGCTGCTGGCGGGAATCAAAAATCGCCGCTTCGATCTCGTCGTGGTGGACCGCACCAAGATTCCGGATGAGCTTAGCTGGCAGGAGATTCTTACCACGCCGTTGACGCTGGTAGGGCATCCTGACGTGATGCCACTCGATGCCGCCCCCAGAGATCTGCTGCGCAGTTCCAGAATTGCCTTGCCCGGCTTGGAAAATGGCCTGCGTCAGGAGGCGATGCGATATATTGAACGGACCGTCGGTGCGCAGGCCGCCACGAAGCTTTCGCTCGTGGAAATCGATTCATTCCCGGTCATCATAAATCTGGTAGCGAACCACGGCTATCTTTCCATCCTGCCGGAGGTGCTGCTCAACCGGCTTCCCTTCAATCTGCGCCGCATCAATCTGGCGCCGGACCATATGCAGCGGCTGGTGATGGTGTGGAACAGGAACGTGGTGCCAGAAGAGCTTCTCTATGCCGTCAAGCGCGCCATTTCGAGCGAGCATTAGCCGCTCCGGGGCATCACCTGTTCATGTTTTGGGATATGTGCCGCCGCGCATGCCTTCACTAGCATGATCATGTTTTAGCCTTAACAGCTGCCAAGGCTTTGGAGGCCGTTCGTGGACGAAAGTTCACATTCACGAGTTACGGAGAGAAAAATGCAGCGGCCCTCGCCTATCGCGCATGATGCCGGCCAGCCCGCACGGGCGGGACGCGTTCTGCTTTGCACTCACACCAGATAGATCAATTTAGGGTAAACGCAACGTGACCACCACCGATACGGAAAAATTCCTCGGCGATCTGCATGAGCTGCGGCAGATCGGCGCCTACAAGACCGGCGTACACCGCCCCACCTATTCCCGGCAGGATATGGAATCCCGCGCCTGGCTCATGCGGAAAATGACCGAGATTGGGTTGGAGGCCAGCATCGATGGCATTGGCAATGTGTATGGCCGGCACAAAGGAGAGGGGCCGCATCTGCTTGCCGGTAGCCATATTGAAAGCCAGAATTACGCGGGCTGGCTGGATGGCGCGTTGGGCGTGGTGGCGGCCCTCGCCCTCGCCCGCGCCGGCCTGCCAGTTGACGTATGCGCTTATGCTGATGAGGAAGGGCATTTCGAGGGCGGCTTCCTGGGAAGCCGCTCGCTGATAGGCGATTTGAGCGAGGAGGAGATTGATAAGGCCCGCAACCGCACGGATGGTACGCCACTGCGCCAGGCGCTGGCGGATGCCGGTCTGACGGGCAAGCCACGCATGCAACTGGAACCCGGGCGGCACAAGGGTGCCCTCGAGCTGCATATCGAGCAGGGCACAAAGCTAGAGCAGGCCGGGCTACGCGCCGGTGCCGTCACCGGCATTGTCGCGATCTGGCAGTTCCGCATTGTGATCGACGGCCAGCAGGACCATGCCGGCGGCACCACCATGGCCGAGCGGCGCGATGCCGGCCTCACCGCCGTACGGCTGCTGGCTTCCATCGACCGCGAATTCCCGCACGTCTGCGGGCCGCGTTCCACCTGGACCACTGGGCGCATCGCACTCGAACCAGGCGCCCCCTCCATCATCCCCGGACGGGCGAATATTCTGTTCCAGTTCCGCGACCTCGAGATAACGGTGTTGGAGCGGATGGAGGCAACGCTGGTGCAACTCATCCAGGAGAGCAACCGCAATGAGCGTTGCCAGGCGCGGCTGGAAGTAATGGGCAAGGCCACGCCCATCATGTGCGATCCCGTGATGCTTGCAGCTTTGGAAGCGGCGGCGGAACAGCACACGCCGGGGCTTTGGCAGCGCATGCCGAGCGGTGCCGGGCATGATTCGCAATATATCGGCCGCAAGATGCCGGTGGCCATGCTGTTTACCCCCAGCATCGGCGGCATCAGCCATCACTGGACCGAGAACACAAAGGACGAGGATCTCGCCCTGTGCTGCCAGATCTTGGCCAGCGCGGCGGAGCGTTTCCTGTGCAGTTGATTGTTCAGAATCATTCACCATCGTTATTGAACCAGGATCGCTAAAATGAAGCTCGGTATTTTCATTCCCATCGGCAATAATGGCTGGCTGATCTCCTCAAA
The DNA here is from genome assembly GCA_026224875.1 of Acidocella sp. Taxonomy (GTDB): domain Bacteria; phylum Pseudomonadota; class Alphaproteobacteria; order Acetobacterales; family Acetobacteraceae; genus Acidocella. The sequence continues at coordinate 3,509 of JAMFRU010000113.1, forward strand.
CGCACCACAATACAAGCCGAGCTTCGAGCTGAACAAGCAAGTGGCTCTGTTGGCGGAGCATTATGGTTTAGACTTCCTGCTCGCCATGATCAAGCTGCGCGGTTATGGCGGCGAGACGGAGTTCTGGGATTATAATCTGGAATCCTTCAGCCTGATGGCGGGGCTGGCGGCGGTGACAAAGCGCATAGAACTTTTTGCCACCGCGCCATCCTTGATCCTGCCTCCGGCTTTCACCGCGCGCATGGCCGTTACGATAGATTCCATCGCCCCCGGCCGTTTTGGCATAAATCTGATCACCGGCTGGCAGCGCCCAGAATATTCGCAAATGGGGTTGTGGCCGGGCGATGCGCATTATTCCCGCCGCTATGATCAGTTGGAAGAATATACACAGATCATGAAGGCGTTGTGGGAAACCGGACGATCGGATTTCAAAGGCGAATTTTTCCAAATGGACGACTGCCGGCTGGCACCCGCACCTTCGCAAATGCCGAAGATCGTTTGCGCTGGACAGAGCCAGCGCGGGTTGGAGTTCATGGCAAAATATGCGGATTATAATTTCTGCGTCGGCAAGGGGATTAATACACCATTGGCGTTGAGCGAAATGGCGGCACAAGTGCAAGCCACTTCCGCTGCCGCCGGGCGCAAGGTGGAAGTGTTGGCGGTGTTCATGGTGATCGCCAGTGAAACCGACGAAGCCGCCTTCGCGAAATGGGAGCATTACAAGGCGGGTGCGGATATCGAGGCGTTGGCATGGCTCGCGAAACATTCTGGTGCTGACCCCCGGGCGGACTCCAATGTACACCAATACTCTTTCCCGCCGACTGCTGTGGCGCACGGGTTTGGCATGCTGATCGGCTCTTATGCCAGCGTAGCGGGTATGCTGGATGAGTTGGATACGGTGCCTGGGGTGGGCGGCGTTATGCTGACCTTCGATGATTTCGTGCAGGGCATTGACGATTTTGGCCGGTATATTCAGCCTTTGATGAAATCAAGGGCCCGTACCGACACGGAAAGTGCTGAAGCACCGCATGCGTGACGGATAGCGCCCGCGATCATGGCCGATCATGCGGCGCATTGCCGAAAAAATCTCTCCGTTTAGATACGGAACGGCGGAAAGCTTGAGGGAGAGAGTTGCTCAATATCGCGTCTGGCCCAATCACGGGATTGCATGCCGGACCACATGGCTTCGGCACCTGCTTGTACGTCCCGGCTTAGTTTTTCAGAATCGTAGCCCGGCACAATACCGTTTTCCATTACGATGCGGCCGTCAATGATGGAGATTTCCAAATCTTCAGCAGTCGCGGAGAAGACGATATTGCGGATCGGATCGCGCAGCGGCGTCATGAAGAGGCCATCACCGCGCCAAATCAGAAGATCAGCCTTGGCGCCGGCGGCAATACGCCCGAGATCATCCCGACCCAGGGCGCGCGCGCCGTTCAGCGTCGCCGCGTTAAATACATCGGCGGCGGTTGCAATCTGCGTTTGCCGGTCGGCGATTTTAGATACGACGGATGTCCAGCGCATCGCCTCGATCATGCTTTGCGGACAGGTGTCGGTTGCAATGGTCATATTTACTCCCCGCTTCAAATAGCGGGAGAAACTTTCCATGGCGATGCCGCGGCGTGCGAAAACCCAGACAGCGTGAGCAACATTGGCTCCAGTATCAGCAAGAATGCCAATATCGTCGGCATGGTAATTGGCCCAGGAGCTTTCTCCCGGAATGATGCAATGCCCAAGCACGCAGCGTTCGGAAAGAAAGCCGATCTTTTGGAGCCACTCGATCGGCGTGCAGCCGTGGCGTCTCGTCATTTCGATAAATTCAGGAACTGACTGAGAAACATGAAGCGCAAGCGGTACTTTCATGTCCCGTGCGGCATCCGCCGAACGGCGCAGAAGTGCTTCCGAGCATGTATCCACCTGCATCGGCGTCAAGTAACCTTTGATTCGTCCATTCGCGCGGCCCTCGATGCGCTCAATGAGCGACACCGCTTCATTGAAGCCGGCGGCACCGTCATCTTCGAACCATTCATATTGAACTGAGCGGCCATCTTTGGTCAGCCATTGGCCGGACTTATAACCCTGGCCGATATAGGCACGGAGTCCACAACGCTCCGCGTGCTCCGCCACAACATCGCCATGCCAGCCGATCTCCATGACGGTCGTCGTGCCGGTCCGGAGCAGTTCAAGCATGGAATAAGCGATGCAGGCCCGGCGTGCATTATCCGTAATGGCGCCGTCCCGCGCGGTTAGGAATTCGAAGAGGCCGGATAGATAAAACTGTCGCGGCCCGCGATCCTCGACAAAGCTCTTGTCGAGCGGCGATTCGGAGAGATGCGCATGGGTATTGATGAAACCCGGTGTAACAACCTTGCCACCGGCATCCATGGTCTGGTCAACCTCACCATCATAGCTATGACCGACAAAGACGATGACGCCGCTTTCGATGACGATGACGCCATCACGCAGGTGCCGATGCCCCCCGTCTTGGTAGGCGATTATATGGGATGCACGGATCAATGTGCGAGTCATGGAATGTCCTTTCTGAGCGGAAAGCCGGTGGCGTCGGCATGTGGCTATTTATGGTGCAACCATGTAACCGTGGCGGTCAAGTTAGACCAACCAGAGATCAAAAAATAGTATGCATAATCAGGGAGAAATTAAAAAAATCATCATCAATAAATGGAAAATAACATTGACTTTAAATCGCGACTAAGAAAAACTGTGAGAGGAAAATTTTTATCATATCTCGGCGGAGTTGCTGTGATTGATTATGCCGATTTTATGCGGTCGCCGCCTTTTTATTAAGGCCGTTGCGTCGTTTGAGGGGCGGCACATCGTACGTGAAAGCCCGGCAATGCATAATTGGCGGTCCAGTGATTGCTCGCGGCTTTAAGTTCCGGGCGCGTTGAATATGTTGGGCACGATTCTGGTTCAGATGATCTTTGTGAACGTCAAGCAAAGGTCTTCTGGTTTTACTGTTCTGGGTTTTATATGTGGCGCCAGATTCGCCGCGAGATTGCAATGAGCTGAAAACAGAGACTGAGGTTAGGGCAAATAAGATGGATGAATTTCGTACGCCGTTAGCAGCGCCGAGCTCACTTCAACACTCCCGGCGGAGATTGCTGAGGATCGGCGCGCTAGGCGCCGCGGCCGTGGCTGGGGAGTGGATGGGAGGCGACCTCGTTCATGCGGGAGCGCAGACGGCTACGCCTAAGAAAGGCGGCATTCTGCGTGTCGCCATTACCGGCGGCACCGCGTCTGACACGCTGGACGCACATAATGCGCTGACCCAGCCAGACGTGTATCGCATCATGTCGCTTTACGACGGTCTCGTCGCGATGACACCGGATGCAAAGGTTGTGAACGCCTTGGCGGAAATAATGGAGTGCGACGCACGGGCCATGTTTTGGACCATCCGGATACGGAGTGATGCCAAATTCCACGATGGCCGGCCAGTGACAGCTAAGGATGTTGCGGCAACTTTTAACCGGGTATGCAATCCAAAGTCGCCGACGGTTGGTGCCGTGGCGCTGGCGCCGCTTGATCTCAACGGGATCAGCTATCTGGATGAGCGCACACTTCGTATTCCAACCAAGACGCCCTATGCCGTGTTGCGGGATGTGATCGCCTTTCCGCTCATGGCCGGTATCGTTCCAGCGGATTACGATCCTAAGAAACCCGTGGGGGCGGGCCCGTTCAAGTTCAAGAACATGATCCCCGGCCAGCAGACGGAATTCGTCCGGTTCGACGATTACTGGGGTGGTCCGGCCTATCTCGACGGTTTCATTCTGCAAGAGCAGTTCACAGATAATCTGGCGGCATTCAACGCCCTGCAGGGCGGCCAGGTTGATGCCGTTGCCAACGCGCCAGCGAGCCTTGTTAGACAGGTTAAAAACAGCACGGCCATCAAGGCGCTGGTGTCCGACCCTTCGGAGATCACTCCGTTTACAATGCGAGCTGATGTCGCCCCTTTCAACAATCCCGATGTTCGTATGGCGTTGCGGTTAATGATAGACCGCGAACGCTTCGTGAAGATCACGCTTTCTGGTTATGGCGCCGTCGCGAATGATCTTTATGGTCAGTACGATCCGTCATTCGACAGTTCGCTTGTCCGGGTACAGGACCTTGATAAGGCAAGGTATCTTCTTAAGAAAGCCGATGTCAGCTCCCTTGAACTGACAACGACTGACATGGCGAATGGCATCATCACAATGGCGGAGGTTTTTGCGCAGCAGGCCGCCAAAGTGGGTGTCAATGTCCGTGTCAATCAGGTCGATCCCAACGCTTATTCGGACAACATGTACACCCAAGTCCCTCTCTCTCAGGATTTTTTCTACTATGCCCCCATCATGGGGCAGGCTCCTCTTTCCTTCCTGCCGGGAAGCTTCCTAAATGAAACGCACTGGTCAGACCCGGAATATTTCAAAATCTATGACGAAGCCAAGGGCATCGTCGATCTCAACAAACGGACGGAGATGATCCACCAATTGCAGCAAATCGAATTCGAACGCGGCACCTATATTATTCCGTCCTATAATTGCATTGTCGATCTTCTGGCGGAAAATGTAATGGGTCTGCCCAAAGCCCGGACAGGTTATGCCCTTGGTAATTTTTCTTTGACCAAGGCTTGGTTGGCCTGATGGAAAATGGGGTGCTGGTAATGCATCATATACCAGCTTGGCTCTGGATCAGAGGCGATACGCTTGGCGCAATGTTGTCGCGCCGTGTGGCTCTCGGCCTGATGACGCTGTTCCTGGTCTCCATTGTCATCTTCGCCGCCACTCAGTTGCTCCCAGGTGATGTGGCGGTTGCCATCCTCGGGCGAACGGCAACGCCTGCCCGTGTTGCGGCGGTGCGTGCTGCCCTTCATCTGGATCAGCCGCCTTTTGTCCAGTACATACTCTGGCTTTGGTGGCTTATGCATGGAGATCTGGGCCGTTCACTCGTAACGAATGCACCGATCGCCGATGATATTACCGGGCGTCTTCGTAATTCAGCCATTCTGGTTTCCTGTACGGCCATTATCAGTCTCCCCATCGCACTGATCGCCGGCATTGTTTCGGCATTGCGCCACAACCGGGTGACGGACCATATATTATCCACCATAGCTCTTTCACTCTCGGCGTTGCCGGAATTTGTGGTCGGCATTGCATTGATTATCATTTCGTCCTTAGCCATTCCGCACTGGTTGCCCATGGTTTCGCTGGTGTCTCCCGGTCATTCGCCACTGGAGACGCCACGTATCCTGGTATTGCCCGTGCTTACGCTTACTCTAATCGCGTTTCCCTACGTTTTCCGGATGATGCGCGGATCCATGATCGACGTACTCGAAAGTGAATATATCGAGATGGCACGCCTCAAGGGCGTATCGCTTCATCGCCTGCTCGTCGTCCATGCCTTGCCGGGCGCCCTTCCACCGGCAATCCAGGCCGTCGCGCTTACGCTTGCCTATCTGGCGGGAGGCATTGTCGTGGTTGAGTATGTGTTCGGTTACGCTGGAATCGGAGCCGGAATCGTACAGGCTGTGGTCTCGCGCGATTTGCCTGAGATTCAGGATTTGACGCTCATCCTCGCTGGTATCTACGTGTTGTTGAATATTTTAGCAGACGCTTGCACAATATTGCTGACGCCCAAACTGAGAACCCGGCACCGATGAAAAAAATCAGCAATCTGATACGGCGGGCTGACTGGCTAATCATTCTTGCGGCTATACTCGTTGTTTTTGTAGCCGCAGTCGTTATTTTTGGACCGTTTCTGGCGCCGCAGTCACCTACGGATTCCGTGGATGATGTGTTCGCGCTGCCATCGCCGGGCGAATTGCTTGGCAGCGATGTGCTGGGGCGAGATGTGCTGTCGCGCGTCCTGTGCGGTGGCTGGCGCTTTCTTGCCATGGCCGTCACTGCCACGTTTCTGGGTGTTGGCTGTGGCGCTTTTATGGGAATCGCTGCAGCTCTTTCGGGGGGCATGCTGGATGAGCTCATCATGCGGCTTGCGGATGTGGCGCTGGCATTTCCGCAGCTTATCCTCGCCCTGCTGTTCATGAGTTTCGCCGGATCAAACCTAGGTCTGGTCGTCCTTGTCATCGCGATCGTCCATATGCCGCAGGTTGCCAGAACCATCCGCGCCGCCTCGTTGAAGGTTGTGGGTGAGGATTATGTGCGATATTCGGAAAGCATTGGTTTACCGCGTGGGCAGATCATAAGAATCGATATTTTGCCAAATGTGCGAACCACGCTTTTCACCGAGCTGGGTTTGCGTCTCACCTTCTCAGTCGCTCTGATCGCGAGCCTTTCATACCTGAGTTTTGGAGCGCAGCCGCCGGCGGCAGATTGGGGGCTCATGATACATGAAAATCAGATCGGCATAGGGAGCAATCCATGGCCGGTCGTTGCCCCAGTCGTGCTCATCGCGTTTCTGTCCATCGGCATCAACATACTGAGTGACCGCCTCTCGCATGGCCCCCGGCGCAAGCGGCGGCTGCAAGAGGACCATTTGCAAATGCAGCCGGGCGGCCGGCTATAATGGCTGGCCATTTCGCCGGGCAAGCCGTGCCGCCGCCGGCTGGGGGCACAACCCGTCCTGCTCCGGGTATTCAGGTACAAGACCTCACGGTCTGCACGGTGGATGGCAATGTGCCCATTGTCCGTGGCATTTCCTTCTCGGTCACACCTGGCAGTATACTAGGGTTGGTCGGCGAGTCCGGCTCCGGCAAGACAACCGCCGGGCTTGCCTTGCTCGGCTATGCCAGATCTGGGCTTAAAATCACCGGCGGTAGCGTCTCCATTGGCGGCGTTTCCATGCTTGGCTTGCCTGTGCGGGAGCTCTCTACCATGCGCGGGCGGGAGGTAACGTATGTGCCGCAAGATCCCGCGACCGCGCTGCATCCTGGCCTGCGCCTTCGTACGCAGCTTTCCGAATGCCTGCGTGAGGGCGGTACTAAGCGGGAAGAGAGACTGCGTGATCTGCTTCATGAAGTCGGCCTACCGGACTCGGAACGGATTCTCAAAAGCTATCCGCACGAACTTTCCGGGGGCCAGCAGCAGCGCATCGCCATTGCCATGGCGTTTGCCCCGCAGCCGCAAGCGATCCTCATGGATGAGCCGACGACAGCGCTGGATGTTACAACGCAAACAAGGGTGCTGCGCATGGTACGCGCGCTTGCGCACCAGCATCGTACGGCAGTCCTATACGTGAGCCATGATTTAGCGGTTGTTGCCTCTCTCGCTGATCAAGTTGCGGTCATGTATTCGGGTGAGATTGTCGAATCGGGTGCCTGTTCGCAAGTCATCGGCCATAGGTTGCACCCTTACACCCATGCGCTGCTGCGCGCCGTTCCTGATCCTGACCACGCGTTATTGCTGGAAGGGTTACGCGGACAGGCGCCGGACCCGGCAGCGCGCCCCTCAGGCTGTACCTTCGCGCCGCGCTGCGCGATCGCCGAGGATATATGTGCAACGCAGGTGCCGGCGCATGTGCAGGCAGGGCCGAACCATAAGGTGAGTTGCCTGCGCGCTGGTACGTTGGAAGCATCGAGGCCGCGCCTCCTGCCCGCCACTCCACGTCCGGCCCAGCCACCCGCGCCCTTGCTCAGCCTGCGGTTCCTTGAAGCGTGGCATGGCCGGAAAGTTCTGCACGGTATCTCCATCGATATCGCCCCAGGCCGCACCACGGCTATCGTGGGCGAGTCAGGCTCCGGTAAAACGACGCTCGTGCGCTGCATCGCGGGATTGCATCCGTCTTGGAGCGGTGAAATCTTATTTTCCGGACAGAGGCTGAGAGTGACGGCGCGTCAACGGCTCCGGGAGCAGCTGCGCCGGATTCAATATGTCTTTCAGAACCCGTACGCCTCGCTTAATCCACGCCGAACCATTGGCCAGTCTCTGCTTGTCGCGGCCCGGCATTTACGCGGAGGGGAGGTGGTTTCCCGCAGCGAGGCCGTGGCCACGCTGGCCGCGGTTGGCCTGCCCGCGGCCGCCATCGACGCGTTGCCCGGGCAGCTTTCCGGGGGGCAACGGCAACGTGCAGCAATCGCGCGCGGTTTGATCTGCCAACCCGATCTTCTGATCTGCGATGAAGTGACGTCCGCGCTTGATGTCTCCATTCAGGCGACCGTGGTGGAACTATTAGCCCGCCTGCAAGCAGAACGCGGACTCAGCGTCCTCTTCGTTGCCCATAATATTGGTCTCGTGCGAAGCGTGGCGCAGGATATTGTGGTTCTGCAGGGGGGAAAAATCGTGGATCACGGGGACACAAATATGGTGTTGTCCTCCGGCCGGTCGGAAGAGACGAAGCGATTGATGCGGGATGCACCACGCTTCGCAGTCACGGACAGCCCTTGTTAGTGCCACGGAACAGGCGTTCGTAAACTGACTCGCCCGCCGTAAGCCGTCATTCTTCGGCAAACCCAATCTTGAAAAATCAAACAATAATTTGGCATATTCCGCCACGTTCGTAACCCTATAAATAGCGGTTGCAAAGTGTACCACTAAACCAGCTGATTGGCGGCCTGTAACATTTGGCGTATGAAAAATAGGCCAAATAGGTGTTTATGATTAACTTCGTAATGAATTGGCGATGTTAACCTTTCCAATATCGGACATTGGTCTCGCCGACACACCAAAAGGCTAAACCGACAACGTCGGCGTGGCCGATCGCTCTATCTGGCGCGGCCTCAATCCAGTCGCGCGCTGGAATGCGTTCGAAAAGCTGGCCGACGTCGCGAAGCCTAGGTGATGGGCGATTTCCGCCAAGGACAAAAGCGTCTCTGAAAGCAGAGTTCGGGCATGCTGCGTCCTTGCAATCTGAATATATTGTCCCGGCGTCAAGCCCGTTTCAGCTTTGAAAGCGCGGCATAGATGACGCACGGTCATGCCACATAGTGCAGCGAGCTCCGAGAGGCTCGGGGCGACAATATTGGAGTATATTCGTTCCTGAAGGAGGGGCATGCGCCTTAGCGCAAGACCGCCTTTTTGGAGGCCAGAATCGTTCGTCCGCGACACCAGGCGCCTGGTGAGTTCAACGGCGAGAGCTTTCGCAAAGGACTCGACCACGATCGCGCTGCCGAAATCGGGCTCCCGACGCATTTCTTGGTAAATGTTGCGTAGGAGCCATTCCAGACGACCAAGATTAGAGGCTTCCGACAAGTGGCTCACGCCCTCACGAATCATCCGAGGCAACAGATCGTCCACCCACTCGCGATCGAACATGCAGAGCAGTGCACGCCGCCAGCCTGAGGCCATATGCCTCTCAACTTTACTGTGAGGCAAAATGCAGGCGACATCGCCGGCCTGAAAGGAGCCCGGAGACGGGTGGTCAAACTCGAGAGTTGGGGGCAGCGCATTATTTTGAGATAAATTCAGCTCGAAAATATACATATCCGGTCGTGTGCGGCGCATACCATTCCATTCAAAGCCCCATTCATAATTGCGGATTTCCACCCTGCACCGTGAAAATTCGACAGCACCCTCAATTCCGAGATCGCCCTGGCGCATTTTCCCCTCGATGCAGATAACCTGCTCAACATTCATTAAATGACGAGCTTGTCGTGTAATGCGTGATTGAAGGTGATGCAGCTGCATTTGCCGGTCACGAAACGAACTACAGCGTGACAAATGGCCGGAAGGTCGTGGAGGATCACACCCACATGGGGCGTATACTTCGTGCGCATCCGGCATGGTCGACCAATTCAGCCGGAACTACGTAGCGCTGGTTGTCGACACGTCGCTCTCAGGTGCTCGCGTGGCGCGTGAACTGGATGCGGTGGTCGTGAGCCGCGGACGGCCAAACTGCATTGCCAGCGAAAATGGTATGCCCGTTGCACCGCTTCTGACTACCACGACCTTGCCGAAAATCTGTGGCGTGCAATCATGGCATTGCGATGCCGCCGTTAGGCCGAATGATTTGCCCGGTGACAAAACGACTGGCATCGGAAGCCAGGTATAGAATGGCGAGCGCTATGTCGCGTGGCGTTCCGGCGATCCCGAGCGGGGAAGTCCCCGCGCGCTGCTGAATGAATGTCTCGCGTGTTTGAGAGTCAATGTTACCTGATTTATCTGCCAGGCGGTGCAGACCCATGGGCGTATCGACCCAGCCTGGCGCGACGGCATTTACGCGGATACCAAAGGGCCCGAATTCCTTTGCGGCCGTGCGTGTTAACGCATTCACTGCGGCCTTCGTCATCGAGTAGATGGAAAGGCCAGGAACGGGAGATTCCGCGCCTGCGGAAGAAAGGTTGATAATTGAACCGGATTTTGCCTTCATCATTGCCCGTCCAGCCGTTGCGCAGCCGTTGTAGACACCGAGTTGATTGACCGCGATCATCCGGTCGATCTGCGCTTCCGTTGCATCGACAATCTGCGTATCAACAATGATCCCGGCTGAATTCACCCAGATGTCCATCCGGCCAGTCAGTGCCAGTGCCTCATCCCCAAGCGCCTCTACATCTGCGCGGTTGGAGACATCCGTGAGGCGCGTGATGGCAGCCGTACCGGCGGAAACCACCAGCCTGGACGTTTCGGCGAGGCCGGGCTCATTCACATCGGTGATGATGACTTGTGCACCGGCCTGCCCAAATACACGCGCTGTCTCGCGGCCGATACCAGAGCCTGCGCCGGTAATAACCGCGGTACGGCCGGCCAAGCTGAACGCCGCGCTCAAATCGGCATGCAGGACCTTATTGTGGAGCATTTCATGTTTCTCCCGCGCGGTGATTATTCACACTTCATGTTATGCCGCGCTATCGGAGTACAAATTTACGTGCAGGCTCGTCGCTGTCAATAAAACAACCGCGGTAGAGCGTTGAAATGAACAAAATACGTATATACGGATTTCAAAGTCCGTATATCCGTATTTATCGGTTTAGCCGCATTTCTGCTTGTCCTCATCAATGCCGCAGCGTTAGCTTTACGCGAATTGAACGATGGCCGGGAGGGGTTGAATAATGGAATTAGGTCTTTTATATGAGTTTGATGTTCCGCAGCCTTGGGCAGGTGAGCACCCTTGGGGGCAGCGCACCGCGGAACGCACTGTCTATCGCGACAATATCGAGCAGATCGTTCTGGCTGATAAACTGGGGTTTGATACCGTCTGGTTGGTTGAACATCATCTCCGTGAAAACCGTTCGCATATGCCCTGCAATGAAGTGGTGCTGGGCGCGTTGTCGCAGATCACACAAAACATAAAACTGGGTTTCGGCGTGTCCCTCATGCCGCATGAGTTCATCCATCCTGCGCGCGTCGCCGAAAAAGTGGCCACCGTGGATCTCTTGTCGCGTGGGCGCGCGGTCTGGGGCATGGGCCGTTCGACACCGATGGAGCAGATTGCGTTCGGCGTCGATATTCCGGCCAGCAAGGATAAACTCAGGGCGGCGGCTCGTACCGTGGTCGGCATGTGGGAGCAGCAATATTACGAAGAGCATTCTGAATATCTTGACTTCCCGAAACGCATGGTTACACCGAAGCCTTATCAATTCCCGCATCCGCCCGCATGGATCGCGGCATCCACTGAATCTAGCGCGAAATTGGCCGGCGAAAATGGCTGCGGTCTGCTCTGCTTCAGCATCATGCAGCCATTGGATAAATTGAAGCTGGTGATCGACGCCTATCATGAGGCGCAGAAGGCAGCTAAGCCACTAACCAGTGTGCATACCAATAGAGTTGGTGCCTATACGCTTGTGCATTGCGTCGAAGCCCGTGACAGCTTCCCAACCACCAGGCTCTGGGAGTCGATGTGGTGGTGGTATAAGGGGCTCGCCGAATTTCACCTGAAATGGGAAATGGCGCATCTCACGCCGGAACAGCAACAGGCTGCCTTTCCGTTGTTGGAGAAGAATGCCCGCGGCGATTTCGATATCACCCAATTCGACCGCGAGGACATGGTGATTGTCGGCACGCCCGAGGAATGCATGGAGAAGCTCCTGAAATACGAAGCCGCAGGTGTCGATCAGTTGTTGTGCTATCTCAATTTCGGTTATCTACCGCACGAGGCCGTTATGAAGTCGATCGAATTGCTCGGCACAAAAGTCATACCCGAACTCAAGAAGCGCGGCGCAGACCGCTTAGCGGCCAATCTGGATGAGGCTTTGAGGACGGCCGCCGAATAGAGCGGGCATCCTTCAATAAAAAATAAAAGGGTCGAAAATGACGCAATTTCAATTTGGTTTAGAAGGCAAACACATACTTGTCATTGGTGGCGGCCAGGGTATGGGGGAGGCGACGGTTCGCCTTCTTTCCGAACAAGGTTGCAACGTCGCCATTGTCGATCTCGACCGGCAAAGGGCACAGACTGTAGCAAGTGCTGTGCAGGGCAAAGGCATTCGCGCATATCCGTTGGCCTGCGATGTGACCGACGAGGCTGCGCTGGTCGAGGCCATTGCGCGTATCGAGCGGGAATTCGCCCCGCTTGACGGTATGGCGACAATCGTCGGCATGGCCGGCTGGGCAAGGGTCGTGGAAATGACGACCGAGGTCTGGGACAAGGATCATAACCGCAATTTGCGCTATTTCTTCGTCGCCGCGCGTGAGGTAGGCCGCAGCCTGCTCAAGCGCGGCGCGTCCGGGTCGATCGTGGCCGTAGCCTCCGTGGACGGCATTCGTTCAGCGCCGAACCATGCTGCATATGGCGCGGCGAAGGCAGGGCTCATCAGCCTCGCCAAGACCATGGCGGCGGAATGGGGCGACAATGGCATTCGAGTGAATGTGGTGGCTCCTGGCGGCATTGTCACGCCGCGGCTGCCCCTTACCGATCCGGCAGCGGAGCGTGAGTCGATGGCCCTGCTACCGATGCGCAAGCGCGGCACCGTTGAGGACATCGCCAAGGCCATCGTGTTCTTCCTGTCCGATATGTCGCCTTATGTGACCGGGCAGACGCTTGCGGTGGATGGCGGCTATTCTTTGGCGCCCAGCTCGACGAAAACGTGCGGACCGCCGCTATACGAGTTCTCATGGCCCTGGCTGTATTCGTTTTGTCTTCTAATACCAGTCATCTTAGCCTCTGACACACGCCCATCCCCTTGTTCCGATTGAAATGATTCTGGCTGGGTCGTTGACCAAGAAGAGCCATGCCTGTTTGCAAGCTTCGAGCATTGCCTCGTAGCTA
>JAMFRU010000114.1 GCA_026224875.1 Acidocella sp.
GAGGACATTCGCCTGGATCAGCAATTGTAGGCGTCTCGCAAGGGACTACGAACGCCATATCAAAAGCGTCGCCGCCTTCGTCAAACTAGCCATGATCAAAATCATGCTCCGAAGACTCGCAAGGAAGCTCTCATGAGAAACTTCTTGGATGGGCTCTGAGGCCCCAGCCTCTTTATTTTTCATGGCTTGGATCACTTCGCTAAATACCTTAACGTACCTACGATTGAGAACGCATGGAGGTCACGATGGCAGAGTTTGAATCCGATACCATCACTATCGGAGCGCTGTTCTCACAGGACTGGTTCTTTCGCATTCCTGCATACCAACGTCCCTTTTCCTGGGACGATGAGCATTTCGATGATTTGATCGTTGACACAAAAGATGCGGATCGTAATTCGCAGTACTTTCTTGGCACCATCGTTCTGCACAAAGAGGGACGAAACACTACATCCGTAGTAGATGGCCAACAACGATTAACCTCTCTCTTAATCCTCCTTGCATGCCTGCGTGACGCAATCGAAGATCCCGAATATAAAGGGGATATTCAAGATAAAATCATGCAACAGAAACGCTTGTTGGACGGCATTCCTGAGCGCGCCCGCATAGAAGTAAAAGATCGACACGTATTTAATTCTGTCGTTGTTGAAAAAGAGGGCACGTTAAAGAAATGGGACACAAAAGATTATTCCATTTCCGAAAAACGATATGTGACCGCCACGGAGATTTTTCATCAACGGATAGCTGACCTTAATCAAGAACAACGCCAAGAGTTGGTTACGTTCATAAATCGCAAGTGTATCTTGATCTACGTTTTGGCTGATAGTTTTGAGCAAGCATTCAGACTTTTTGAAATCGTAAATGATCGCGGTAAGCAACTGCGACGAATCGATGTACTCAAATCTAAAAACATCTCCCCTGAAGTAATCCCCCAAGAGACCGTTCGGAATCGAATTGCTCAAAGATGGGAAGAAATTGAAAATGAAGTTGGGGAGAATGTCTTTGAAGCTACCTTCTTTTTAGTGAGATTGATCCTACTGAAGGACAAGCCAAAAGCCGACCTTTTAACCGAATTCGAGGAGCGAATCTTCAAAAACGGCTTGGTAAAAAAGGGGGAGCCGTTTGCGACTCTAATTTTTGAATACACCAAACTTTATCAAGATATCTTTATCGACAAAACCTACATCGATACAGATGACAAATTTGGGATTCGCTACCAATCTCTAATTTTTATAATGAACTCAGAGTTCCAAGCTTCGGAATGGCGAGCCTGCCTCTTGTCTTTTGCTCGCAAGTTTGGGCGCGAACAGTTCTACTTATTTTGCCTTGCAATTGAAAAGCTCTTCTTAAGCCAATGGGCCCAAGGCATTCGCAAAGATGAACGATACGATGCCTATTCAAAAATCCTTTTGTCGATCGAGACAGCAAAAGATGCTGAAACTGTAATAAATAGCATTTCATTCGACAAAGAAGAGATTATAAAAGCAGTTACACGAAATGACGTCTATCATGCCACTTTTTGCAAATATGCTCTTTTACGCTTGGAGCTTGTGACCTCAGAACATGATGTGCCGAAATATTTTACTGCTCGCTCTATTGAGCATGTTTTTCCTCAAACACCACAAGCGGGAAGCAAATGGCTGGATTCAATAGAACCCGGTAACACCGCAAGTTTCGTTCATAAAATTGGGAACCTTGTTCTGATTAGTAAAGGTCGAAATTCTGCCGCCAGTAATTTGGACTTTGATGAAAAAAAGAAAAGATATCTTAAGCCTCGCGTATCCGATTATCCTCGCAGCAACCAAGTACTTGGCTATAGCGAATGGACTGAAGCAGTTATTCAAGCACGAACAGATGAAGTCGCGCGGATATTCTTGGATGATCCATAACTCTGCATCCAATGTCTGGGTTAGGCCAAGACATTGCCCTGGACCCGCTGGGGCCTGAGGCCCCAGCTCCCCGTTAGTTGGGGGTTAATACCCATGTCTGGCGCGCGGAGGTTCGGAGACCGTCCAGCCAGATCGCAATGGCAGCCTCCGGCATCGGGCGCGCCAAATAATACCCCTGCACCTCGTCACAGCCCATCGCCTTCACCAGCCGCAGCTCGGCCTCGGTTTCCACCCCCTCGGCCAGCACCTGCATGCCCAGCGCATGGCCCAGCCCGGTAATCGCGCCCACAATGCTCGCGGCGTCCGAATTGCGCTCCAGGCCCGAGATGAAGGAGCGGTCGATTTTTAAGCGGCCGGCGCAGAAATCGCGCAGGTGCGAAAGATTGGAATAGCCGGTGCCGAAATCATCGATCGCCAGCTTCAGCCCGAACTCGTGCATCGCCCGTAGCAGCGCGCTCACCCGTGCGGCATCCTCGATGAGCATGCTCTCCGTAATCTCCAGCTCCAGCCTTTGCGGCGGCAGGCCGGTGCGGGCGAGGATGCACTTAATGGAGTCGAACAGCGAATCATCGGCCAATTGCACCGCGGAGATATTCACCGCCACGCGTAAATGCGGCGGCCACCGCATCGCGGCACGGCAGGCCTCCTGGAGCACGAACAGCCCGATGGCGCGGATATGGCCGGAACGTTCGGCGAAGGGGATGAACTCCGCTGGGCCGATGAACCCACGCTCGCGGTGCCGCCAGCGCAGCAGCGCTTCGAACCCGTGGGGCACACCATTGGCACCGCACAAAGGCTGGAAATGCAGGAACATTTCCGCGCGGGCCAGCGCCATGCCGAGATCGCCCTCCAGCTGCCGCCGGGCCGCGAGCTGGCTGCTCATATCCGGATGATGCAGGCAGAACCGTCCGCCGCCTTGCCGTTTGGCTTGGGCAACAGCCGCATCCGCCTGCGCCAGCAAGGCTTCGGGCGTGAGGCCGGACCCGGCCTCGCCAAACACCAGCCCGATGCTTACCCCGGACCGCAAAATACCTTCCTCAAGCGTGAACGGCTCGGCCATGGCGTCCACCAGAATTTGCGCCAGTTCCGTATCCGGCAGCACCCCGGCGGGCAGTGCGCGCAGCAGCAAAAATTCGTCGCCGGCCAGGCGCGCCAGCACGTCCCGGGGTGAGACCAGCCCGCTCAGCCGTGCCGCCACCTGCACCAGCAGCCGGTCACCCGTGGGATGGCCGAACAGGCTGTTGACCGGCTTGAAGCGATCGAGACCGAGGTAATACAGCACAAACCCCTGGCCGGGGCGGGCCAGTAACTGCACCAGCCGCGCCCGCAGCTGCCGGAGGTTGGCGAGCTTGGTCAGTTCGTCATGGTTGGCGGCGTAATTCAGCACCTCCGCCTGCGTCTGGCTCATTAGCGCGATCTTGCGGTCCACCAATGCGGCGATGAAGGCGGCAAACAATATGCCCCCGCTGACGCCGGCCACCAATATCGCCAGCCGGCCCGGGCTTTGCAGCGGTGCGGTGCCGCCAATAATGATGGCGGCGCCGAACAGCGAGGTGAAATGCAGCCCGCAGATTGCCGCCATTAGCGCCAGCGTGGCCAGCGCCAGACAAAGCAGCGGCAGACAAAGCAGCGGCAGGTCGAACTGCGCCAACCATGCGAATACCGCCCGCATCATAGTCCCAGATGCTCCTGTCGGCAGAAATGCCAGCCATGCTGATCCATGTGAGTGGTTTATAGCGATTTACCTTAAAATCGGGTAACCAGAGGTAGTGGGCTGGAGACTAAGTACAGCATGTTACACGCCGCTTTTCGTGCCCCGTTTCGCCTCCCGCTCTGCCCACAGGTTCCTCAGCGGGGCAAAACCGGCTAGGGCAAGCGCATGTACAGCGAATCAGACCTCGATGCCGCCGTGGCGGCTGGCAAACTCTCAAGCGCCGAAGCCGATAAATTCCGCGCCTTTGTCGCCGAGCAGAAAACAGGCCCGGCGGTGGACGAGGAATATGTCCGCCTGCTCACCGGGTTCAACGATATTTTTGTCAGCATCGCCATCGTGCTGGTGCTGGGGGCGGTCTGCTTCACCGCCGGGGGCATTCCGCTCAAAAGCGCGGTGGTGGCCGTACTTTCGTGGGGCTTGGCCGAATATTTCACCCGCCAGCGGCGCATGGCTTTGCCCAGCATTTTGCTCCTGCTTTCTTATGCCGGGGGTGTGGCCGGGTTTCTGGCTTGGGGCGTTGGGCAGATCAGCGGTGCCCCGCTTTCGCTGGCAGCGCAAAACGCCAATCCCATCCTGGCTCTAAGCCTGGCCGGGGCCGCCGTGCTTATGGCCGGCGCCACCTACGCGCATTGGCGCCGCTTCCGTGTGCCAATAACCATCGCCGCCGGTACCGCCGCCGTCGCCCTCACCCTCATCGCGGTGCTGATGGCGCTGTTCCCAGCACTTGCCCGCCACTGGCCATGGCCGGTGTTTTTCGCCGGCTGCGCCATTTTTGCTTTGGCCCTGCGCTGGGACATGGCGGACCTCGCCCGCACCACGCGCCGTACCGATGTCGCCTTCTGGCTGCATTTGCTGGCGGCCCCCCTGCTGGTCCACCCGCTGTTCTTCATGCTTGGCCTACTGCAGCAGAATAACCCGGACGAAAGCCACGCCTTCATCGCCATCGGCATCTATCTGGTGCTTGGCCTGATCGCGCTGCTGGTGGACCGCCGGGCGTTGCTGGTCTCGGCTTTGGGCTATGTGATGTTCGCCGTATCCACCGTGCTGAAGGCCTCCGGCGTTATCGGCCAGGACCTCACCTATACAGCACTTGTGGCAGGTGCGGCGCTGCTGCTGCTCTCCGCGTTCTGGCACAAGGCCCGGCAGGCCGTGATGGTTTTCGTGCCCGCCGGTGGGCGCAAGTATCTGCCACCCGTTTGATCCAAAGGACCGTTTCATGACCCGCGATCTGCCTCACCGGCTTCAGGATGAAGAACGCGCGCTGCTGCATAAATTGCGCCTGCAACGCAAGCAGCGGCCCAAAGACCCGACCGGTGATTACACCGTAGGCCAGGTCATCGCCGATAAGGTCGCCTCCACCATGGGGTCGTGGCGCTTCATCATCATCCAGAGCCTCATTCTGCTGGCCTGGATCATCCTCAACGTCACCGCCTGGATCCAGCATTGGGACCCGTACCCGTTCATCCTGCTCAACCTCGCCCTCTCGTTCCAGGCCGCCTACGCCGCACCCTTTATCATGATGAGCCAGAACCGGCAGGCCGATATCGACCGGCATGAGGCCAAGAACGACTACAACATCAACATCAAGGCCGAGCTGGAAATCGAGCTGCTGCACGAAAAGATCGACCAGCTGCGCCAGGAGGAAATTTCCCGTCTCCTCAACGTGGTCGAAGCGCTGTCACTTAAACTCGCCGAGCTTGCCAGCCGGTAAAGGGTCCGGGTTAATTGGCGGGATAATAGGGGAGATTCTCCCGGATATCCCGGGAGTAGTCTGCTGTTATCGCGGCATTGTTTGGCCGGATGATTAGACTATGCTGCCGCAGCGTTGGAAAGCTGACACTCGTGTTCAGAAGTCCGCGCCCATAGGCGTATTCCGGCACATACCCGCTCAGCACAATGCGCCAATTAAACCGCGTGCGGTCAGGTACCTGTGCCCGCGCCAGGATGCCCGTGGTACAATTATCGGAGAATGTGTTGTACCATTCCGGACGTGTTGAAAGCTCTTGGATTTTTCTGACATAACTCAAAAACAGCGCATCGCGGTTCTGCTGTGAAAGCTGCAGCCGGTACAGATACACCTGCTCATGCCGGACGTCCGTTCGCACACCGATCAGATCCTGTTCGTCAGCCACGACATAGAACAGCTCGTAATGGTGGAAAAAACCCGCGATCACCGAATAGGGAAAACGTTTTTGGCGGCGGGTTTCAATGGATATTGCAATATGCCGCCCGTCCTGAAAACCGAATGTCAGGAATATATGGGCGATGGCATCGCCTGACCAATAAGAGGCGACAAGGTCAACCGATGAGAGCTGATCGAGCTGGAAGTCTGCATTGTAGTAATGCGGTATCGTGTCGGTGGGTGAACGGTACGAAAAATCCCGAATGTTGGAAATTCTGATCGTCGGCCCATCATTCGAGATCGTCACCGGAATGGCATATTCCGCTGCCCAATCGCGGTTGTTTTGCGGCGGGTCCCGCAAATACCAGGCAAACACCAGCAGCGATATAAAACCCGCAACCAACATACCCCGGCGGTACGGCAGGAGGCACATAGCGCATGCCACGCCGAGGACATAGAGGATTGTAATGGTCTGCAGAACGATCGTTGGCTGGATCGTCGAATAATAAAGTGCCGCGGCATCGAACAACAGGAACAGGACCATAATGCCCCGCATCATGGTCCTGTTCCACCGCCTGCTCATCTTGTCCGGTATCGAGCCCCGGTTCTAGTAATAACGGTACCGGCCGCCGCCATAGGAGCGATGGTTATAATACCTGCCATGATAGCGGTACGGATAACGGCGGCCATGGTAATAATACCAGGCCGTTTGCGTGATTGTGCCGGATGATACCACCACCGCACTCTTAGCATGGACAGGCGCCTCAATGGCCGCGGCACCCCGCGGAAACGAAACGCATAGAAAACCGGCGAGCACAATCGGCGCCAGCAGGCTAAACCGCATGAATTTACTCATAGAGCTCCTCCTATTTGTTTGAGGGAGCCTAGAGCAGTTGTTGCCAACGAACAATGGAGCAGCCGGGGACGGTGAAAGCGGCCAAGGGGGCATACAGGGGAATCGCATTAGGATTTTTCCTGGCTCTTGCGGCACGGCTTCACATTGATTCTGATTTGGCTTCTCAATTTGGAGAGGCTGAATGGGTTGGTTTGGGTCTTGCTTTGATGATGTCGCTGATC
>JAMFRU010000115.1 GCA_026224875.1 Acidocella sp.
CGAAGATGAGGAGTTTTCGTGCGCATGCGGTGAGGGCGCATTTGTGGCTTTTTCCACGTGCGGTTAACCTTTCGTATAGTGCCTTGAGTTCTGGGCTCCATCGGAACGCACCTGGTAAAGCTGCGATATACAGCGCACGGCGCACCCGCCCCCGGCCGCCGCCGATATGGGCTTGACCGTCATGCTTGCCGCTTTTCTCATCAAAAATGACCGTCCACAAGCCGGTTGTTTCCGGGACAGTAACTCCAATTGTCTGGATTGTCGCAATTTGTTGTTTGGCGTATTTTCAACGCGATACCCTCAACGACGGAGAAGAGCAAATGAGGTCAAAGCTTTTTATTACGCTAACAAGCCTATCTGCGTTAACCCTATCCACTGCCGGATGCGCAACCAGCGGACAAACCGATTTGCTGCTGGTTGGTGCCGCCGCGGCCGTGGCGGGTCTGGTGGCAACGTCTGGGCACCATACCAACAACACCAATAATTCCGGCACCGCATATAGTTCGCAAGCGCGGACGGACCAGCAACAGGCGGCAGCGGCGCAAACGCAACAGGCGCAGGACGCGCAGCAGGAACAGCAAATACAGCAAGAAGAACAACAAGCCATCCAGAACCATGACGCCGATGCCGAAAAACGCTGGGAAGAGCAACTCGCCCAGGTAAAGGCTGACGACGAGAAGCAACAACAGCAGGAACAATATTACACCGCTCAGCAAGCGCAGGCCCAGCAGGACGAAGAACAACAACAGGCCCAGCAGCAACAACAAGACGAACAGGCGCAGCAGCAGCAGGAGCAGCAACAGCAACAGCAGGAACAAGAACAGCAACAGCAAGAACAAGAACAGCAACAGCAGGAGCAGCAACAGCAGGAAGGCCAGGGCCAGTAACTGGCCGGGGTATACGGAAAGCAGCCGCGCAGCGGCCGTTAACTATAGGTGCTTACCAGCAATGAACCAGCTTTGCGTTACCGCGGGCTCAACGAGTACCGCGGTAACGCCGGGGTCCTTTCCCAGCTTCTCAGCGCCTAAACGCGCCGCAAGGGCTGCAATGTCCTGGCGCAATTCGGGCCGTGCCTCGGGCGTAACGTAGCGGATCGTGATCGTCGGCATCATGTGTCTCCTGTTTGGGTTTCGATCCCCAAAATCTAACTGGATCCCGGACACACATAAATTCTATGATATGGTATACTTATGATAGTAATTATCTATGATGCTCGACCTCGAAGCCGTCCGCCTCTTCGTATTGGCGGCAGAATCATGCATTAGGCGCGTCACTCGAAACAGTGTTGAGGCGCATCCGGGCCGCTCTGCCGAACCACGCCACAATCACGGTGAAGCTTGGCCAATCTCAGGCCGTCCGGGAGCTTTTTAATGGCGGTGAGCTTGATCTCGCAATCATACGAAGAGAAGCCAATAGCGCGGAAGGCGAGGTTCTCGGCGAAGACCCGCTAGTCTGGCTCGGACCCGCCGAATGGGTCATGCCAAACGGGCCAGTGCCGCTCGCCGTGCTGCCCCCACCCTGCGGGGTGCGCGCCATGGCTCTGAATGCGCTCGATCATGCCGGCCTGGCATGGCGTGAGGCATTTGTCGGCGGCAGCTGTCTGGCCCTAGGTGCCGCCGTCCGTGCTGGATTGGGTATAGCCCCTCTGGGCCGGATGGTGAGTGCTCAGTTTCCAGAACTCCGTATCCTGCCGGAGCTTCCGCCACTTCGTCCTTCTCAAATCGTAATGTTAGCGCGCACGCCGGACGTCAACGCTGCCGCACGCGCGTTGGCAGCAAGTGTGCGAGACATACTCAAAATGGCAGCCATCAATTCCGCCGCCGGAAAATGGCCGAGCTGACACGGCCGTGCAGCCTGCTGTACAACCGTGTCACTTCGTCCCGACGATTATCTAATAACGTCACGCAAACATCTAATCATCGTCACAGCTTCATCCGCTGTGCAGGCCACGAATTTTTGCCAAATCAGGGTAGATTTCACTTGCTCCGCTCATCCACCTCATTCAAGCCGCCGCCAGCGCCCCCTCCGCAATCCGTAAAAAATTACTGAAAATCCGATCCGCCGCCGCATTCAGCGCGGCATAATTCTCAGCCACCTCAGCCTGGATCGCCGGAAGGCTACCCGGCCCGCGCACCCGCTCCAGCGCCGCCGCATATTCCGGCAGCGCACCCCATTCCGCGGCGGTGGTATGCGTCAGCTCCATATGGAATTGCAGACCATAGGCACTATCGCCCAAACGAAACGCCTGGATCGGGCAGGCCTCCGAGCTGGCCAGCAGCACCGCCCCCTCGGGCAGCCGCTTCACCTCCGCGCCATGCCATTGAAAACATGTGCACAATTCCGGCACGCCGGCAAAAATCGGGTCCGCCACCAGCGGCACCTGGGCGATGCCGACTTCCGGCCTGCCCTCCATGAGCGCCACATGCCCGCCGCAGGCCTGGGCCAGCAGCTGGTGGCCGAAGCACAGGCCGAGATACGGTTTACCCGCCTTCACCCAGCCGCCGATCACCGCCATTTCCTCATGCAGCCAGGGGTGTTTGCCGGTTTCCCACACATCCATGGGCCCGCCCATCACCAGCAGCATGTCGAACCCGTCCAGCGGCGGGATGGCCTCGCCTTCGTCCAGCTCCACCGCCTGCATGGTATGGCCCTCGCGCGCCATCACATCGCGAAAACTGCCCGGATGCTCCGAGACCGCATGCTGAAACACCAGAATCCGCATCGCCGTTGCTCCAAAATAATACCAAAATACCGCTGCTTCCGTTATTACAGAGAAAAAAAGTTTCGTGAAGGACCGCTTGGCAACCATTCAGCGCCGGTTAAGCTTTTTGCCCTTTTATGCAGTGTAAATTTACCTCTCCCCGCTTAAGCATCGCACAAAGGCCCGCCTCCATGCATGATCTCCCGCCGCTGAGCAGCTTCTTTAGCGAAGCACATACCGGCCTCCTGGCCGGGATCACCTTGCTGGCGGCGTTGCTGCTGCTTGCCGGGGTCATTGTCGCCATGCGCGCGGATACGCTGTTCATCCGCCGCCGGCTGGAGGGCGAGGCAGCCACCCGCAGGCTTTGGGCGCATGGGCTGGCGGATGCCAGTTTCGATGGGCTGCTGATCCACCGCCAGGGCGTGATTCTGCTGATGAACAGAGCACTCGTGCGGATGCTGGGGGTGCGCGAGCGCGAATTTCTGGGGCAGAATTTCTGCACCGTGGCGCGCGAGGATAATGTGGCGGCCCTGCGCGCCGAGCTGGAAGCGCCCGGGCCGGAGCTGGCGCGTTTCCGGCTGCTGCGCGCCACCCGGGGCGAGGTGACGGTCGAGACCAGCAGCCAGGCCATCGAGTTCGAAGGCCAGCCCGCCACCGCCACCGCGCTGCGCGACATCACCCAGCGCCTGGCCGATACGCTGCTGATCGACCGGCTCACCCACCACGACGCGCTGACCGGCCTGCCCAACCGCGGGCATTTCGAGACCATCTTGGAACACACTTTGGTGGCGCACGACCCGAACCAGCCGGTCTCGCTGCTGGTGACCGACATCCAGGGTTTTAAGGCAGTGAACGCGCAATTTGGCCGTAAAACCGGCGATGCGCTGCTACAGCAGCTGAGCCAGCGCATGACCGGGCTGCTGCTGCGGGACGATGTGCTGGCGCGGCTTTCGGGCGATAAATTCGCGCTGCTGCTGCGTGCCGAAGGGCCGCCGAGCCGGGGGGTGAGCCTGGGCGGGCAGGTCATCGCCAGCTGCGCCGAACCCTTCATCGTCGATGGCAGGCTGGTGACGATCAAGCTGAACGCGGGCCTGGCACTCTTCCCCGAACACGCTGCCGATATGGAGGGGCTTCTGCGCGCGGCAGAGGTGGCGCTCGCGCGGGCCCAGGCCGACGCGGCCGGGCTGCATCTGTTCCGGCATGAGGATGCCGCACCCGCGCGCCCGGCACTGGCGACACGCTCCCCCGAAGCGCCGAATTTGCGCGATGACCTACGCAGCGCTTTGGCCCGTGGCGAAATCCGCCTGCTCTATCAGCCCGCTTTCAATCTGCCGGATCTGAGCCTGCATGGGTTCGAGGCCAGCGCGCGCTGGCAGCATCCCGTCCAGGGGCTGTTGCGGCCGGAACAGTTCATGGCCATTGCCGAGTCCGCGGGCCTGGCGCAGGAGCTGGGCAGCCAGCTCATCGAGCGCGCCTGTGCGGAGGCAGCGGCCGCCGGCACGCCGCATCTCGCCATCAACCTCAGCCCGGCGCAGTTCCGCGATATCAATCTGCCGGCGCGGCTCGCGGCTATTTTACGCAAAACCGGGCTGGCGCCGGGCGCGCTGGAGGTCGAGGTGACCGAGGCTATGCTGGCCGAACACGCCGATTACGCCGCCGGGCTGCTGCACGCTTTACGCAACAGCGGCGTGCTGATCGCGCTCGATGATTTCGGGGCCGGTGCCGCCCCGCTCGGCGCGCTGTGCCATCTGCCCCTGGCGCGGCTGAAAATCGGCCAGCGCTTTACCCATAAGCTCGGCCAGGACCGCAATGCCGAGGCGATGCTGGGCGCGACCCTCTCGCTGGCCGGCAATCTGCGCCTCCAGGTTACGGCTTTGGGGGTGGAGAATGAGACCCAGCTTGAATTACTGCGCGCCCATGGCTGCCATGTGGCGCAGGGTCCGCTGCTCGGCGAGCCTGCGTCGCGCGCCGTGGCCAGGCCGGTGACACTGCCAGCCGCGCTCAGTGGTTAACCCGTGCCGTTTGCCCGGGCGCGGAAATCGCGCGGGGTTTCGCCGGTCAGCTGCTGAAATGCTTTCGCAAAGGCGCTCTGGCTTTCAAAACCCACATCCGCGCTAATCTGCACGATGGAGCGCGCACCGCCGGTCAGCGCTTCGATGGCGGCCATCAGCCGGGCGCGGCGGCGGTATTCATCCCACCCCATGCCAAGCTCCGCCTGAAACCGGCGCCGCAATGTGCGTTCCGGCAATCCGGCGGCGCGGCAGACATCCGCCAGACTGGCCTGGGCCATATGCGCCCGCGTGAAGGCGAGCGCACTGTCCAGCGCCGGGTCGGACGTGGTCGGCAAAGTGAAAGCGGCCTCATCGGTAATCCACTTGCTGCACAGCAGCCCGAAAGTAGTGAAGAAGCTAAGCCCCGTTTCATCCAGATTCCGGTCGATGGGCCATTGCACGGCGGACGCAATCATTTCGCGCAGCAGCGGCGGCACGCGAATGATCCGCACGCGGTCGCCGGCGTCCGGCACCATTTCCGGGGCCAGCAGCAGCGAGACGGAGCGGATGCGGTGCAGGCTGTCGCGATGGGTGACACCGGCGGGAATCCACCCCGCCAGGCTGCGCGGCAGCAGATGGCGCCCCCCTCTGCCCTGCAGCGGGCCATCTTCCAGCGTAATGGCGCCTTCGAACGCATATTGCAGCTGATGCATGTCGTGATGGTGCCAGGGGCCGTCGATATCAGTCGATATCATAGGAATCCTGCACGATTGCGCCCGCCGCGGGGCGGATCGCGGGGTCGATGATCGTCACCAGCCCGATATGTTGCTCAGCAAGTTTCATGCGTGTTCAGTGGCCGTTTCGCGGTGAAGATTGGCCATGGGCAGCGATACGGTCAACACTGGAGCGAATAAGGTCGTCTGACCAACAAAATGCTTGAGGAAACATCATGGGCTTCCGTGTTCACCGTGCCGAAACCCTGGCCTGGCGCAAAATCGGCGATATCGAAATGGGCGACATGCGCAACCATATCGACGCGACGGAACTGGAGGGTCACCTCGCCTTTCATGAGCCGGGCGATGCGGCCACGCCCCAACTGATGGAAATGCGGCTGAACCCGCACACGCTGATCGCGCCGCATAGCCATGACGATGATGAGATTTTCTTTGTCGCCGCGGGCTCGTTGCATTGGGCGATCAGGCACTGGCGGAAGGCGGCTCCATCTTCATCGCCGCCGGCACGCAATATAGTTTCTGCACCGGGCCGGAGGGTGTACGCCTGCTCAACATCCGCGCCCGCGCCGACCATAGTTTCCGCCCGGCCAGCTAAGGCAGCTGAAAAGACTCGCAGCTTCGTGCTATAACCCCCCCATGCAAGTCATCCGCCGTCTCACCGAGACGACCATCAACCGTATTGCCGCCGGCGAGGTTATCGAGCGTCCGGCCGCGGCGGTGAAGGAGCTGGTGGAAAACGCGCTTGATGCGGGGGCCAGGCGCATCGAGGTGCTGCTGACCGGCGGCGGTATCGACCGGATCGAGATCATCGACGATGGCTGCGGCATTGCGCAGGACGAGCTGGCTTTGGCGCTGGAGCGGCATGCCACCTCCAAACTCTCCGATGAAACCCTGGTACGTATCACCACGCTTGGTTTCCGCGGCGAGGCGCTGCCCTCCATAGGTGCCGCGGCGCGGCTTACCTTGATCAGCCGGCCGGAGGGGCAGGACTCCGCTTATCGCGTGCATGTTGCAGGCGGCACGGTGGGGGAAGTTGCCCCGGCCTCTGGGGTGAAGGGTACGCGGGCCATTGTCGAAGATTTGTTCTACGCCACCCCGGCGCGCAAAAAGTTTTTGCGCACACCACGGGCCGAGGGCGAGGCGGCGGAGCGCGCGGTTTGGCGCCTGGCTCTGGCCGCACCTGGGGTCGCCTTCCGGCTGGTGGCCGATGAGCGGGTGATTTTCGATATGCCCGCGCAGGATGAGGCCGGCCGTGTCGCCGCTTTGTTTGGGCGCGAGACCGCATCGTCGTTGTTGCCGCTTGAGGCCGAGCGCGATGGGGTCACACTTTCGGGGTTGATCGGCCCGGCCAGCCTGTCGCGCGCCACCATGGCGTTGCAGAGTTTCGTGGTGAACGGCCGCCCGGTGATCGACCCGCTGCTGCGGCTCTCATTGCGCCTGGCGTATCGCGATGTCGTACCCGCCGGGCGCCATGCCGTGGCGGCGTTGCGGCTGACGGTTCCGGATGAGGCTCTGGATGTGAATGTACACCCGGCCAAGACGGAATTGCGCTTCGCCGATGGCAATGGCGTGCGCAGCCTGGTGATCGGCGCCATTGGCCGTACTTTGGAACGCCCGGTCTTGCTCGCAAATGCCCCGGTGGCGATGCCGAGCCTGATGCTCCGGCCGCCGCCCGGCCATGATTATGCCAAGCCCACTCCTTCTCCGCAGGCGCGCGGCTTTGCCGAGGCCGAACTGGCTTTGGCCGCTCCGCCTTCCGCCCGGTCTTTTGTCCCGCTGCCCCCGGCCGCAACACCTGTACATGAGCATCCGCTTGGTGCGCCGCTGGGGCAGATACTCGATACCTATATCCTCGCCATCGCCCCGGATGGCGCGTTGGTGCTGGTGGACCAGCATGCCGCGCATGAAAGGCTGACTGAAGAGCGGCTGCGCACGGAATTCGAGGCAGGACGCATCGTTACCCAGCCGCTGCTGGTGCCGGTGGTGGTTGATTTTTCGCCCTCCGAGGCCGTGCGGCTGCTGGCGGAGGCGGACACGCTGGCCAGACTCGGGTTGGAGATCGAGGCTTTTGGCGCCGGTGCCATTCTGGTGCGGGCACTGCCGGCGGCGCTGAAAAACCCCGATGCCGCCGGGCTTTTGCGCGATCTCGCCGAGGAATTCGCCGAATCCGAAGCGCCGCTGGCTTTGGAGGCCCGGCTGGACGCGGCACTGGCGCGGCTTGCCTGCCACCGCTCCATCCGCGCCGGGCGGCGGCTGCAGCGCGAGGAGATGGATGCGCTATTGCGCGAGATGGAAGCCACCCCGCGCGCCGCCACCTGCAGCCATGGTCGGCCCACGTTCCTGCGCCTCAGCCGCGCCGAGCTGGAGAAGATGTTCGGCCGGCGCGGGATTTAGGAGATTATTCGTCATCCCCGCGCCCCCTCCCGTCATCCCCGCCTCTCCCGTCATCCCCGCGAAAGCGGGGATCTCTGGCTCCCAAGGCCATGGGAGTCGCAGATTCCCGCTTGCGCGGGAATGACGGGGTGGAGCGGCTGGGCGAAGCCCCTACTTGTCGCGGAAATGCGTCTCTTTGGCTTCGATAGCTGCCTGCGCAGCCGCCAAACGGGCAACCGGTACGCGGTAGGGCGAGCAGGATACGTAATCCAGCCCGACCGACTCGCAGAACGCAATGGAAGCGGGGTCTCCGCCATGCTCGCCGCAGATGCCGAGCTTTATCCCCGGCTTGGTGGCGCGGCCTTTTTCGGCGGCGATGCGCACCAGGGCACCCACGCCTTCAATGTCGATGGAGACGAACGGGTCTTTCGCGAAAATGCCCTGCTCGACATAGGCGGGCAGGAACTTGCCGGCATCGTCTCGGCTGAGGCCGAAGGTGGTTTGCGTTAAGTCGTTGGTGCCGAAGGAGAAGAAGTCGGCCGCCTCGGCGATCTGGTCGGCGGTAAGGGCCGCGCGCGGCAGTTCGATCATTGTGCCGACGGAGTATTCGATGGTTTTGCCGGTCTCCTCGAACACGGCTTTGGCCACGCGCTCCACCTGGGCGCGGGTGATGTCCAACTCGCGCTTGGTGCCGACCAGCGGGATCATGATTTCCGGCACCGGGGCTTTGGCGGTTTTGGAAATCTCAATCGCTGCTTCGAATATGGCGCGGGCCTGCATCTCGTAAATCTCGGGGTAGCTCACGCCAAGGCGGCAACCGCGATGGCCGAGCATCGGGTTGGTTTCGGCAAGCTCTTCGGCGCGTGCGGCGATGGCGGCACTATCCATGCCCAGTACGGTGGCCACTTCCGCCAGCTCCGTGGCGCCGTGCGGCAGGAATTCATGCAAAGGCGGGTCGAGCAGGCGGATGGTGACCGGCAGGCCTTCCATGATCTTGAAGAGCGAAACAAAATCCTCGCGCTGGAAGGGCAGGAGCTTGGCCAGCGCGGTACGGCGGCCGGCTTCGTCCTTGGCCATGATCATCTGGCGCACGGCGCTGATGCGCGCGGGGTCGAAGAACATATGCTCGGTGCGGCACAGGCCGATGCCTTCGGCACCGAATTTGCGGGCGGTTTCGGCATCCAGCGGGGTTTCCGCATTGGCGCGCACTTTTAAGCGCCGAACCTCATCGGCCCAGCCCATCAGCCGGCCGAATTCGCCGGAAAGCTGCGGCTCGATCATTTTTACGCTGCCCACGAAAATCTCGCCCGTGGAGCCGTCGATGGTCATGACCTCACCCGCGCGCAGCACGACGCCGCCGGCGGAAAGCGTTTGCGCGCCGTAATCGATGGAGATGCTGCCGGCACCGGCAACACAAGGGCGCCCCATGCCGCGCGCCACCACGGCGGCGTGGCTGGTCATGCCGCCGCGGGTGGTGAGCACGCCGCGGGCGGCATGCATGCCGTGGATGTCTTCCGGGCTGGTCTCGATGCGGGCGAGAATAACGGATTCACCCTTGCCCGCGCGCAGTTCAGCCTCATCGGCCGAGAACACGATGATGCCGGATGCGGCACCAGGCGAGGCGGGCAGGCCCTTGGCGAAAACCTTCTTCTCGGCCTTGGGGTCCAGCATCGGGTGCAGCAGCTGATCCAACGCCGAGGGGTTTACGCGCATGATGGCGGTGTTTTTGTCGATCAGGCCTTCGTCGGCCATCTCGACCGCGATGCGCAGGCTGGCGGCGGCGGAGCGTTTGCCCGCACGGGTCTGCAGCATGTAGAGCTTGTTCTGCTGCACGGTGAACTCGATGTCCTGCATGTCCTTGTAGTGCTTCTCAAGGATGGCGCGAACGTTTTTGAGGTCGGCATAGGCCTCGGGCAGCGCCGATTCCATGCTGATTTCGCCTGGCTTGGCGTAAACTTGGCTTAAGGGACGCGGGGTGCGGATGCCGGCCACCACGTCCTCGCCTTGGGCGTTGACGAGATACTCGCCGTAGAACTCGTTGAGCCCGGTGGAGGGGTCGCGGGTAAAGCACACGCCGGTGGCGCAGTCATTGCCCATGTTGCCGAACACCATGGCCTGGACGTTCACGGCCGTGCCCCAGCTGGCGGGGATGTCGTGCAGGCGGCGATATACATTGGCGCGCGGGTTCATCCAGGAGCCGAACACGGCGGTGATCGCACCCCAGAGCTGGTCCTGCGGGTCCTGCGGGAAGGGTTTGCCGATCTCTTCGGCGACCATGGCTTTGTAGCCTTCGACCACCTCCTGCCAATGGGCCGGGGTAAGGGCGGTGTCCTCGGTCACATCGGCTTCCATTTTCGCGTGCTCGATGATTTCTTCGAACCGGTGATGGTCGACGTTGAGTACCACGGAGCCGTACATCTGGATGAAGCGGCGGTATGAATCCCAGGCGAAACGCTCGTCGCCGGAGCCGGCGGCGAGGCCCAGCACGGTGACATCGTTGAGGCCGAGGTTGAGCACGGTATCCATCATGCCCGGCATGGATACGCGGGCGCCGGAGCGGACCGAGACCAGCAGCGGTTTGTCCTTATCGCCGAACTTGCGGCCGACGGCGGCTTCGACGCGGGCGAGGGAGGCATCAACCTGGGCCTTCAGCTCGGCTGGGTATTTTTCGCCATTATCATAATAGGCGGTACAGACTTCGGTGGTGATGGTGAAGCCAGCGGGCACGGGCAGGTCGATGCTGGCCATTTCAGCCAGGTTCGCGCCTTTGCCACCGAGAAGGTTGCGCAGGCTGGCCTTGCCGTCATTCTTACCCGCGCCGAAGTCGTAGACCCATTTGGTCATGTTCTGCTCCTTAACCTTCAATCTTAGAAAAATCAGCTACATGCTGCACTGCACCAACAAATCTCGCAAGCAATCGCAAACGATTGCGGCGTAATTCTGGCTCTGGGGCGTTAACGGTCACTTTTTCAAAAAACGCATCGATATAGGGCCGCAGTATTGCCAGGCCTATGATCACGCCGCCGAAATCTTCTGTCTGAAATGCATGTTTGATGCGACCATCAGGACCGGCCGCCATCAATATAGCGTGGCTAAGCTCAAGGTCCGGCCGATATTCGGGCATGTTGAGCAACACCTCGTCCACGTCGCCGTCATGCGGCCCATCCTTGGCGTTTTCGATGCGCAGGATATTGGCGGCACGTTTATAGGCCGCGAGCAAATTCTTCCCATCATCGGTACCAAGCATGGCACTCAGCGCATCGACCCGCTTCATCAACCGGACCAGATCATCGTCCGACCCCGCCGCCAGAACGGCGTCCAGAATATCAAAGCGCTTGCCCTCGCCGCGCAGTTTTACCCGCAGGCGTTCAATAATGAAGTCGAATAGCCCGTGCTCATCGCCGCCGAGCAGTTGCTTTAATGGCAACCGTAGCCCGTTTTCCAGAATAATGCGGATGATGCCAAGAGCGCAGCGGCGGAGCGCATAAGGGTCGCCAGAGCCGGTCGGTTTCTCGTTAATACGGAAGAATTCACGCAGCGTGTCCAGTTTGTCGGCCAGGGCCACGGCGATGGATATGATCCCCTCCGGTACGTCATCGGACGGGCCTTTCGGTTGGTAATGGGTCTTTATAGCCTGGCCGATGACCGAGGATTGGGGATGAGGGATGTGTGCGGCGTAATAGCCGCCCATGACGCCCTGCAGCTCGGGAAATTCGCCGACCATGCCGGTGACGAGATCTGCCTTGCACAGCCGCCCCGCCCAATAAGCCACGTTCGATGGGTTTCCGCCTTCCGGCACCGCCATGCCATCGGCCGCCAGCTGCAAGGTGATCAGCTGCGCCAGATCGGCAATCCTATCCGCACGCTGGCGCTGGGTACCGAGTTTTGCGTGGAAGGTGATTTTCTCCAGCTTTGGCAGCAGCTCGTTCAGCGGGGTTTTAAGGTCCAGATCCCAGAAATGCCGTGCGTCGGCGAGGCGGGCCCGCAGGACGCGTTCATTGCCCGCGATAATCGCTTTGCCCAGATCTTCGGCGGCGAGATTAGCCATGAAAGCGAAATGGGGGGCCGGAAGGCCGTTCGCATCCCGCAGTGCAAAATACTTCTGATTAATCTTCATGGAAAGCTCGCGCACTTCGGGCGGCAGGCTCATGAAATCATCGTCGATGCGGCCGATCAGCGGGACCGGATGTTCGACCAGCCCGGTTACCTCGTCCAGCAGCCCCTCGTCTGGCGCTACGGACAGGCCCAAAGCCGCGGCTTTCTCGGCCATGCCGTCCGCCACGAGCCGGCGGCGCTCCACCGGGTCCGCGATCACGCAATGCTCGCGGAGTCTTTCCTCCCAGGTGATTG
This sequence comes from Acidocella sp., assembly GCA_026224875.1. Taxonomy (GTDB): domain Bacteria; phylum Pseudomonadota; class Alphaproteobacteria; order Acetobacterales; family Acetobacteraceae; genus Acidocella. Next base: position 12,150 of record JAMFRU010000115.1, read on the forward strand.
CCGAAGACACGCCAAACGGGCCGGGCCCATGCACGCGGTGGCCATAGGTTGTGTCGCCTGCCGTTACGGGACCGACGGTGATGGGAACCACCACGCCATCGAGCAGGCAGATGATGCTGCGGAGCGGGCGTACCCATGTGAAATCGCCGCCGGAACCCCAGCGCATGGATTTGGGCCAGGGGAGTTTGGCCAATGCTTCGGGGAGGGCTGCCAGAATGAAGTCAGCAGCCGGCTGCGAGGGACTCTGCTTGTTCAGCACCCAGAACTCACCTTCCTGAGTTAGGTCGTCCTTGGCGGCGGCATGCTTGCGCAAGAATCCGGCTATCGCTTGTTCTGGTGCGCTGATGCGCGGGCCGCGCTCGCTCACCGCACTTGCCGCCACTTCCGTGGCCAGCTCGGCTTTCAGGGCAATCCGGCGCGGGCCGTAATACAGAGCGCCCATTTTGAACTGAAGGGGATTTAGAATCTGGGCGCAGATGCCCTCCAGCTGGGCAGCGCCGCCAGCCTGCATGCGGGCCGGGATTTCCTCGGAGAAGAGTTCCAGAAAAAATTCGGCCATTTTATTCGCCCTTTACCCAGGCTTCGGCACAGGCTTTCGCCAGCGTGCGCACGCGCCCGATATAGGAGGCCCGCTCGGCGACCGAAATTACGCCGCGCGCGTCCAGCAGGTTGAACAAATGGCTGGCCTTGATGCATTGGTCATAGGCAGGCAGCGCCAGATCATGCCCGACCAGCGCCAGGCACTCGACCTCGGCATCGGCGAAATGGTGCATCAGCATGTCGGTATTGGCGTGCTCGAAATTATAGGCCGAGTATTCCCGCTCGGCGCGCAGGAATACGTCGCCATAGGTAACGCCGGCGCCGTTGAAGTCGATGTCGTAGATGCTCTCCACGCCCTGCACATACATGGCCAGGCGCTCCAGCCCGTAGGTCATCTCGAAGCTGGGCAGGTCCACGGCAATGCCGCCGACCTGCTGGAAATAGGTGAACTGCCCCACCTCCATGCCGTCGCACCAGACTTCCCAGCCGAGCCCCCAGGCGCCCAGCGTCGGGCTTTCCCAGTCATCTTCCACAAAGCGGATGTCGTGCAGGCGGCGGTCGATACCGATCGCATCATAGCTCTGCAGCATCAGCTCCTGGGCGTCGGCCGGGCTCGGCTTCACGATGACCTGATACTGGTAATAGTGCTGCAAACGGTTTGGGTTCTCGCCGTACCGGCCATCGGAGGGCCGGCGGGAGGGCTGCACATAGGCGGCTCTCCAGGGTTTGGGCCCCAGAGCGCGCAAAGTGGTGGCGGGGTGGAAGGTGCCGGCGCCCATTTCCACGTCGTAAGGTTGCAGGATGACGCACCCCTGTTTGGCCCAAAAACCGTGCAATGTCAGGATGATGTCCTGAAAACTTTTGGGGCTGCGGACGGCGGTTTGGACTGTCATGGACCCTTGTATAGAATGTGAAGCCTGTGGCGCCGCAGCAATAAGGCGCTGTTACGGGAAGAGCAACCGCGAAGGAAGTGTAACATGACCAAAACCGCCGGCTGGCGTGCCGAAGATTTCATGGGCGCCTGGGCTGTGGCGATGATCGGCGGCGGGGCTTATGCGTTCCGTGTGTTCGCGATCAAGCCGATTGCGACGGTTGGCATATGCGCCGCGGCCAATGCGCCGGAGATTTGCGTGCCGCGGCATCTGGTGCTGCAGGGCGCGTATCTGGGGCTGTTCGGCTGGGCGGCGCTGGCGCTGGGGTTGTTCGCCTTTGTCCGTTGCGGGCGGATTCTTGGCGCGGTGGCGCTGGGGCTGGGGATTGCCGCGGTGGTGAACTACAACGGCACGCAGGGGATTATCGGCGCGGCGTTCGGCCTGATCGCCTGGCTAAGCGCGATCACCGGCCGGACAGCCAAGCCCTAAGTTATAAAAGTTTTGGTGCAGCTTTTTCAAAAGCTGCTGCTTATTCTTTCCTAGTGATTTCATAGAGCGCGACCGCGCCGGCGGCCGAAACGTTGAGGCTTTCCATCCCGCCCGGCATGGAAAGCGCGCAAATCTCGTCGCAGGTTTCGCGGGTGAGGCGGCGCATGCCTTCGCCCTCGCTGCCCAATACCAACGCCACACGGCGCGCGCCAAAACTTGGGCCGTTGAGTGTGGAGGGGGCGTGCCCATCCAGCCCGACCACCCAGAAATCGGCGGCTTTCAGTGCCAGCATGGCGCGGGCGATGTTGACGGTGCGCAGGAGTGGGATGGTTTCCAGCGCGCCGGAGGCAGCTTTGGCCAAAGCGCCGGTTTCCTCAGGCGCATTGCGGTCCTGGGCGATGACGGCGCAGGCACCGAACGCCTGGGCTGTGCGCATCAGGGCGCCGACGTTGCGGGGGTCGAAAATCTGGTCGAGCACGATTACGGGGCCGGGGCGTTGGATGGCGTCCAGCAAGGCGGGGGCGGTGAGCTGGTCGGTGAGCAAGGCTATGCCCTGGTGGACGATGCCAGAGCCTTGGCGGGCGCCGAGCAGCACGTCGATTTTGTCGCGCTCGGTGATTTCGGGCTGGATTGGCCAGGGCTGCGGGCATTCGGCCGCGAGGGCTGTCTGTGCCTCTTCGGTGATGACCAGGCGGCGGAACAGCCGCTCCTCGTTTTGGAGTGCTGCCGCCACGGCATGGGTGCCGTAGAGCCAGACGGCGCCGGGCGGGGTGGCGGGGGTGCGGCCGGGGGCGCCGGTGCCGCGGCGGGGGGCGCGGTTTTGCTCGCGGACTGGCGCCTGTTCGATTTGCTGCGGGCGCTCGGGGGCGGCTTCGGCCGGTACTGGCAGGGTCAGCTGGGTTTCGCTGGCTGGCCGATTCTGCTGGGGGCGAGCCTGCTGCGGCCGGTCGCGCTGTGGGTTGGCGTGCTGCGGCCGGGCCGCGCGCGGCTTGTCGTATTGTGGCCTGTCCGCGTGCGGCTTTGCGTACTGGGGCTTGTCGGACTGGGGTTTACCGTACTGGGGCCTGTCGGATTGGGGCCGGGCCTGCTGCGGCCGGTCGTGCTGCGGCCGGTCGTGCTGCGGTTTGTCATGCAGCGGCCTGTCGGCGCGCGGTTTATCGTATTGCGGTTTACCGAACTGCGGTTTTTCGTATTTTGGCCTGTCGTGCTGCGGCCGGGCGTTTGCGGGGCGCTCCTGCGGCGAACGGTCGGGCTGCGCCCGCTCCCGCTGCGGTTTGGCATACGGCGCTCGGGCAGACTGGGGTTTGGCCGCGCGCGGCTTGTCCTGGCGGGCATTGTCGCTTTGGTTGGGGCGCGGTTTGTCGCCGGGGCGGCTGGGTTTGCCACGGGGCAAGCGGTTCTGGGTCATGCGCCCCTCACTATCCCCACGCTCTTGCGTTGACAACCAAGCGTGATTCGGGGAAAGAGCGCCCCTACGGAAGGGTGCCCGAGTGGCTAAAGGGGGCGGACTGTAAATCCGCTGGCGTACGCCTACGTTGGTTCGAATCCAACCTCTTCCACCACCATAGGTTCCAAACGCACTCAGGCGGGGCATTTGACGCGCATTTTCTGCGCTCCGATGCTCACGTACAAGGGTACGCTGCGCTTCGGTGCTCGAATCTGCACGCCAACTACCCCACCTGAACACGTTTTGAACCCATGTTGGCGCAACGTCTTCATACACACGGGGTTTACTAGCGCCTGCCGGTTGCCGTAACTGTGGGGCATCGCGGGTGTAGCTCAACGGTAGAGTCCTAGCCTTCCAAGCTAGTTGTGCGGGTTCGATTCCCGTCACCCGCTCCAGATCCGTCATTGCGAGCGCAGCGCGGCAATCCATCTTTCTTGCTGTGGCCCGGAGATGGATTGCCATGCTGCGCTCGTAATGACGGTTGCCTCCTATTCTGGCTGGTTTGCGGGGTTAGGATGCTGTAAAAAACCTCCTGTCGATACCCAAGACTTGACATAAGGCGCGCCAGCGTGTGGAAGGCGCTTTCCGTGCTGGTACGGATAGGGGCGTAGCTCAATTGGCTAGAGCGCCGGTCTCCAAAACCGGAGGTTGAGAGTTCGAGACCCTCCGCCCCTGCCATCCTCCC
>JAMFRU010000116.1 GCA_026224875.1 Acidocella sp.
AGGCGGCCGGACCGTTGGTTCGGGCGTCGTTGCCAAGATCACGAAGTAATTATCGTCCCCCGCACTGAGAAGAGTTTGAGTTAAGATGGACAATCAAAACATCCGCATTCGCCTGCAAGCGTATGATAACCGGGTGCTGGATAACAGCACCAAGGACATCGTGAACACGGCGAAGCGCACAGGCGCTCAAGTGCGGGGGCCGATTCCTTTGCCGACCCACATCGAACGGTTCACCGTGAACCGTTCGCCGCATGTGGACAAGAAGAGCCGCGAGCAGTTCGAGATTCGGACTCATCGCCGCTTGCTGGATATCGTTGACCCGACCCCGCAGACCGTGGACGCGCTGATGAAGCTCGACCTCGCTGCCGGTGTCGAAGTCGAAATCAAGATCTGAGTCTAGGTGGTATTGGTATTATGCGTACCGGTGTAATTGCAAAAAAACTGGGGATGACCCGGTTGTTCAAGGATGACGGCACGCATGTGCCGGTCACGGTGCTGCATCTCGATGAGGTGCGGGTTGTGGCGGCCAAGACTGTTGAGACCGACGGCTATTCCGCTGTGCAGCTCGGCATTGGCAAGGCCAAGCCGAAGAATGTGAGCAAGGGCCTGAAGGGTCATTTTGCTAAGGCGAAGGTTGAGCCGGCGCTGAAGCTGGTTGAATTCCGCGTGGCGGATGATGCCGTGCTTGAGGCTGGCGCTGCCATCTCGGCTGACCATTTCTCCATTGGCCAGTTCGTCGATGTGGCGGGTGTGACCAAGGGTAAGGGCTTCGCCGGTGGTATGAAGCGCTGGAACTTCTCCGGCCTTGAAGCCTCGCATGGTGTGTCCGTCAGCCATCGTTCGCTGGGTTCGACCGGTAACCGTCAGGATCCGGGCAAGACCTTCAAGAACAAGAAAATGGCCGGCCATTTGGGCCAGGAGCGCGTGACCACGCTGAACCTGCAGATTGCTGCTGTGGATGCGGAACGCAATCTGGTTCTGGTGCGCGGCGCTGTGCCGGGTTCCAAGGGCACCTATGTGCTGCTCCGCGATGCGATCAAAAAGGCGCGGCCGGCGGATGCCGCCTACCCTGCAGCGCTGAAGGGCTAAGTTAATGAAGCTGGATGTTGTAGATTTTGATGCAAAATCCGTTGGTAGCGCCGAGCTGCCGGACGAGATTTTTGCGCAGGAACCCCGCGTTGATATCATCGCGCGTGTGATTCACTGGCAGTTGGCAAAGCGCCGCTCCGGGAACCACAAGGTTAAGGGCATGGGCGAGGTTTCGGGCACCACCCGCAAGCCGTATAAGCAGAAGGGCACGGGTAATGCCCGTCAGGGCTCTTTGCGTGCGCCGCAGTTCCGTACCGGTGGCGCCGTGCATGGCCCGGTCGTGCGTGACCATGGCTATTCGCTGAACAAGAAAGTGCGCCGTTTGGGTCTGGTTTCTGCGTTGTCGCAGAAGGCCGCTGAAGGCAAGCTGATCATCCTGGATGCCCTTGGCGCGGTCGAGAAGACCAAGGAAGTGGCTGCCAAGTTGAAGAATTTTGGCTGGAAATCCGCGCTGATCGTCGACGCCGTCGTGGCTGAGACGTTTGTCCGCGCCAGCCGCAACGTGCATGGTCTGGATGTGCTGCCGGTTATTGGTGCCAATGTTTATGACATTGTGCAGCATGACGTGCTGGTGATCACCAAGGCCGGCATCGAGGGTTTGAAGGAGCGCCTGGCATGAGCACCGTGAAGATTTCACAGGAGCGCATCTACGAAGTGGTCCGCGCACCGCACATCACCGAGAAGGCGACGCTGCTCTCCGAGAAGAACCAGTTCGTGTTCAAGGTTGCGTCCGACGCGACCAAGCCGGAGATCAAGGCCGCGATTGAAGAGCTGTTTAAGGTCAAGGTAACCGGCGTGAATACGCTGGTGACCAAGGGCAAGACCAAGCGCGTCAAGGGCCGTGCGGGCGTGCGTTCGGACGTGAAAAAAGCGTTCGTGACTCTGGCTGAAGGCCAGAGCATCGATTTCACCACCGGTCTGGCGTGAGGCACGACGAATGGCATTGAAACATTTTAATCCGATCACGGCGAGCCTTCGCGGCACCGTTCTGATCGACCGTTCCGAGCTCTGGAAGGGCAAGCCTGTCAAAGGCCTGACCGAAGGCAAGCATTCGACCGGCGGGCGTAACAACCATGGCCGTATCACCAGCCGGTTCCGCGGCGGTGGACATAAGCAGAGCTACCGTATCGTGGACTTCAAGCGCCGCAAATACGATGTGGCCGCGACGGTCGAGCGTCTGGAATATGATCCGAACCGCACCGCCTTCATTGCGCTGATCAAGTATGCCGATGGCGAGCTGGCCTATATTCTGGCCCCGCAGCGCCTGAAGGCCGGCGATCCGGTGGTTTCCGGCACGCGCGTTGACATCAAGCCCGGTAATGCGATGCCGCTGTCCGCCATTCCGGTGGGCACGATCATCCATAACATCGAGCTGAAGGTTGGCGCCGGCGGCAAGATGGCGCGTTCGGCTGGCACGTTCGCTCAGTTGGTCGGCAAGGATCAGGGTTATGCCCAGATCAAGCTGATGTCCGGCGAGTTGCGCGTTGTCCGCGCCGAGTGCATGGCGACGATCGGCGCGGTTTCCAACGCCGACCATCAGAACCAGCAGCTTGGTAAGGCCGGCCGTAGCCGTTGGCTGGGCCGCAAGCCGCATCAGCGCGGTGTGGTGATGAACCCGGTTGACCATCCGCATGGCGGTGGTGAAGGCCGGACCTCCGGTGGCCGCCATCCGGTTACGCCGTGGGGCAAGCCGACCAAGGGCTACAAGACACGCAGCAATAAACGTACGGATGATCTTATCATCCGCCGCGCTAAGAGCGGGAAGGGCTAATAAATGTCACGTTCTGTCTGGAAAGGTCCGTTCGTGGACGGATACCTCCTCAACAAGGCGGAGGCTTCGCGAGCTTCTGGCCGCAACGAGATCATCAAGATCTGGTCGCGCCGCTCGACGATCCTGCCGCAATTCGTGGGGCTGGTTTTCGGCGTTTACAACGGCAAGAAGTTTCTGCCCGTGCAGGTGAACGAGAATATGGTCGGCCATAAGTTTGGTGAATTCTCGCCGACGCGCACCTTCCCGGGGCATTCCGCCGACAAGAAAGCGAAGCGGGGCTAAGATGAGCAAACCGAAAACCGAACGCAGCCTCGCTGATCATCAGGCAGAGGCGATTGCGCGGAACATCCGCATCAGCCCGCGTAAGCTGAACCTGGTTGCGACGTCTATCCGCAACCTGCCGGCCAGCCGCGCCATTGCTGATCTGACCTTTTCCAAGCGCCGCATCGCCAAGCAGGTGAAGGCGACGCTGGAAAGTGCCATTGCAAATGCCGAGAACAATCATCAGCTCGACGTGGACAAGCTCTACGTGAAGATCGCCGAGGTTGGCCGTGGCATTGTCATGAAGCGCTTCCATGCGCGTGGCCGCGGCCGTTCCGCGACCATCGAGAAGTGGTTCAGCCATTTGAAGATCGTTGTCGAGGAGCGTGAAGCGGTTGCGAAGCCGGCACGTGACGTGAAGCCTGGTCACGGCAAGGCGGCTACGGCCGCCGCCGGTGAGGGAGCATAAATATGGGTCACAAGATCAATCCAATTGGCCTGCGCCTTGGCATTACCCGCACCTGGGATAGCCGTTGGTACGCTGGCAAGGATTACGCCAAGCTGCTGCATGACGACATCAAGCTGCGCGCCCATCTGCGCAGCCGTCTGTCGCAGGCCGGTGTGTCCAAGATTGTGATCGAACGCCCGGCCAAAAAGCCGCGTGTGACGATCTATGCCGCACGCCCTGGCGTGGTCATCGGCAAGAAGGGCCAGGATATCGACACGCTGCGCAAGGAATTGTCGGTGATGGCGAAGGCCGAGGTCTCCCTGAACATCATGGAGATCCGCAAGCCCGAGATCGACGCTACCCTTGTGGCCGAGAACATTGCCCAGCAGCTGGAGCGCCGCGTGGCTTTCCGCCGTGCGATGAAGCGCGCCGTTCAGTCGGCGATGCGTCTGGGCGCCCAGGGCATCAAGATCACCTGCTCCGGCCGCCTCGGCGGCGCTGAGATTGCCCGCGTCGAATGGTACCGTGAAGGCCGCGTGCCTTTGCACACGCTGCGCGCCGATCTCGATTACGGTGTTGCCACCGCCAAGACGACCTACGGGACGTGTGGCGTGAAGGTGTGGATTTTCAAAGGCGAAATCCTTGTTCAGGACCCGCTAGCGCAAGATAAGCGCGCGGCCGAACAGGCTCCGCAGCGCTAAGGAATTTGCTACCATGATGTCCCCCAAAAGAACCAAGTTCCGGAAGGCCCATAAAGGGCGTATTCACGGCAATGCCAAAGGCAACACGCAGCTGAATTTCGGCTCGTTTGGCCTCAAGGCTTTGCAGCCGGAGCGGATTACCGCGCGCCAGATCGAATCTGCCCGCCGTGCCATTACCCGCGCCATGAAGCGTGCCGGCCGCGTTTGGATCCGTATTTTCCCGGATCTGCCCGTTTCGACCAAGCCCGCCGAAGTGCGTATGGGCTCGGGCAAAGGCAGCCCTGAATTCTGGGTAGCCCGCGTGCAGCCCGGCCGTATTGTGTTTGAGGTCGATGGTGTTGCCGAAAGCTTGGCCCGCGAGGCGCTGGCCTTGGGTGCCGCGAAGCTGCCGATCCGCACCAAATTCGTGACCCGTATCGGAGAGGCGTGAGATGACCGTTGCAAGTGATATCCGGGCGAAATCCCCGGACGAGCTGAACAGCTTGCTGCTGGATCTGCGTAAGGAGCAGTTCAACCTGCGCTTCCAGCGTGCGACCGGGCAACAGGAGAATACCTCGCGTGTGCGCGCCGTGCGCCGCGATATTGCGCGGGTTAAAACGATTCTGGCGGAACGCATCAGCGCCGCTGTGAAGGGTTAAGAGGGTATCATGCCGAAACGTGTTCTTACCGGGCGTGTTGTGAGCGACAAGATGGACAAGACCATTACGGTTCTTGTCGAGCGTCGCATCATGCACAAGCTGTACAAGAAGTTCATTCGCCGCTCCAAGAAATATGCGGCGCATGACGAAGCGAACCTTTGCGTTGAGGGCGATCTGGTCCGCATTGAAGAATGCGCGCCGATTTCCAAGCGCAAGACCTGGGTGGTGACGGAGCGCAATGGCGCTGCGTTGGCCGACCAGCAAGCCGGTTAAGGGAGCGCTGAGATATGATCATCGTAGAGTCCAATCTCGACGTTGCCGACAACTCCGGTGCGCGTCGCGTGCAGTGCATCAAGGTGCTCGGTGGCTCCAAGCGTAGGGCCGCTTCCGTTGGCGACGTGATTGTGGTGTCGATTAAAGACGCCATTCCGCGCGGCAAGGTGAAGAAGGGTGACGTACACCAGGCGGTTGTCGTGCGTACGGCATTCCCCGTGCGCCGTGCCGATGGCAGTTCGATCCGCTTCGACCGCAATGCGGCCGTGCTGATCAACAAGCAGATGGAGCCGATCGGCACCCGTATTTTTGGGCCGGTCGTTCGCGAACTGCGCGCCAAGAAGTTTATGAAAATCATCAGCCTGGCGCCGGAGGTGCTATAGTCATGGCCGCGCGTATTAAAAAGGGTGATAAGGTTCAGGTGATCTCAGGTGCCGCCAAAGGTACCCGTGGCGAAGTGCTGCGTGTGATCCCGGCCGAAGATCGTGCTGTTGTGCAGGGCGTTGCCATTGCAAAGCATCATACCAAGGCAAATCGCATGGGCCAGCCGGGCGGGATCATTCCGCGCGAGGCTGCCGTGCATCTTTCTAATCTGGCGTTGATCGACCCCAGCACCGATAAGCCCACCAAGGTTGGCTTCCGCGTGTTGGACGGTGGCCGCAAAGTGCGTGTTGCTCGTAAGAGCGGCAACGCCATTGACGGCTGAGGAGGCTGAC
>JAMFRU010000117.1 GCA_026224875.1 Acidocella sp.
AAACTCGCCCTCAACGTCCTGCAGTCCGCACGACCAGACATCTCTGTCAGACGTAAACGAAAGCGCGCAGGCTCGTCAGACGAATTCGCACGCTCGGTCCTCGGTCAAATGCGATAGCCGTGGGCCCGCCCCGCGGGCCCCTTCCCGCCTGTGGCAAAAACTGCTGTGATACCCCCCATCATAAACGGGAGCGTCCCATGCAGCACACCATCACCGGCACCACCATGCCCGTCCTGCAAATCGGCCTTGATGCCGGCGAGACCATCATTGCCGAGCCCGGCGAATTTGCCTGGATGACCGGCAACATCGCGCTCAACACCACCACCCAGACCGCCGGCACCCGCGGCCTGTTCGGCGCCATCGGACGGGCCCTATCCGGTGGCGGCCTGTTCATGACCGAATACACCGCCCAAGGCGGCCCGGGCCTGGTCGCCTTCGCCGCCAAGGTGCCGGGCTCCATCCACCAGCTCGATGTCCCGGCCGGCCACAGCTACATGATCCACAAGCACGGCTTCCTCTGCGCCACCCCCGGCGTGCAGCTTACCACCGGCTTCCAGCGCCAGCTCGGGGCCGGCATGTTCGGCGGCAACGGGTTCATCATGCAGCGCCTGCAGGGCCCGTGTTCGGCCTTCGTGGAATTAGGCGGCGAGAGCGTGGTCTACGACCTGCGCCCCGGCGAAACCATCCAGGTCCACCCCGGCCATATCGGCATGTTCCAGGAAACGGTAAATTTCGACATCGTCCTGCTGCGCGGCGTAAAAAACATGTTCTTCGGCGGCGACGGCCTCTACGTCGCCCGCCTTACCGGCCCCGGAAAAGTCTGGCTCCAGAGCATGACCATGCCAAACCTGGCCCATGCACTGGCCCCCTATCTCGGCCACGAGACGGTTTCGGCCAGCCCCACGCAGATTGGGGGTGCCGCCGTCGCCGGCTCCATCCTCGGCGATATTTTCCGCAGCTAAGCGGGGGCTAAAGCTCCACGCTCAGCATCGATGCGAGATTGAACTGCGGCGGGGCCACGAGAAAACTCTTATCGCCAAGCGCGACCAGCATCAGTGTCGCCGTGCCCGCGGCAAACAGCCCTTCCGCGGCCTCCCGCGCTTGCACCATGGCAGAAGCTATATCCTCCTCGGCCATATCCATCGCCGGATACACCTCCAGCGTCCCCAGCACACTTTCGGCCTCCAGCATCCCGGCCATCACCTTCCGCATCCCAGTTCTGGGCTGCATGGCAGCGCTTATACTGCCCAGCACCGCCTCGGCCACGGCGGCGGAGGGGGCTGCGGTATAAATCCGGTCGACGCAGCCAAAGGCAAAGCCGTGATAATGCCAGCCCCCAGCGGCCATGCCGCGCGCGCGGGCCGCCGAGGGAATAGGCACCCGTGTGGAGTCGTAACGTGAGAATTCCGGCCAATCCATCGCCTGCGGGGTCAGGCTCTCCCCCTCCGCCAGATGAAACGCCACCGCGCCATGGTTATTAACGAAACCGCGCGCGAACGCCCCGGCCTGGGTCATGGCGGTAAGCACCTCATCGGCGATGGCGCCGGTTAGTGCCGCCACCGGCGGCAGCCCGCCCGGGACCGCTTGGGTCGCGGCCGCGGCGCGCAGTCCCACCGCACTCAAAAATGCCTCCTGCGCCTGCAATCTTGGCAAATCCTCCGCCAGCTCCACCACCAGCGCCCGCGCCCGCTCTATCCCCGCCTCGTAAGCGCGGCCCAATTGCGCCGGCTGGCCAAACGCCTGGATAATCAAATTAACCGGGCCGTTGCGCAGATGCAGCCGCTTGCCATCCGCCAGCCACGCCACGCGCAAACGTTTCATACCGCGCCACACTGGCGCAATACTGCATCGCACCTTGCCAGGCGGGCAGCGAAGCATTGGCGATTCATGGCTTACGCATAAAGCCCACTAACTAACGGAGCAAGTATGCCGTAGAGCAAAAAGATTGCCACTGCCCTAACGGAAGCGCCGCTTATCTAAAACGCATGGGGTCGATGGCGGCAATAATGCTCCCCGCCGCCCCGGGGTCCTCACCTCTAACCATTGCGGTCACCAAAGCGCCGGCCGCCGGCGCGGTCTGAATCCCATACCCGCCCTGGCCGACGCACCAGAAAAACCCAGGCAGTGCCGCATCAAAACCAAAGGCCAGCGAACGGTCCGGCGTAAACGTACGCAGCCCGGCCCAGCTATGCTCAACCCGGCGCACCACAATATCCAGCGCCTGCTGCATGCGGTCGATGCCAATCGCGATATCCAGCTCGTCCGGCTGCACATCATGCGGCACATCCGGCGTTTCATCACAGGGGGTTACCATCAATTTGGTCCGCGCCTCGGTGCGCGCATACCAATCATGCCCGGCCGACTGCACCAGCGGCCAATGTTCCACATTGTACGGCCCAGGGTCGATAATCGCGGCGGTGCGCCGGCACGGCACCAGCCCGATGCCCGGCAACCCGGCGATGTTAGCAACCTCATCACCCCAGGCCCCAGCTGCGTTAATCACAACCGGCGCCGTAATCACCGCCCCGCCGGAAGTCTCAACCTCCCACATGCCGTTCCTGCGCTCGATCCGCCCGGCGCGATGGCGCAGGAGCAAAACCCCACCCGCCGCGCGCGCCCGGCGCAGATAAAACTGGTGCAGTGCCGCCACATCCATATCGAACCCATCGGATTCCAGCCCAGCACGCACCGCATAGCCATCGATAATCGCGGGGCAAAGTTCTTTAGCTTTTGTTAATGAAATCTCCTCGACCCCCAGATCCTGGCCGATCAGCGCATCCAGCGCCGCGGTTTGGTCGCTGGGCGAAAGATATAGAATCTCGCGCCCGATCGCGAGCGTGTCCGTACCAATATCGGCCGGCGGGTTCTGGTAAAAATCATACGAGAGCCCGGTGAGCACACGCACATCCGCCGGCCCGTAATTGCGGATCCAGATCGCCGCTGAGCGCCCGGTGGTATGAAACCCGGCCTGCGCCTCCATCTCCACAATGGCCACTTTATGCGTGGCACCCAGCCCGGCTGCTACCGATGCCCCGACAATCCCAGCACCAATAATGGCAATATCAAAATGCTCGCTCATAGGGATGTGCTCATGGCGCAAAAAACTCCTTCAGCGCCGCGATCACCTCGCGCGGCTTATCGGCATGCAGCCAATGCGCCGCCCCCTCGATGCTTTGCCGCGCCGCACCCGGAAACAAAGCGTCAATCGTACTCTCGGCTTCCGCCCCGACGTAATCAGACAACGCCCCGCGCAAAAACAGCGTCGGCCCGGTAAAAGCCCGCTGCCCGGGAAGCTCTTGCCACCCCAGCAAATCCGGCATCGCCGCCTGTATCTCCGTCAGCCCCACGCGCCAGCGTGGGTTGGCACCGAGCACCAGATTATTCAACAAAAACGCCCGCATCGGTGCCGCTTTCACCGTCTGCGCCAGCGCCTGGTCCGCCTCGCCGCGCGTAAGCTGCGGGGTAAGTTCCATCCCCAGCATCGCCGAGACGTAACCGTCGTAATCATGCTCATAGGCCACCGGCGCAATGTCCATCACCACCAGTTTTGCCACCATCTCCGGCCTGGTCAGCGCCAGCGCCATCGCGGTTTTGCCGCCCAGCGAATGCCCGCATACATTGGCGCGCGTTATGCCGAGCGCGCCCAAAGTCTCCGCCACATCATTCGCCATGGTGGCAAAATCCATCGGCAGCCCGTGCGGGCTTTCCCCATGGTTGCGCAAATCCATGGCGATCACCTTCGCCCCTTGAGCCAGCGCCCGGGTCAGAATGCCCAGATTGCGCGCCGCGCCGAACAACCCATGGATCAACACCAGAGGCTCGCCATCACCCGTCACGGCCGTGTTTAAGATCATGAACACACTCTCCGGTTTCCTTAAAAAAATCTCAAGCCCTGATCCGGAAATCAAGCTATCAGGGCAGCCATGATTCTACTTCTGGTGGCACTCTTCATCGCCTGCGCCCTGGCCCTGACGCTGCTCTACCCCAACATGGCCGCGATCATCTGGATTCTGGCGCTGGAAACCTCGCCGGACGACTGGCTCGACCGTCTTGCCGGCACAGCGCAGCACGAGACCATCATCGGCGTGATGAAAGCCTTCGGCCTGGTCCTGGCCGCCGCCTTGATGCTGCGGCACGGCGTCCGGCGCGACCGCTACAACCCATCCTTCGCGTTCGGGTCAATGTTCCTCACCGGGCTGATGCACGGGCTCTACCCCGGCCTCACCCTGCTCTCATCCTTGCGCTCGCTCATAGGCTCCGCCAGCTCCTTCCTGTTCTCCTTCGCCCGCCTGCCGGAAGATTTTTGCGCCGCCGTGGTCTGGGCCACCCTCTGGGGCCCACTCTGCACCATCGTCTTCGGCGCCATGCTGGCCGCATGCGGGCTCGACCACATGTATGTGGTCGAACAAGGAGCGTTGCGCCTCGGTGCCACGGGCGAGCCGCCCTTCCTGGCCGGCTTCGCCCTCATCGGCATCTACGCCGGCCTGCTCGATTTTCTGCTCCGCCCCCGCCGCGCCATCCTCGCGAGCCTCGCCGTCAACTTCATCATCATCCTGCTCACCGGCGCTCGCGCCCCGCTGGCCATCGCCTGTTTCGATATTCTGGCCCTGCTCCTGCTCCAGCGCCGGATTGTACACCTCGCCGGCGCTGGCGTTCTGGCCGCGGGGGCAGTCCTGTTTTCCAGCTGGCTCGGCTTCATCCGCGTCATCGGCCTCACCCAACTCGGCGAGGCTGCCAACCTCTCCAACCGCGGCATCGTCTGGCCCTATTTCCAGCAGGCCTTCCTCTCCTCACCGCTCTTCGGCTGGGGCGTGGGCGCGGGCAAAATCATCATCCCCGTCACCTCGCAAATCGACGCGATGCTCGGCACCAACGCCGCCCATAACGAATACCTGCGCCTCGGCGCCGAAGGCGGGGCGTTCGGCCTGCTCCTGCTCATCGCCCTCATGGCTTTGTGGGTGGTGCGCGGCACCACCGCCATGTCCCCCACCCCACGCTGGATGACCCGCTGCATTTTCATTGGCTTCGCGGTCCATTCTGCGACGGATAACACAATGATTGCAACCACTAGCAGTGCATTCTTCCTATGGGCATCCTGCATCTTCGCAACAGCGGAAAATCGCGCTAGACCGGCCGCATGATCACCCGCCGCCTGGCCCTGGCCACCCCCCTCGCTTTGTTCGCAACCCAGGCGTTCGGCGACACCCCGCCCCCCATCTGCATGGTGATGAACTCCGCCGGCGCCTCGGTCTCGGTCATCGACATGAACACCCGCCAGGTCATCGCCACCGAGCCGGCCCTGCGCGAGCCCAGCCATTGGGCCATAACGCCGGACCGCCAGACGCTGTACGTGGCGGACGCCAGCGGCAACGCCTTCTTCGCCTTCGACCCCATCACCGGCGCGCCCAAAGGCCATGTCCGCATCGCAGACCCCTACCAGCTCGGCTATTCCCCGGATAACCGCTACCTCGTCGTCAACGCGCTCCGCCTCAACCATGTCGATGTCTATGACGCCACGACCCTGGCCCTGGTGAAGCGCTTCAACGCCGGCAAAATGCCGAGCCATCTCGATTTTTCCCCCGATTCCCGCTGGTGCTTCAACTCGCATCAGGAGAGCGACTCCCTCTTCTCCTTCGACCTGACCACCCTGACCCCCCGCTGGACCGTGCCTGTGGGAAATACCCCGGCCGGCGTGCTCTGGCTCAACGGCAAGCTCATCGTCTGCATCATGGGCGAAGACGGCATCATCGAGGTCGACCCCATCGACGGCCACATCACCCGCCGCCAGAAAACCGGCCCCGGCGCGCATAATGTGTTCCTCGATGAGGTGAACAACATCCTCTATATTTCCAACCGCGGCCCCGGCCACACCTCACTCTCGGCCCTCAACCCGGAGACGCTGGAAATCATCCGCAACTACCCCATCCCCGGCGGCCCGGACGACATCGGCATCGCCCCCGACGGCAAAATCTGGATATCCCTGCGCTTCGCCGAAGACGTCGCCATCCTCGACCCCATCACCGGCGATTACGATACAATCCCCGTCGGCCGCTCCCCGCACGGGCTGTACCTAAGCACCAGCCTCGCCCACAAAGGCCGGCTCACGGCAGAGACGGTCTAGCCTCCGCACCTCCCCACACCGTCATGCTCGCGCAAGCGGGCATCTACGCCTTTCGGCGGCCGGTCACACAACCCCCAGAAACACCGCCAAAGCGCGCCCCACCCGTAACATCAACGCGTCATCCGCAATGCCGATCACACCGCCGATTTTCGCAACCGGCACAGCCGTGATCTTGTCTATTGAAATTTGAGACGGCCCACGGAGCCCGTTCAGCTCACCGGGCACCACATCCAGCCTGAACTGCCCCGCATCGTCCCGTATATGCGTCGTCAACGGGCAAACCACGACGGACGGCAGCTCAGCAAACAAATCCTGCTGCACCACCAATGCAGGGCGCGGCTTGCCATAGTCCCCGGGCATCACGATCGTCACAAACTGGCCGCGTTGCATCAGCTGCTGCATCAGCTATCGGGCCACTCATAAACCTTTTCGATCCAGGCCATGATTTCATCGCCCCCTGGATCGTGTGCAGCCACCGCATGGGCCTGGCGCCGGCACGCTTCAATAAATCCAGGTGAACGCGTATCCGGCACCCAAATCTGCACAGGCCGCAACCCAGCCGCGCGCATCCGCTGGCGATAGCTCGCCATGCGCTCATGCGGCGTGGTTCTGTTTCCGGCACTTCGCGGCATTTCAGGCTCCTTTGCGTAACATGTTACGCAAAACCCTGCTGCGGCGTCAATGTTATTTTACCGTTCCACACAGCGGTTCTGCCCTCAGCCCAGTGCAACTCGCCCGGGCAAGGCGTTTCAGCTATACCGGATTCATCAGGACCAACCGGCCCGCCTCGCTTACAAGGCAGCAGCATGAGCATAGACCGCCTCTTCTCCAACCTCGCAGGCTACATGGACCAGTACGCGGTCCTGCCCATTCTGTACCATTTCCACTGGATGGAATGGGACGACCTGGCCTTCGACTGGTGCCTCATCTGCGTCTACGGGCTGTTCGCGGTCATCCTCACCTATGCCATCTGCTGGCCGCTGGAGCGCTGGCGCCCCATCGAGCACTGGCCGGACCAAAAAGCCGTGCTGGTGGACGTGTTCTACACCCTGCTCAGCCGCGTCGGCGTGCTCCCGGTCATCACCTTCCTATTGTTCTACCAGGTACAAACCGTCTCCACCGCCTGGCTGGTCAACCTCGGCTTCATCCCGCCCACGCTGGAAGAGCTGGTCCCCGGCCTGTTCGGCCACCCCTACCTCACCTTCTGGATCTACGCCCTCATCCTCGATTTTGCCGATTACTGGCGCCACCGCCTCTCGCATAGTTTCCGCGCCTGGTACGCGCTACACGCTCTGCATCATGCCCAGCGCCAGATGAGTTTCTGGTCCGACGACCGCAATCATCTGCTTGACGACGTCATCACCTTCCTCTGGTTCTTCGCGATTGGATTAGCGATAGGCATCCCGCCGCTACAATTCCCGCTGCTCATCCTGCTGCTGCGCTTCATCGAGAGTTTTTCGCACGCCAACATCAAACTCTCCTTCGGCCCGCTGGAATGGCTGATCGTCTCGCCCCGCTTCCACCGCCTGCACCATGGCTTACGCGCCGCCGGCCGCAACAGCTGCAACTACGGCGGCGTCTTCCCCATCTGGGACATCATCTTCCGCACCGCCGATTTCTCACCCATCTATCTACCCACCGGCGACGCCCGCGCGCCCGAGGCCCTGGCCACCGGCGGCTATCTGGAACAGCAGATTACAGGGGCAAAAATGTTTTTCCGGACCTTGGTGAAGGCATAAGGATATGGAGCCACGCGTTTCGATCATTGGCCTGGGTGTAAGCGACCTGGAACGCGCCTTCCGCTTCTACCGCGACGGGCTGGGCTTCCCCACCTCACGGCGGCCAGAAGATGGGATCATCTTCTTCAAGATGCGCGGCACCTGCCTGTGCCTCTATCCCTATGACAAACTCGCCGCGGATGTCAGCCCCGCCTTTATCACCCCACGCGCGAAATTCGCAGGCATCACCCTCGCACATAATGTGCGCACCAAGCCCGAAGTTGCGGCCCTGCTGGCCCAGGCCGAGGCAGCAGGGGGCGCAATCGAGAAACCTGCCCAGGACACAGATTGGGGCGGCCATAGCGGCTATTTCTCCGACCCTGACGGCTATCTCTGGGAAGTGGCGTATGGCTCGTTCGACTTCGACGAACAGGGCCACCTCATAATCGATTGAATCTGAGAACGGGGCGCTGCTTGGTAGAGGCCCTGCTTGGCAGAGGCATTGCAAAGCAATAAAAGCCCTCCATGGACAAAAGCATCAAAAAAGTCGTCTTGGCCTATTCCGGCGGGCTGGACACTTCCGTTATCCTTCGCTGGTTGCAAAACACCTATAAATGCGAGGTGGTCACCTTCACGGCCGATCTCGGCCAGGGTGAGGAACTGGAGCCGGCCCGCAAAAAAGCCGAGATGATGGGCATCAAGCAGATCTTCGTCGAGGATCTGCGCGAAACCTTCGTCAAAGATTTCGTCTTCCCGATGTTCCGCGCCAATGCGTTGTATGAGGGCCAGTACCTGCTGGGCACCTCCATCGGCCGCCCGCTCATCGCCCAGCGCCAGATCGAGATCGCCGAGATGGTCGGGGCAGACGCCGTAGCGCATGGCGCCACCGGCAAGGGCAATGACCAGGTGCGCTTCGAGCTCGGCTATTACGCTCTGAACCCCAATATCCGCGTCATCGCCCCCTGGCGCGAGTGGGACCTGACCTCCCGCACCAGGCTCATCGAATACGCGGAAGAGAACCAAATCCCCATCACCAAGGACAAGCGCGGCGAAGCCCCGTTCTCGGTCGATGCGAACCTTCTGCACTCCTCCTCCGAGGGCAAAATCCTCGAAGACCCCGCCGTGGCACCCGATGAGAGCGTCTATCAACGCACCATCTCCCCGGAAGCCGCACCCGATGTCGCCACGGAAATCACCATCGATTTTCACGCCGGCGATGCTGTGGCGATCAACGGCGAGACCCTCTCGCCCGCCACCATCCTCACCCGCCTCAACGAATACGGCAAAGCCAATGGCATCGGCCGGCTGGACCTCGTTGAAAACCGCTTCGTCGGCATGAAGTCCCGCGGCATATACGAGACCCCCGGCGGCACCATCCTGCTCGCCGCCCACCGCGGCATCGAGTCCATCACGCTGGACCGCGAAGCCGGGCACCTTAAAGACAGCATCATGCCGCGCTATGCCGAGCTGATCTACAACGGCTTCTGGTTCTCCCCCGAGCGCCGCATGCTGCAGGCCCTCATCGACACGTCCCAGGCCTCGGTCACCGGCCGGGTGTTCCTGAAACTATACAAGGGCAACGTCATCGTCACCGGCCGCGAGAGCCCGAATTCGCTCTACAACACCCGCATGGTAACCTTCGAGGACGATGCCGGCGCCTATAACCAGCAGGATGCGGCGGGCTTCATCAAGCTCAACGCATTACGGCTGCGCCTGGGCGCCTCCATAGGGCGGCGCGGCGGGTCACTGTAAAACGAGCCCATGACCGAACCAGGAAAGTTTCCCGGTTCGGTTGTGCGCCGTTTCCCCGTCCCGGCCATGTCTTCCCTCCGCTTTTGGCGCCGGCGGTGTCAAGGATGGCCCCCTTGGGCCACTGCACAGCGGCGCGCAGCGTCCTTTACACCGCCGGCGCCAAAAGCGACGCTTGGATGGACCGGGTGCAAAAACCCAGTAAAACTATGGCGCTGCCGCACGAATATACCTAAAAACCACCCGCGAACAAAAAACGAACAAATTATTAACAGAACTGTTGCTATTTTGTTCTCGCAATGCCACTCTCGTGTTAACGAATCGCTCTGGCCTTTCAAGGAAAACACGTTATGGTTGCAATCAACACCAGCAAAAAACCGCGTTTGACAGCCGTCGAGTCGATGTTGGACGCTCCGGAGACAACAATGGCAACTGTAACTGCAATGGCAAAACCCGACCTCGAAAAGAACAAGGCGCTGGACGCCGCCATGGCGCAGATCGAGCGCGCCTTCGGCAAAGGCTCCATCATGCGCATGGGCGCCAAAGCCGGAATGGAGACGATCGACGTCATCTCCTCGGGCTCCCTTGGGCTCGACCTCGCCCTTGGCATCGGCGGCTTGCCGCGCGGCCGCGTCATCGAAATCTACGGCCCGGAAAGCTCCGGTAAAACCACCCTCGCTCTGCACGCCATCGCCGAGGCACAGAAAAAAGGGGGCGTCTGCGCCTTTATCGATGCCGAGCACGCGCTCGACCCCATCTATGCCCGCAAACTTGGCGTGGATGTCGATAACCTCCTGATCTCCCAGCCGGACACCGGCGAGCAGGGGTTAGAGATCGCCGACACGCTAACCCGCTCCGGCTCTATCGACGTGCTGGTCATCGATTCCGTGGCCGCCCTCGTGCCGCGCGCCGAACTCGAAGGCGAGATGGGCGATTCGCATATGGGCCTGCATGCCCGCCTCATGAGCCAGGCCTTGCGCAAAATCACCGGCTCGGTGGCGCGCAGCAACACCACGCTGATCTTCCTTAACCAGATCCGCCTCAAAATCGGCGTCATGTTCGGCAATCCGGAAACCACCACCGGTGGCAATGCGCTAAAATTCTACGCCTCCGTCCGCCTGGAAATCCGCCGCACCGGCTCGATCAAGGATCGCGAGGAAGTGACCGGCAACCATACGCGCGTCAAGGTGGTGAAAAACAAGCTGGCCCCGCCCTTCCGCCAGATCGAGTTCGACATCATGTTCGGCGAAGGCATCAGCAAAAACGGCGAGTTGATCGACCTCGGCGTGAAGGCCGGGGTGGTCGAGAAATCCGGCGCCTGGTTCTCATACGACTCCATCCGCATCGGCCAGGGCCGCGAGAACGCCAAGCAATATCTGCGCGATAATCCGAAAATCGCGGATGCGATCGAGAAGAAAATCCGCGACCAATCGGCCGTCATCACCGATGCGCTGATGGCTTCCGACACCACCGAGGAGGCCGGCGAGGAGTAACTTCCCGCCTAAATCTATCAGTCTACTTGTTAAACTTTACAACTTCCGGAAGAGCAAATTCTTAAGGTTTTCACTGCTTTAGTGTATAACACCGTGTTATCACGCGCGTGAAACCATCTGAATTTGCTTGACCCTTGTCTTCACATGGCGCCAGCTTAACCCGTCGTTCATGAGAAGGTTAGGAACCGCGTTGTTCGGGCTGCTCTGCCGCATCCGCAATTCCCCATGGATGGGTTATCTCCTCCCCCTGCCTGCCTGCCTGCTGGCCTGGGTGGGGCATCTGGCCCTGTATCATAACGGTGCCACAACCACCCCGTATTTGCCCTTTTTTGTCGCCATTATCTTCAGCACCGTGGTGGGCGGCATCGGCCCGGGTCTGCTCAGTACCGCCATCGTGGAATTCATCGCCGGCGGCCTCCTGGACCCGGCCGGCTACCCCCCCCTCACCACCGGCAATCCCACCACCACGCTCGCCGTGCTCGCCGCCGCCTGTTCCGCCCTTCTGTTCGCCAATTATGGCGCTAGCGCCGCCGTCAAGCTCGACCAGACATCCAAGGCGCTGCGTGCCGTTA
Organism: Acidocella sp.; assembly: GCA_026224875.1. GTDB lineage: Bacteria > Pseudomonadota > Alphaproteobacteria > Acetobacterales > Acetobacteraceae > Acidocella. The sequence goes on from JAMFRU010000117.1 coordinate 11,654, forward strand.
ACGAAACCCTGGAAGCCCGCATCACTGAACGAAGTGCTGCCTTGCTGGAGGCCGAGGAGAACCTGCGCCAAGCCAAAAAAATGGAGGCGGTCGGTCAGCTCACCGGCGGCATCGCGCATGATTTCAACAATCTGCTCACCGGCATCATGGGTAATCTGGAGCGGCTACACACTCTCCTGCCGCACGCCCCGCCCGAAGAGCTGAGCCGCTATATCGATTCCGCCAGCGATGCCACGGCCCGCGCCGCCAATCTCACCAACCGGCTGCTCACCTTCTCCCGCCGCCAGCCGCTAAAACCCCGCGGCACCGATATCAACCACCTCATCGCCAGCATGGCCGATCTCATCACCCGCACCATCGGCCCCGCCATCTCGCTGGACATTGCCCCCTGCCCCCAAGTCCACGCCACGCTGGTGGACCCCAACCAGCTGGAGCACGCGCTGCTCAACCTCTGCATCAACGCCTCGGACGCCATGCCCGGCCATGGCATCCTGCGCATCACCACCGCCAATACCAGCCTCACCACGGCACAAGGTAGCGCTCATGATCTCGCCGCGGGCGACTACATCACCCTCACCGTCTCCGATACCGGCACCGGCATGACGCCTGAGGTGCTGGCCCGCGCCTTCGACCCGTTTTTCACCACCAAGCCGCTCGGCCAGGGCACCGGGCTCGGCCTGTCCATGATCTACGGCTTCGCGCGCCAGTCCGGCGGCCATACCGAGGTTATCTCCACCCGGGGCGCCGGCACCATTGTCACGCTCTATCTGCCACGCCACCACGGCCAGGTGGATGCCATCGTCCAGCCCCCCAGCCCGGCACCTGCCATCGCCACCGGGCTCGGCGAGCATATTCTGCTGGTCGATGACGAACCCAGCATCCGCCTGCTCGCCGCCGAAGTGCTGGAAGAGCAAGGCTATGTCGTTCACCAGGCCGCCGACGGCGAGTGCGCCTTACAATTCCTGCGCGATGGCGAGCCGGTGGACATGCTCATCACCGACCTCGGCCTGCCCGGCATCAACGGACGGGAGCTGGCCGAAACCGGGCTCACCATACGCCCGGATATGAAAATCCTCTTCATCACCGGCTACGGCGACCGCACCCAGCGCCCCCAACCCAGCGCCCCTCCAGGCCAGACCCTACTCAACAAACCCTTCTCCATGACCACCCTAGCCACCCGCGTGCAAGAGATGCTCTCGGCGTAGGTTTAAGGAAAAAGGCCAGGGCTCCGCCCTGGACCCGCCAAGGGCCATTGGCCCTTGGATCCCATAACGTAAGGGTTTGAAAGGGGCCTGCCTCCGTGCTGTTGAAACAGCGAGATGGCAGGCCCCTTTCAAACCCTTAAAAGCTATTGGGGGTCTGGGGCCTCAGGCCCCAGCGGGGTCGAGGGGCGGAGCCCTCGCCTTTTTCCTTAAACCTATGCCGAGACTTGGCGAAATTCCGCTCTGCCTGTAATCCATGGGCCATGGTTACCAGCAACGATATCCGCGCCACCTTCCTCAACTATTTTGGCCGCAACGGCCACCAGATTGTGCCCAGCGCCCCGCTGGTGCCGCGCAACGACCCGACGCTGCTGTTCACCAGCGCCGGCATGGTGCCGTTCAAGAATCTGTTCACCGGCCAGGAAAAGCGCCCCTATGTGCGCGCCACCTCCGCGCAAAAATGCGTGCGCGCCGGCGGCAAGCATAACGACCTCGACAACGTGGGCTACACCGCCCGCCACCATACGTTTTTCGAGATGCTCGGCAATTTCTCCTTCGGCGATTATTTCAAGGAACAGGCCATCCTGCATGCCTGGACCCTGCTCACCAAGGATTTCGGCCTAGCCAAGGACAAGCTCATCATCACGGTGTACCACACCGATGACGAGGCAGCCGATTTGTGGAAAAAGATCGCCGGCATCGGTGACGATAAAATCATCCGCATCACCACGGACGATAATTTCTGGAAAATGGGCGATACCGGCCCCTGCGGCCCCTGCTCCGAAATCTTCTACGACCACGGCCCCTCCATCCCCGGCGGCCCGCCCGGCAGCCCGGATGAGGACGGCGACCGCTTCATCGAGATCTGGAACCTCGTGTTCATGCAATATGAGGAAGGCCCGCCCGGCACGCGCACGCCGCTGCCCCGCCCCAGCATCGACACCGGCATGGGCCTGGAACGCTTCGCCGCCATCCTGCAAGGCAAACACGACAATTACGACACGGACACGCTCCGCGCCTTGATCCTCGCCTCGGCCGAGGAAACCCACCAGGACCCCGACGGCAAGTTCAAAACCAGCCACCGCGTCGTCGCCGACCATCTCCGCTCCGCCGCCTTCCTGATGGCCGATGGCGTGCTGCCCTCCAACGAAGGCCGCGGCTATGTGCTCCGCCGCATCATGCGCCGCGCGATGCGCCATGCGCATATGATGGGCACCAAAGAGCCGCTGATGTACCGCCTCGTCCCAGCCCTCACCCGGCAGATGGGCCAGGCCTACCCCGAGCTCAACCAGGCAGCACCTCTCATTACCGAGACGCTTGAGCTGGAGGAAAACCGTTTCCGGACCTTGCTCGACCGCGGCATTTCTCTGCTCCAGGACGAATCCGGCAACATCCCCAACGGCGGCGCCCTGTCCGGCGCTGTCGCCTTCAAACTCTACGACACCTTCGGCTTCCCGCTGGATCTGACGCAGGACGCGTTGCGCGAGGAAGGCAAAACCGTCGATATCGAGGGTTTCAACGCCGCCATGGCGGACCAGAAAGCTCGCGCCCGCGCCGCCTGGTCCGGCTCCGGCGAGGCCGCGACGGATAAAGTCTGGTTCGAGCTGGAACAACAGCTCGGCCACACCGAATTCCTCGGCTACAGCACTGAGACCGCCGAAGCCGAGATCACAGCACTTGTGGTGGACGGCCAGCCCACGGACCAGGCGTTCCCTGAGCAAAGCGTGTTCGTGCTGCTCAACCAAACCCCCTTCTACGCTGAGTCCGGCGGCCAGGTCGGCGATACCGGCTTCCTCACCGGCCCCGATGACCTGCGCATCCGCATCACCGACACGCAGAAAAAACTCGGCGGGCTATTCGTGCATATCGGCGTGGTCGAAGCCGGCACGGCCCGCGTCGGCCTGCCCATAACCGCCGCGGTGGACCATGAGCGCCGCGGCAACATCCGCGCGCACCACTCCGCCACCCATCTGCTGCACGAGGCACTGCGCCGCACCCTCGGCCTGCATGTCACGCAAAAAGGCTCGCTCAACGCACCGGACCGCCTGCGTTTCGACATCTCCCAGCCCCGCCCCATCACCGGCGAAGAACTGGAAAAGATCGAGCGCGAGGTCAACGCGCGCATCCGCGAAAACACCGAGGTCTCAACCCGGCTGATGACGCCCGAAGAAGCCGTCAGCCACGGCGCCATGGCTTTGTTCGGCGAGAAATACGGCGATGAAGTGCGCGTCCTCAGCATGGGCGAGCCGCAGGACGACAAATCCGGCTGGTCCGTGGAACTCTGCGGCGGCACCCATGTATCGCGCACCGGCGACATCGGCCTGTTCCGCATCGTCTCCGAAGGTGCCGTCTCGGCCGGCATCCGCCGCATCGAGGCACTTGCCGGTGAAGCCGCCGTTGCCGCCATCGAGGACGAATCCCGCCTGCTGGCCGATGCCGCCGCCACCATAAAAGCCTCGCCGGCCGAACTCCCCGCCCGCATCACCCAGCTGCAGGACGACAAGAAGCGCCTGGAACGCCAGGTCGCGGATCTGCAAAAGAAACTGGTCATGGCCACCGCCACCCAAACCGAAGAGATCGGCGGCACCAAAACCATTCTGCGCAATGTCGGCGATATCCCGGCGAAAGAACTCCGCCCCATCGCCACCGACCTGCTCAAAGGCATCGGCTCCGGCCTCGTTACCCTGGTCTCAACAGCCGAAGGCAAAGCCGCGATCGTTATCGCCGTGTCGGATGATATTCAGCACAGCGCTGTCGATCTCGTGCGGCTGGCGGCGAATGCCGTTGGCGGCCAGGGCGGCGGCGGCAATAAAGCCGTTGCACAAGCTGGCGGCCCGGAAGGCGGAAAATGGCAGGCCGCGTTGAACGCAGTCCGCGGCGCCCTCGCCGGTTAGGCGTGGATGGCCCGCCCACGCGGGCCATGACGTTACACTAACCCACCGCGCACCGCTGCCATGGTGTTTCGCTGCCATCGCCCCACCCCGTCATGCTCGCGAAAGCGGGCATCTCGCCTTCACCAGCGTGGAGGATTGATTCCCAGCCGCGCCTGCACGGCAAAATCCGGCGCGGGATTTTGATAGATAAAGCTCACAATGGAATCACTCTTAAACCCCAGATTCAACCCGAGCCCCTCGGCTGTACGAAAAGCAGCATAAAGCAGCTGCCAGGGCACCGGCACCAAAACCACTTTTCGCCCCACCTCCTGCGCCAGAAGCTGCACCATGTCGCGGAACGGCACCGGCGTAGGGTTGGCCAGAGTAATGGGCTGGTGTTCAGCGTCGAACCGGCCTTGCAGCGCGACCTGCACCGCTTCCACCAACGTGGCCTCGGGCAGCAGATATTGCGGTGCCTTGCCACTCCCGATCATCGGCACGATTTTACCCTTGGCGACGGTCTGCCGCAGGCTGCCGAACATGCCGCCATTGCCCATCACCAGCCCGAGCCGCAGCACGATACCGCCGGCCTCCAGCACCGCCTGCTCCACCTGAAGTTTTGCCCGGCCGTAAGCCGAGCGCGCGCCGGGAAACGCACTGATGGTGGAGATGAAGATCACCCGCGCCCCCGCAGCCGTAGCAGCCTCCAGCAAACGCAAGCTACCAGCCACACAACCGGCTTCCAACTCTTCAAGCTTGCTGGCCTGCATGTCCCAGGCCGTGTGGATGACATACGTCACACCGCGCGCGCGCAATTCCTCGGCCAGCACATCCGCCGGTGTGGCAAAGCTCCACGCCAGATCATTCGCCCCAGCCGGGCGCCGCACCAGCCGCAGCACATCCACCAGCCCCGCGGCGATAATCCCGCCGACAAACCCGTTCGCTCCGGTCACGGCGATCATGCAACGCTCCTTCAGGCCAAATGGCCGATGCGCCAGGCATTGGCCATCACACTCAAGGTGATGGTCGCCGCCGGGATGGTGGGAAACATGGACGAGTCCACAATATGCGTGCGGCGCCGCCCATACGGCCGCCCCAGCGCGTCAGTCTCGCCCGGGCCAGGGTTTTCGCGCATGGGAAAGGAGCCGCCGGAATGATAGCCGCGCCCGGGCAGCGTCTCCTGCAACAGCGGCGACAGCGCCCGCGCCCCCAGGCCCAGCCTGTTCAGGCGTTTCACCACACGCTTCAGCACCGCCCGCGTCGCCGGATTACGCTGCGGGGTCACACGCAAAACATCGCCCGTCAGCTGCGCCTGCAACCTGCCGGAACTGTCCGAATGCAGATACCCCTGCACCACCAAAGCGCGCTCCAGCAGCAAAGAGCGCAGCCCCTTCAGCGGCCCGAGTTTCTGGGCGATCATCGCCTCCAGCACATCCGAGTAACCATAGATTTGTAGGTGAACGTTGTTCACATCAACCGCCGCATCCTGAATTTCCACGAACAACTGCGCCAGCGTGTGCAGATGTTCCTCGCCAACGCCCTTCGTCCGCGCCAACCCCAGCAACGGCAGGATAAAATACTGCGAGTCCAAAATCTCCGCCCGTTCCAGCCCCAGCGAGCGCAGCATCAGCCCAGTGCTGCCATACACGCCGCCGGCCACGAACACGCGCTCGCCGGCAAAAAACTGCCCGCCGGCGCGTGTCAGCACATGCAGCTGCACACCCTGCGCGTCCTCCGCCACGCCCCGCACCACCACGTTGGGAATGTAATGCATCCCCGCCACGCGTAATCCCGCCAGCCCGTGCCGCGCCGAAAAAATCAGATCGCGCGGGCAGCCATTGAGGCACTCCCCGCAGGCAATGCATTGCGCCGCATCCACCGCCACTCGCGCCCGTCCGGCCGTCACCCCCCGCTGGTTCACCCGCTCCAACCGGCGCAACAGGCCCTCGGCTTGGCGGCTCACCGGCATCTCGAATTGCGGGCGCACATAAAACGGAAAATCCGCCTCCAGCGCATCGGCCTGGCCGGCCATCGGCACCATCCCAAGCACGGCCTTATAGGCCGGCGCCATCTCCGCCAGCCCTACCGGCCACCCCTCCAAATCAGCTGCGCGATAGGGCAGCATCGCCGCCCCCCACACATTGCTCAAACCCCCTTGCGCGTAGGAAGCCGCCACCCCCGGCACCGCAATCTCCAACCCCGGCGCCCCGGTTGCGGCGCGGTACGGGTAATCGGAACCATGGCTGAGTTTGAAATCCGGCATATCCCCGCCCAGCGGGATTTTGCGCATGGCATGCTGCTCGGCGGTCCAATCCCCGGGCGCTTGCGCCGCCATCGCCGTGCGCAGCGCCTCGCGCCCGGCCTCCAGCTCCAACCCGGCATCGAGCATCGTCACCGGCCGGCCGCGGGCGAGCAGTGCCGCCGCACAAGCCATGCCCGCCGGGCCGGAGCCGATTACATAATCCATATCACCCGCCCTGCATGCCCGGCAGATGCCGCACATTCAGCTTTAGCGTGCTCAGCAACAGGCTGGAGAGCATCACCTCAAACCCCAGCGAAATCGCCAGCGAGGAGCCAATACACACGCGCGCGATCTGGTCGACATCGAGCCCGCCGAACCGCGCCCCGGACCAGATGGACACGGCATAACCCAGCAGCCCAAACCCCACCGCCAGCAACGCCAGCCCGGCCAGCAGTCCGGCCTCCAGCGTCACCACCCGGTCCAACGCCCGCATCCGCGCCGATTGCGGCACCAGCCCCTCCTGCACCGTATAGGCGCGCGAGAGCAGCGCGAACCACAGAGCCTGAAACCCGACCTCGATCATCGTCACGCAATAGATCAGCGTGCCCACGGAAAACCGCAACCCGCCGAGATCGAGCGGCGTGGCCATGAGCCCAGCCCCCAGCACAATCCCCGCCAGCATCAGCAACGCGCCGGGATACAGAAACAGCCAGTTGGGCGAGAACAGCAGCATGAATCGCAAATGCCGCCAACCATCGCGCCAAGGTCTCAGGTGAGGAGGCCGCGAGCGCCCGTCCTTATCCAGCGTCGTCGGCACCTCGCGTATATCCATCTTCAGCAGCGTCGCCTTGATGACCATTTCGGAGGCGAATTCCATACCCGTGGTGCGCAGATCCATGGCGAGAAACGCGGCGCGCGAAAACCCGCGTATGCCGCAATGAAAATCCTGGATCGGCGTGCGGAACAACAGCCGCCCCAGCCCCGAGAGGATCGGGTTGCCGATATAGCGGTTCTTCCACGGCATCGCCCCCGGGCCGAGACCACCCTTGAAACGATTGCCCATCACCAGCGCCGCCCCATTGCGCATCGCGGCCACAAACACATCGAGCTTAGAAAAATCATAGCTATCGTCGGAATCGCCCATGATGCAGTAGCGCCCACGCGCCGCGTGTACCGCGCCGTAAATCGCCGCCCCATAGCCGCGCACCGGCACATCCACCACAACCGCGCCCAGCCTGCGCGCAATCTCCTGGCTGCCATCGGTCGAGCCGTTATCGCCAATCACAATCTCGCCCGCCACACCACTGCGCGCCAAAAAATCTTGCGCCTTCACGATACAGCGCTCCAGCGTCTCCGCCTCATTCAGGCAGGGCATCACGATACTCAGTTCAATATCCATCATCGTCTCCACGCCGCCTGTCTTCAAAGCAAGCTTAGTATTAGCTGTTAATGCAGGTAGTAATTCAGCACCATCTTGAGCGGTATGTAGCCGGTATCGAACAGCGCCATGCCCAGGCTGGGCAAGGCCAGCACCAGCGGCGGCAGGCTGAACCGCACACGCGCCAGCCCTGGCAAAGCGCTGATATGCGGTATGGCGAAGAGCGCGAAGGGCAGGAAGATATCCAGATAGCGCCCCTGAATACCGTCGATATCCGCCGCCCCGACATTGGTCCAATCGAGATAAAATGTGATGTCCAACATCCAATAAGTCACCGCGATCGCACCCGTAATGGCGATGAAATTAACCAGTGCGGTAAGCGGCCGCATGCTCTCCGGCCGGCGTGTCACCAGCAGCCCAAGGCCCGCAAACACCAGGCAGCCGCCCCAGCAGTAATAAAACGCATGCGGCATCACCAGCTGCAACGGGCCGAGCACGCCGATCAAGGTGAAGTAATCGGCCAGGGCATCGCGGATGGTACTGTAATAGGGCAAAGCCAGAAACCGCCGCGGCCGTTCCATTAAAATATGCAGCTGCGCCGCGGCATTGGCATGGTCCATCGGTATGCTGTGGTCGCCGGTATAAAGCGGGCCCGGAAAATATGTCTGCTTGCCGTAGGGCACCACCACGAACAGCGAGATCAGCACGACCCAGCCCAGCACCGGCAGCATCGCCACCACCATGTCGCGAAACCGCAGCCAGAACCCCGGCATGAACAGCGGCAGGGCAAAAGCGCCCATCAGCAGAATATACGGCGGCTTGGCCCCAAGCACGAGGGCGAACACCACCAGCCCGGCGATGCGCCCGCCCCGCGTGGGGCGGGTGAGGCACGCAGCGGCCAGGCAGGTCATCCCGATCAGCAGCCCATCCTGGTTCATCGTGCCGGCCAGGAACAAGGTCATCGGCAGCACCAGCACCGTCACCAGCACCGCCTCGCCATAGGCGGCGACGTATAGTGTAGCCAGCCCCACCAGCATGAACGCCACCGCCATGAACAGCCGCGCGGTGATGAACCGGTGCAGCGGTGTGGCGCCAAACACCCGCGCCACCGCAACGCCCAGCGCACCGGGCACGTAGGCCGTGGGAAAATACGTCGCCGTATTGGGCAGGTTGACGAAGAACATGAAGGGATTCGGCTTCACGTTCTCGCTTGCGTTCCAATCCTCGGCCGTCACCAGCGGCCGGTAAGGGGTCAAAATGGTGACATTACCTTCGGAGGCATTAAGCTCCCCGGCATTCACCTTCACCCCGGTATGCCACATCAATTTGCCGGTCAGCGTGTCAACATCGTTATGGTGCCGCACGGCGAATATGGCACCGTGCAGTAGCCCCAAAGCGCGGGCATAATGCGACACCTCATCGGGCGACTGGCTGGGCGGGGTAATCAGCGCGGTGGTGACCGTAACCGGCAGAGCGCAAAGCAAAAACAGCGCCATTACGGCGAATTTGCCGCAATAAAGCTGCGTGAACCTTTGCCAACCCGTCATACCTGCCCCTACGATCCGTGCCCCTCTATAAAGCGGGGCACGGAAGTAACAAGGCGCCTAAAAAGCCAGATTCGTCGCCTGCATCACCAGCGGCAGCGCGCGCACGGCGTTCAGCACCACATCCGGCGTCTCGCCATCGGTGGAGACCAGGCAGATCGCATCCTCGCCTTCAGCCGAGCGGCCAAGATGGAAGGTCGCGATATTCACCCCCGCCTCGGCCAAAATCGTGCCGAACAGCCCGATAAACCCAGGTTTGTCCTTATTGGTAACGTACAGCATATGGGCTGCGAAATCCGCCTCAACCTTGATGCCCTTGATCTCGACCAGCCGCGGCTTGCCATTGCCGATCAACGTGCCGGCCACCGAGCGCGTGGTCTTCTCCGTGGTCACCGAAATACGCACCAGCCCCTGGTAGTCGCCGGACCGCTCGGTCGAGGCTTCCGCCACCTCGATGCCATGGTCGCGCGCAATCACCGGCGCGTTGACCATGTTCACCCCTTCCATCACGGGTGCCAGTAGCCCGGCCAAAGCAGCCGCATTCAACGGGCGATGGTTGAGCGGGGCGGCGGCACCCTCATATTCCACCAGAATGCGCTTGATAACCCCTTCCTGCACCCGCGTCAGTTGCCCGGCGAAGGTGCCGAGCAAACGGCAAAGGTCCATATAAGGGCGCAGGCGGGGCGCTTCCTCAGCCGACACACTCGGCATGTTCAGTGCATTGGTCACCGAGCCGGTGAGCAGAAAGTCGGAAATCTGCTCGGCCACCTGCAGCGCCACATTCTCCTGCGCCTCGTTGGTCGCAGCGCCCAGATGCGGCGTGCACACCACATTCTCCAGCTCAAACAGCGGGGAGTTCGTAGCAGGCTCGGTCTCGAACACGTCCAGAGCAGCGCCGGCAACTTGGCCCGACTTCAGCGCATCGTACAATGCCGCCTCGTCCACCAGCCCGCCGCGCGCGCAGTTGATGATCCGCACGCCCTTTTTCATCCGGGCAATCGCCTCGCGCGAAATGATATTACGCGTCGCATCGATCAACGGCGTATGCAGCGTAATGAAATCGGCCTTGGCGAAAATCGTCTCCAACTCGGCCTTCTCCACGCCCAGCTCAACGGCCCGCGCCTCGGTCAGGAACGGATCATACGCCAGCACCTTCATCTTCAGCCCAATGGCACGGTCCGCCACGATGGAACCGATATTGCCGCAGCCGATCAGCCCGAGCGTCTTGGCCGTCAGCTCCACGCCCATAAAACGGTTCTTCTCCCACTTGCCCGCCTTAGTGGAAGCCGAAGCCTCCGGCAGCTGGCGGGCCAGCGCGAACATCATCGCAACCGCATGCTCGGCCGTGGTAATGGCATTGCCAAACGGCGTGTTCATCACCACCACACCGCGCGAGGTAGCGCTCTTCACATCCACATTATCCACGCCAATGCCGGCCCGGCCCACAACCTTCAAATTCGTGGCGAGGTCTAGCACCTCTTTCGTCACCTTGGTGGCGGAGCGGATCGCAAGGCCATCGTACTGGCCTATGATATCGCGCAATTCGGCGGGCGTCAGACCCGTCTTTACATCCACCTCTACGCCGCGGTCTTTGAAGATTTCGATGGCGGCGGGGGAGAGTTTATCGCTGATTAGGACTTTGACCATTTGCGGAAATTCCTTGAGGAAAGCAGTACCTTTTTGTGAACAAAAAGGTACCCAAAAAAACTTTATGAATTGGGCCTGGGGTGTAACCACCAGCACGTCATACCCGCGAAAGCGGGCATCTCAGGCCGCGGAAACCGTATCGATAGCGTAGTCAATCCACGGCAGCAGCGCCGCAATATCAGACGTCTCAACAGTCGCACCGCCCCAGATTCGCAAACCAGGCGGCGCATCGCGATACGCCCCGGCATCCAGCGCCACATTCTCTTTCTCAAGCAACGAAGCCACATCCTTCGCCGCCTTCGCCTGAGCCTCGGCACTCAGCGCCGTAAACCACGGCGCCGCGATCACCAAACAGATCGACGTGCAAGACCGCGTCTGGGGCGTCGCCGCCAAAAACCGCACCCGTTCATTGCCCTCAACCCAATCGGCAATGGCTTTCAAATTACCCTCGGACCGCGCGATCAGGCCTTGCAAGCCCCCAACGCTCTCAGCCCAGCGCAACCCATCCAACGCATCCTCAACGCACAGCATCGAAGGCGTATTGATCGTCTCACCGGCAAAAATACCCTCGGAAAGCTTGCCCCCGGAGGTGAGGCGGAAAATCTTCGGCAACGGCCAGGAAGGCTTATACGTCAGCAGCCGCTCCACAGCGCGGGGCGAGAGTGCGAGCATGCCATGCCCGGCCTCGCCGCCCAACACTTTCTGCCAGCTCCAGGTCACCACATCGAGCCTGTCCCACGGCAGATCCATCGCAAAGGCGGCGGAGGTGCTGTCAGCAATCACCAGGCCTTCACGATCGGCCGGAATGAAATCGCCATTGCTAAACCGCACGCCGGAGGTCGTGCCGTTCCAGGCCAGCACCACGTCATGCGAGAAATCTATGGCGGAAACATCCGGCAACACACCGTAATCGGCCTTGATCACCCGCGCATCGGCAAGTTTGAGCTGCTTGATCACATCCGTCGCCCAGGCTTCCGAGAAGCTTTCATGGGCCAGAACATCGACCGGACGGGCACCCAACAGCGACCACAGGGCCATCTCAACCGCCCCGGTATCGGAAGCGGGCACAATGCCCAGGCGCCAGTCTGCCGGCATGCCTAAAATGGTTTTGGAGCGGGTGATGACCTCGGCGAGCTTGGCCTTGGGACCCTTGGCGCGATGGCTGCGGCCGAGTGCGGCGCCCTCAAGCGCTGCCAAAGTAAAGCCCGGGCGCTTGGCGCAGGGGCCTGAAGAAAAATTTGGATTCTTTGGACGTACCGCAGGCTTGGCGGCTATAGAAAAATCTGCCATGAAACCTCTCCCTTACAGAAGAAAAGCGCCCCGGTGGGGGGGCGTGACCCGAAAGCCGTCTAGCCCAATTTTTCCCCCACCGCAATATGCCTCCACCACACAACAACACAACCCAGGGTTTTGAAGTTTTATGAGCGAGTTGGACAACATAGACCGCGCCATTCTCCGCCTGCTGGCCGCCGACGCCTCGCTGTCGCTCAACGACATCGCCGATAAGGTCGGGCTGACCGCGACCCCCTGCTGGAAGCGCATCAAGCGCATGGAGGAAACCGGCATCATCAAGGCCCGCGTCGCGGTGCTCGATGCCGACAAGCTCGGCCTGCCCGTATCGGTCTTCGTCTCGGTGGAAACCTCGGACCATTCCGCCGGCTGGCTGGAGCGTTTTGCCGCGGCTGTGGCGGGTACACCCGAAATCGTCGGCGCCTGGCGCATGAGCGGCGATGTGGATTATCTGCTGCATGTCGTGGTGGCCGATATCGCCGCCTATGATTCCTTCTACCGCAAACTCATCGCCACCGTGCCGTTGCGCAACGTATCGTCAAGGTTCGCGATGGAGCGGATGAAAAACGGCGCACTCCCGATTTAATGGCCTCTACTCCTCCTTATACCCCAGCCCCTGCTCATTCTCCCCCGCCCCATAATAGCGGAACGGCAAAAACTTGCCGGACATCGTAATCTTCACCCGGTCCCCTTTCGGGTCAGCCAGCCGCTCCATAACCATATCGAAATCAATGGCGGACATGATGCCATCGCCGAACTCTTCCTCGATGAGCGCTTTCCAGGCCGGCCCATTCACCATCACCAGCTCGTAAAACCGGTAAATCAACGGGTCCGTCGGCGGCATCGGCGCACCGCGCATCGGCACCTCGTTGAGCAGCCGCTGTTCCATCTCGCTGAGCCCAAACAATGCCGCGGCCCGTTCGCATTGCGGCCTGGTCAGCTTCATCTGCCCCAGCAGCGCGCCCACCACGAGAATTTCGGAAGCCCCGCCGATCTCGCCGGCAATATACCGCCAGCTCCAGCCGCGCTCGCGCTTGATGTCCTGAATTTTCTCGGTCAGATCGCCGCGCTTCATCCGCTCTTTCCCCTTCCAGATTTACGCGAGAAGTTCCGCTTTTTCCCCCGCCGCTGTCAGCAGTTTTACGGCACGCTTATCAAAGGAGCAGAAAATTTCGCCTCCCAACCAGCTTCCCTCATGGGCGATGACACCGTCAGCAAAATCCCCGCCCGCATCCAACAGCTTCAGCCCGGCTTCCACAGCGGGACGGTTCATCTCGGCCGAGTCCATATCCATGAACTGCCGTATCACGCCGGCAATTTCGGCGCGGCCAAGCCTGTAGCCTTGGCCCAGCACCCAGACCATCTCGCACAGAGCAGGCAAAGTGATCGCGAGTTTTGCTGCCTGCTCCAACATCCGCAGTGCAGCTGCCGTCTGGGCGAGGTCATCCTCCACCAAAATCCGCAGCAATACGTTCGTATCGGGGGTGATGTTCACCTTTTGCCGGCCCAGGCATTGGCGATGATCTCGTTCATCTCCTCAATGCTGAGCGTTTTCTGTCCGGGTCTCTTGAGAATTCCGACCAGATCGGAAATTTTCCCGCGCCGCACTGCCGGGCGCAACTCCACCCGCCCATCAGGGAGCAAATCCACCTCAACCTTGGCACCGGGCTCCACGCCGAGGTGCCGCAGCACATCCTTGCGCAACGTCACCTGGCCTTTTGCGGTAATCGTGAGCGTGTCCATACGCTCAAAGTAAGGCAAAATCACCTTACTTTCAAGAACATTATTCCGGCGTCACCGGCCGGGACTTGCCCTCGGCATCAATCGCCACAAATTTGAACACGGCTTTGGTCACGCGCTGGTCCTCCTCGTTGGAGCGTTCGCGCCGCCAGGCTTCCACCTGGATTTTAAGCGAAGTCCGCCCGGTGGACACCAACTCGCAATACACCGTAACCTCATCGCCGATTTTCACGGGCAAGATAAAGCTCATCGCATCCACCGCCACGGTCACGCAGCGCCCGTGTGCCACGCGCTGGGCGAGGTTGCCGGCTGCCAAGTCCATTTGACTCATCAGCCAGCCACCAAAAATATCGCCACTGGCGTTAGCATCCGCCGGCATGGCGATGGTGCGTATCATCGGCATGATGGCAGGGGGCTTTTCGCCATCCAACATATTACAGGCTCTTTTCGATCCAGGCTTTCAACGCGGATTTAGGTGCCGCACCCACCTGGGTCGCGGCCACTTTGCCATCCTTGAAGATCAGCAGGGTCGGGATGCCGCGCACACCGAACTGGCCCGGCGTCATCGGATTCTCATCGATGTTCACCTTCACGATTTCCAGCTTGCCCGCGTATTCCTTGGAGAGATCCTCCAGCGAAGGGGCGATGGAGCGGCAAGGGCCACACCATTCGGCCCAGAAATCTACCAGCACGGGGCCGCTGGATTTCAGAACATCGGCCTCGAAGGTGTCGTCGGTAACGGCTTTACTCATAATATTCATCCTAGAAAGAGGAATTTTTCGTAACATGGCGCTGAACTGTCCCCCAATCAAGCTGGGGCGGCGGCTTCCAGCATTTCCGCGGGCACGTCCATCACCGCCCCGGTCTCGGTCCAGATGAGCAAAGTGCGAATCGCATGGTCCGGATAGATTTGCCGCAAAATGCTCCTATAGGCGGCCAATTGGGCGGTATATTTTTCCGGAATCCCGTCATGCGTGGCAGGCGGGGCACGGTCGCTTTTATAATCGGCGAGAAAAATCACGCGCGAGGTCACGGCCAGCCGGTCAACAATACCGCCAACTTCCCGCCCGGCCACGACCCCGGCCAGCGGCACTTCGGCCAGCGACTGAGGGCCAAACAGATCACGCAGTTCCAAATTCCCCAGCACCGCGAGCACGGATTCACATATGCCCTCGGCCTGCTCGGCAATGCCGTCCTCCTGGGTTGCCAGATACTGCCGCGCCGCCGCGCGCTGCTCGGAAAACGGCAGAAGCGGCAGATGCTGCAGCAGCGCGTGGATAACATTGCCCCTCGCCATGGCCGTGGCGCGCAAGGTGCGAGCAGTGGCCAGGCTGGTACCCAGCGGGCTGGCGGCAATGGCACGCCGCACCTCCTCCTCAGCCACGCGGCTAGGCACGATGCGCTCCGGTTTTTGCTCCTCTTTCGGCGGCGGTAGGGAGTGCCAGCCAGGCGCCGCCCCGGCCCAGACTGGCAAAGCCGCGCTCTGGCTGATGGTCACCTTGGCAACACGATCAGGCGCGGCACCCTGCTCGCAATCATGCACCAGCACGCCATCTTCATCGCGGGTGAGCAAGCGGGAAAATCCCTGCGCTACCGCTTCATACCAGCAGTTTTCCGGCGGTTTGCGCTTACCCTCGGCACCGCAAATAAGCAGTTCATCCTCCGCCCGCGTCAGGGCCACATAAAGCAGGCGGTTATACTCCGCATGCGTCGCCTCCCTATCCGCCGCCGCGGCCAGCACCACCGCCTCCGCCCGCAACGCCGTGCGCGGGCAAAAAATCGGGGCTTTTGCGCTTTGCTGCGGCACATCCAGCCAAAAAAGCTTCTTGTCGTTTTTCGGCAGCGTCGTGGTGTCCGGCAAAATCACAATCGGCGCCTGCAACCCTTTCGCGCCATGCACGGTCATCAACCGCACCGCATTGCCGCCGGCTTCCGTCTCGCGCTTTATGGAGGCGCTGGTCAGCCGCATTTTCTGCACAAACCCCTGCAGAGAGCCGGGCTCGGCTTGGGTAAAGGCGAGCGCCTCGGCCAGAAATTCATCCAAAGGCTCGGCCGCCTCCGGCCCCAGCCGGCGCAGCAATTTGGCCCGCCCGCCGAGGACACCAAGCGCCTCCGCCAACAGCGCATACGGCGGCAAAAAATCGGCCTTCCGGCGCAGCGCATCGAAGTAGTCTTTCGCTGCCCCCCAATCCGGCCGGTCATCAGCCTTGGCGTAAAGCGTGCCAACCAGGCTGCGTTCGCGCCCCAAAGCCAGCTGCATCAAACTGTCATCGGAGAGCCCGCCTAGTGGCGAGGCGAGAAAATGTGCAAACGCCCGGTCGTCATCCGGCAGCAGCAGCGCATCGCATAGCGCCAGCAAATCAGCCACGCCGGTCTGCGCGGTAAGCACCATGCGGTCCAGCCCCGCCACCTCAATCCCGCGCGCCTTCAACGCCGTGGTAATCGCACCCACCAGCGCATCACGCCGGCGCACCAGGATCAAAAAATCCCCAGGCCGTGCCAAGCGGTTCCGCGAGGGTAGCGGCTGCGTCAGCCTTGCCGCGATATAATCCGTCAGCTGACGCGCCAGCAGCGCATAGGCCGAATCCGCCGTCTCATAATCATCCGGCAGCGCCCAAGGTGCCAGCGCCGTCGCATCCTGCGCACGGGTGAGCGGCCACAGGCTTACCCGCCCGGCCTGGCCGGCGCGGCTCACCACATGCAGCGGCACTTCATCCGGCGCATAAACCCCCTGCCGCGCAAACCCGCCGGCAAACACCGCATCCGTCAGCGCCAGCACAGGTGCCGTGGAGCGAAACGATACGGACAATTTCCCATCCAGCCATTTCTGCCCCGCATCCACCGCCTGCGCTTTAAATTTCTCCTGGTAAAGGCTGAAACTCGTCAAATCCGCGCCCTGAAACGAGAAGATCGACTGCTTCGGATCGCCCACCGCAAAAATACTGCGTTTCTGCTCCTGCGCCCCCGCACCCGCAAAAAACTCGGTGGCGATGGCATTGGCGATCTCCCATTGCTGGGGCGCCGTATCCTGCACCTCATCCAGCAACAAATGATCAATCCCGCCATCGAGCTTGTACAACACCCAGGCCGCACCCGGATCGACCAGCAATTTCTCGGTATACGCCACAAGATCGCTATAGGAGAGCTGTGCCGCCAGCGTCTTCGCGCCCCGCTCGGACGCTGCAATCGGCAACAACAGTTTGATCACCGCGGCATTGATCAACGCCAGCCTTGCGGCCTTGAGCTTCTCCTGCACAATGCGAATGCGGTCTCGCTCCAGCCCGATCACCGCATCGACATCCTCCTCCACCGCGCGCAAATTCTTACCGCAGATCGGCCCCATCTTGCGCGGCTCGCCAGTGGTGGTGAAGAAGGACACAGCCCAATCTTCCCAGCTATCAGCGCGGGATTCTGGAAACTGCGCCAGCCAGTCCAGCCAGAATTGCGCCTTGGCCTGGCCGGTAGCCGTGCCCTGATAGGCGATGCGCAAAATCATCTCGCGCAAATCCGCCTCATGCGGCACCTGCACGGCTTGCGCCACAATCTCCGCCTCGCTCTCATCACCAGCACCCAGGCAAGCCCGCTGCATAGCAATAATCGCGTCGCGGTCAGCCCCAAGCGTAACCGCCTCCGGCGCCATGCAAAACGCCTGCGCCAGGCTCGTAAAACTCTGCTCGTCAATCTCCGCCGCCAGCACGGCAATCGCCTCGCGCGCAGCGGGGTCCGCCAAAGCCGCCTCCCGCGCCTCACGCAAATTCTGCGCCGCCAGCTCATCATCGGCCACCTGAAAATGCGGCGATAATTCCGCCTCCAACGGAAACCGCCGCAACAGCGATTGGCAGAAGGCATGGATCGTCTCAATCCGCATTCCGCCCGGCAGATCGAGCACATCGGCAAAAAGCTTCCTGGCCAGCACAAGGGTTTTCTCACCCGGCGCCACATCCAGCCCGCGCAGCTCCGTCTCAAGCACCGCGCGCGGCAGCACCACCCATTTGCCAAGCCGCGCGTTCAGCCTTATCCGCATCTCCGCCGCCGCAGCCTTGGTGTACGTCAGGCACAGGATTTTCTCAGGCCCCGCCCCACCCAGCATCAACCGTAGCAACCTGTCCGTCAGCAGCTTGGTCTTGCCACTCCCTGCCGAGGCTGCCGTAAACGTGGAAATCGCCGGATTTGAGGCCCGCCTCTGTTCCTCATTAGCAATGTCAATCGCCGTCATTGCCATCCTCCCCGGCCCATTCCGCACGCCGCGAAATCCCGGCATAGGCATCGTATTTATTCTCCCGCGCCGGATGAGGTGCCGCGAGATATGGTGTGTTCTCATCAGCAAACTTATCAAACAAATCCGTCAACGCCGCACCCGCGCTCTCAATTACCTCGCGCAATTTACCTGTCTTGTTCTTGAATAGCCGCGTCTCTTCCCCAGCCTCGGCGCGGCCGGAAAATTTCATATAGGTCAGCTCGGTCACCGGTACGGCAAACTCTTCGCCAAACACGCCGGCCTCGGCCATCACCGCCTCCAGCGGCAATTGCGGTGCCGTACCGGCCTCGACGGCGGAGGCGGCAGGCACCACACCGGTCTTGTAATCAATCAACGAAACAGATCCATCAGCCGCGCGCTCAATCCTATCCGCGCGCCCTTTCAGCACAAACCCGCCGGGCAGGTTCAGCTCCGCCGCCTGCTCATGCACCAGCGCCTGCGGAATCCCCTTCTCCTCACGCCGCGCCTGCTCCAGCCCCACAACGAACGCCGCAATCCGTGCCAGCCGCGCTTCCCACCATGCCTCAAGTGCTGCCCGAGGCCGCCGCGCGCGCATCGCACTCTGCATCGCCAATGTCAGCCGCGCCACAGCTCCCGGCTTGGCGCAACCATCCTTATCCACCCCAAAAAACGCCGCCAGCCCTTCATGCACAATCTCGCCAAACAGACTCTGGTCGCTCTCCTCATCCAGCTCGTTCAATTCCCGAAGCTTTAGAATTTTGCGCGCATAAATCGCATAGGGATCAGAAATCAGCGTGCCCACTTCAGAAATTGACAGCGAATTTGGCCGCAATTCAGCAGGCGGGCGCGGATAGGGTTTCGCGCGCCACTCACGCGCCACGGGCAAATCCAGTTGCGCCGCCCAAAGTGCTGCCTCATGCTGCGCCAAAACCAGCCCGGAACCTGCCAGCATCGCATCCAGCCGCGTTAACCAGCGCGCCGGCACGGCCGGTGCGCGCTCACGCCGCGCCGGTGCCGCCAAAACCAATTCCCGGCAGGCACAAGCAAGCGAGAAAAACCCATGCGCCGCCTGGCCAATTTTCAATTCCGGCGAGGGCAGTCCAGCCGCCTTCCGCATCGGCCGTGACAGCCAAGGCCCAGGCTCCGCCGGTGCCGGCCAAACGCCCTCCACCAGCCCGCCTAGCACGGCGAGGTCCACACTCTGCAGTGCGGCCTCCTGAATCCCCCAGATGGCAATGCGCGGATGCCCATCTTTTACCCGCGGCCTGCGCACAACGGCGCCCGCCAGCACGGCATCCAGCAAATCCGGCAAATCCCCGCGCGCCATATCTGGCAAATCCGCAAGCGCCGAAAACATGTCTGAAAACAACTCGGAAAGCGCAATCCCCGCCTCACCGGCCCACAGCACGGCGGCACCAGGCAGCTCATCCGTCTGCGCCAATGCTTCGCCCGCCTCGGCCAACAGCCGCAAAGCGGTGGCAGGTTGCACAAACTCCGCTAACGCCATCGGCCGCAACAGCAGCTCCAGCCGCTCGACAAAATCGCTCAACCCCTGCGGCGCGCCTTCAAGCCGGTATTTTATCCCATCAAACCCCGACCCAGGACGCGGCCCGCGCAAGGCCCGCGTCTCCAGCCGCCGCCCCTGGTCCCGAAACTGCCCCGGCGGCAGCCCGCCCGCCGCCAAAGGATGTTTTAACAACGACAGCAATGGCAGCGGCGCGTAATCGCTCGCAGCGGCCCGCGCCAGCAGGCGCAAAAACACCGCAGGCGGGGTTTCGGCAAGCTGCTCACCGGCGCTGTCATCGGCGGTAATACCGAAACGTTTCAACGCGCTCGCCACACGCGCGGCAACGCCACGGTCAGGCGTAATCAGCGCCGCGGTTGTCCCCGGCCGCTCCAGCGCATCGCGTAGAATCATCGCAATCGCCAGCGCATTCTGCGCCTCTTCCGGCGTCTCCAGCCGTTTTATGCCCGTAACATCAAGCGCCACCTCGTCCTGCCATGCGCCCAGAGCCGCCGCCGGCAACAACGCGCGGGAGAACAACGCGGCACGCCCCGCCGGCACATCCGGCATCTGTGTCGCCAGGTCCAAAACCTCACCGCGCCGCGCCCCCATATCCACCAGCAACCGGGCGATGCCCGCCTGTGCATGGGTATCATCCAGCGCCTCCCAGGCCGCATCATCCAGCACCGGATCGTAACCCGGCAGAAGCAACATGCCGGCGGGCAGTGCCGCCACCACTTTCGCCATACCGGCAATCGCCGGATTGCCCTCGGCCGCCACCATCCATACGCGGTGGCTGGGCGGGCGGTCATGCCACACCTGGCTCTGCGCCCGTATCAGCGCGCGCAGCCGCCCGGCCGGGTTCATCAGCCCATGCGCGCGCAAATGCGCCGGCCAAGCATGGGTGACGATGCGCAAAAACGCCAGCGTCTTCTGCCAATGCGCGGCCAGCTCGCCTTCCACCAGCAACGGCAGGGTCTCGGCCAGATCCACCTCGGCATAATCCGCCTCATCCAGCAGCGAAGCCAACTCGGCCGCCAGCATCCACGCGGCATGCGGCTTCTGCGGCGCCCCGCCCTCGCCCTTCATCGCCAGAATCAGCCGCGCCAGCAGCGCCTGCCTGTGCGTGGCGGAAATCGCGGGCGGCAGCGAAAACCCGGTGGAAAGCAGCAGCCCCGCCTCGTCAATATTGCCCAGCGCGATAATGCGCGGCAACAGCAACGCCTCGCCGTCATTGGCCTCCAGAAACGCTCCCGCCAACCCCTGCGCGGCACGGCGGCTGGGCAGAATAATCAACCCATCCTGCGCCGGCGCGCCATCCGCCAGCCAAAGCCGTGCCAGCGCCGGCAAAAACGGCGCGGAAGGCGGGAAGGCGCCAATCTGCAGCGCACTCACGTCGTATTACCCACTTCCCGCGCATCCAACGCGCCCTGTGCCTGCGCCAGATCCTCCGGCGTGGAGAGGTGAAACCATATGCCGTCATGCACGACGGCATCGCACCGCCCCGCCGCCAGTGCGCGGTCCCACAGCACATTCATGCTGAACGGCTCGGCGGGTGCGGCGGCAAACAAAGCCGGGGAGACCAGCTGCACGCCCGAATACAAATAAGGTGCCACATCGCGCTCGCCGCGGCGGCGCAACGCCCCATCGCGCGGCCAGATGAAACCGCCCAGGCCGGTTTCGGCCACCGCCCCGGCGGCACGCGCCAGCAGCAGCACCACATCGGTGCGCGCGGCATCGAACGCACGCTCCATGCGCGGTAAGGTCGGATTGGGGCCGTCCACCCAATAGGTATCGCCGTTCACCACGTAAAACGGCGAGTCGGGGAGCAGGTTTTTCGCCAGCATGGCGGTCACCGCCCCGCCGGTATCCTGCAGCTCGCCTTCACGCGTTACGGTTACATTCGGATAGGGGCGCAAAAACGCCTCGATCTGGTCCGCCAGGTAATGCGCGTTCACGATAATGCGCTTCACGCCGGCCTCATGCAGCCGCTCTAGCGTATGCGCCAGAATCGGCCTTCCGCCGAGGGGGAGCAAAGGCTTGGGCGTGGTGTCGGTGAGCGGACGCATCCGCGTTCCCAGCCCGGCACTCAGGATTACTGCTGTGTCAAAGCTCATCAAGCCACCTCTGTTCGCCTTGCAACTCTATCTCACGCCCGGAACCGTCATGCGAGAGGGTCACGCGCAGCGCGTCTACCGGGGTGAGGGACCCAAGCCGCTCCGGCCACTCCACCAGCACGATTTTTTGCTCCGCCTCATCCCAGCCCAGCTCGGTGAGGCCCTCCGGACCGGCCAACCGCCATAAATCGAAATGCCAAACCTCACCACGCGGCGTTTCGTAAGCTTGCACCAGGGTAAAGGTGGGGCTCGGCACCGTCAGCCGCTGGTCCCCCGCCAAAGCGCGGATAAAAGCGCGGGCCAAAGTCGATTTACCAGCACCCAGCGGGCCTTCCAGCAGCAAAACATCGCCCGGCCGGGCCCGTGCGGCCAGTTTGGCGCCCAAGGCAATTGTGGCTTGTTCATCTTCCAGGCGGAGTCGCATGGGTGGATTTTGCCTGTCCGCGCTTGATTGTGGAAGGGCGCTGCGGCAGAGCAAACGCATGAATACGATAACAGCGGATACGATAACAGCCGATGTGGCGATCATAGGTGCCGGCCCGACGGGCATGTTCGCGGTGTTCGAATGCGGCATGCTGAAAATGTCCTGCGTGCTCATAGACGCACTGGACGAGCTGGGCGGCCAATGCGTCGCCCTCTACCCGGAGAAGCCGATCTACGACATCCCGGCCCACCCGGCCATCGAGGGTGCAGCCCTCATCGCCCAGCTGGAACACCAGATCGCGCCCTTCACCTGCGCCAAACTGCTGGGCCGGCAGGTTACCGGCCTGACCGGCACCAAGGGCGCCTTCACCCTCACCACCAGCGCCGGAGACACGATCAAAGCCAAAGCCGTAATCCTGGCCGCCGGCGCCGGCGCCTTCGGCCCCAACCGCCCGCCTTTGGATGGGCTCTCCGCCTACGAGGCCACAGGGGCCGTGCGCTATTACGTCAAACGCCGCGAGGACCTACGCGGCAAACGCGTCGTCATCGCCGGCGGCGGCGATTCGGCGGTGGATTGGGCCCTGGCCCTGCAAGGCATTGCCGCCCACATCGCCGTGGTACACCGCCGGCCCAAATTCCGCGCCGCACCTGAGAGTGCAGCACAGCTCGACGCGCTGGCGGAATCCGGCGCCGTGGAAATGGTCATCCCCTACCAGCTGCACGGCCTGCACGGTGCCAACGGCCAGCTCGCCGCCGTGGAAGTGGCTGATCTGGATGGGAATACCAAGCACCTGCAAGCCGACGTGCTGCTGCCCTTCTTCGGCTTGGCCATGGAGCTGGGACCCATCGCCGATTGGGGTCTCGACCTCGCCCACCACCACGTCCAGGTCACGCCCTCAACCCTGGAAACCTCCACCCCCGGCATTTTCGCGGTGGGCGATATCGTCACCTATCCAGGCAAGCTCAAACTCATCCTCCAAGGCTTTGCCGAAGGCGCGATGGCGGCGCATGCCATCCATCCGATCGTCTATCCGGACACGGCGCTGCATTTTGAGTATTCCACCAGCAAGGGCGTGCCGGGCTAACGGGTTGGCGCTACGGGCGCTTGAATTTTTTCCATGCCTTCTCGACATCCGTCTTAATCACGCAGCCCTCAGCATGGTCATTAACCAACCCCATGGCTTGCATAAAAGCATACACAGTGGTCGGGCCGACGAATTTCCAGCCGCGTTTTTTCAGATCTTTCGACAGAGCAATGGATTCGGCCGTGGTCGCAACAATTTGCGATTTTGCGCGCTCAGCCTTCGGCGGCTCGAAGCGCCAAAAGTAAGCGGCCAGCGAGCCTTCCTGCTGCACCAGCTCCAAGGCCCGCGCGGCATTGTTGATGACAGCCTGGATTTTGCCACGGTGGCGGACGATGCCGGCATCCTGCAACAGCCGCTCGACATCTTTTTCCGTAAAGCACGCAACTTTATCGGCTTCGAAGTTGCGGAACGCGGCGCGGAAATTCTCGCGCTTGGCCAGAATGGTGCGCCAGCTGAGGCCGGATTGAAAACCTTCCAGGCATAATTTTTCGAACAACCGGCGGTCGTCGGCCACGGGAAAACCCCATTCGGTGTCGTGATACGCCAGATATTCCGGCGTTACCGTACACCATTGGCAGCGCGGCCGCCCATCGGGACCTGATGTTATCATGTCTGCGATTCTCCCAGCATAAATATGATGCAGCATAAGCCAGTCCCGCCACCCAGACCAGCGGCTTTGCAGCAATGCCAGGCCGGGCTAGAACCAGTTTAAATCGTGATGAGGCAACGAGACCGATGCAGACACCGGCAGCACCTCACGGCTTCATAAAATACCGCGCGGATATCGACGGGCTGCGGGCCATCGCCGTGCTTTGCGTCGTCATCTACCATGCCATGCCCTACGCGCTGCCCGGCGGTTTCATCGGCGTCGATGTGTTTTTCGTAATTTCCGGCTACCTCATCTCAGGCCAGATTTTCGGCGAAATCCGGGAGCATCGTTTCAGCCTGGCAGCGTTTTACGGGCGCCGGGTGCGGCATATTTTTCCCGCCCTCATCCTCGTGCTGCTGGCAACACTCGCCTATGGTTTCGTCATTTTACTACCCTCGGAGCTGGCAGCACTGGGCGCCGATGTGGCCGGCGGTGCGGGCTTCGTCTCCAACCTCATGCTCTGGCAGGAGGCAGGGTATTTCGACCGCGCCGCCATGCTCAAACCGCTGCTGCATCTCTGGTCGCTCGGGGTGGAGGAGCAGTTTTATATTTTCTGGCCGGTGGCTTTGTGGCTGGCACACCGGGCCGGGGTGCTGCGGCTGTGGCTATTGGTAGCCCTCACCGCAGCCTCATTTACCGCGAGCGTGGCTTTGGCGACGGCACACCCCACCATGGATTTTTACGCCCCTTTCACCAGGCTCTGGGAACTTGCCGCCGGTGCGTTACTGGCGTGGCGCCCGCCGGTGCCGCGCGGGGAAAATACCATGTCCTGGGCCGGGCTGCTGCTCATTCTCGGTGGTGCCGCAGCACTCAATGCGCGGCTGGTGTTTCCCGGTTGGTGGGCAATCATACCCGTGCTGGGCGCGGTATTACTCATCGCCGCCGGGCCTGAGGCGTGGGTCAATCGCAAACTGCTGAGCCGGCGCGCAGCGGTGTTCATCGGCAGCATCAGCTACCCGCTGTATCTGTGGCATTGGCCGCTCATCTCCTATGCCTATTTCATCAACAACGCGCGAGTACTCAAAACCTTTCCCGCACTCTGCATCATTGCCGTCTCTATGGCGCTGGCGGCGGCCACCTACCGCTGGGTCGAGCGCCCGCTGCGTTATGGCAGCCATAAGCGGACAAAAACCATCTACCTCGCTCTAGCCATGGCCGCCACCTGCGCGGCTGGTGCCGCGACCTGGGCCGCCCACGGTTTCCCCGGACGCTTCCCGGATTTACCCCGCACGGATATCGGCAAAATCAATCTCGCCGTGCGCGACGGCGTATTCGCCACCACCCCGCATATGCGCGTAACGGTGGAAGACGGCATCACCATCGGCGAGCTTGGCGATACCGGCAGCGCCATCATGTTCACCGGCGATTCCATGCTGCTGCAATGGGATGCGCGGGTGGAGCAATTGCTGGTCGAAGGACGGCTACGGCACCGCGTCTATTTCGTTTCGGGGCCAAGTTGCCGCCCCTACCCCGGCATCGGCTACGCGCCGGATTTTACGTATTGCTACAACATGCCGAAGGTTCAGGCGCGGATCATCGCACGGGAGCATATCGGCACCATCATCATCGGCGCGCGCTGGCCAGATACGCTCGGGCCCCTGGCCCCCGGCCTCACCGCCGAACTCGCCGGCTGGATTGGCCAGGGTCATGGCGTGTACATCATCCTCCCAGCACCAAGGGGCACGCGCTTCGACCCAGCGCTGATGGTGCGGCATGGTTTTACGGGTTTTACGGTCAACCAAGCGATGTTCGCAGGCGTCCCGTTTTCCGATTTACCGGCCTATGCCGCGCCCATTGCCGGGGAGTTAACCGCGATTGCGCAACAAACAGGCGCCAAAACACTCGACCCACGCCCGGATGTTTGCGGCAGCGGCCCCATCTGCTCGCCATTTTTTGCCGATGGCGAGCCAAAATTCGCCGATGAGAACCATCTGCGGCCGGTGTTTGTGAGAACGAATGTACTGTTTCTTGATGCGTTACTGACGCAATGACCGCCGCCCGAACGGCACCAGCATTGTAAGCAGCAGCACGTACAAAAACACCAGGCTGTAGATGACGGCGAACACCCACAGCGGCAGGTTCCGATAGATCAGATGATCGACCCAGCCCATGATAAGCGGCGTGGTGGTTGGCCCTGCGCCGCTAAGATCATTCTGCCAGATGGTCAGAATACAAGCCCGCCCATCCAGCGCCTGGCCGGCCACCACAGCGAGCAGCGCCAAATGCAGCAGCCGCAGCCAGGCGATACGGACGATGCGCCACCCCAGCCACGCCCCCAACGGAATAACCACCAGCCCCGCGACGTTAAAGGCGATGATAAGCACATGCAGCGCCAGAATGGCTTGCGCGAAAAACACCTAACCCCCGCCGGATAAAAACACCGTGGCCAGACTCGGCGCCGATGAGGGCAGACCGCGGCCTTCGATGAAAGCCAGGATATCGGCATTGGGGGTGGCGCGTTCGAGGTCACGCGGGATGAGGTGGTAGTCCGGCGGGTAGAAGGCAAGCGTAACCGGCGCACCGGCGGGGATGGCTTCCCAGCAATCGCGCATGGCATCAGGCGGAACCAGCTCGTCATGCCCGCCGTACAGGATGAGCGCGAGCTGGCGGAAATTTACACAAGCAGATTGGGCCTGGCCCATGAGAGTGACCAGCCCGGCAACATGATCGATCCTGGGCGCGTGCATGGTCAGCGGGTCCTCGCCAAAAGCGATCAGGGCCGGCACGTTGTCGGATGCCTCCACATGCACGGATTGGCCGGTAAGGCGCCGGCCGGGGTCGAAGAAGGCGGCAACCCGCAGCGTCTCGCGATACCCTGGGCTCATGGAAGGCCCGCCCCAAACAGCGGGGGCAGAGAGAATGTAGCCATCCACCGGCGGCGGATTGGCCGAGGCCCCCAAAAGCATGCCAATGGCACCGCCCATGCTCTCGCCCATGATGTACAGTTTTACCCCTGGGTATTGCGCGCGCAGCTGGATCGCCTCGTCACGCGCCTCATCCACCAGCACCGCGGTGCCGGGCCAGTGGCCGCGGTTGGCGGTAGCACCGAAGGAGGACAGGTCCGGCGCGTAGATTTCTATCCCATGCGGGGTGAGGCCGGAGGCCAGAATAGCCCAGCCGTCGCGGCTGTCGGTATAGCCGTGCAGGGCCAGAACCACTTCCCGCACCGGCCCCTGGGCAGGGTACAGGCGGTAGGGCTGGCGGGCGCCATCCGGCAGAGCAAAATAGCCGCTGGTGATGATGGGGTAGCCGGTCTGGCTTTGCGGCACGCCAAAAGGGATGGGGGTACAGCCGGTAAGCGCCATATTGGGAAATACGCCAAGCCACGCTAATAGGAGGAGCAAAGATTTCACCCAGCGAGGCAGGATTTTATGGACACGCAGCCGCAAGCCACCGAAATTGTTCACGTCCAAAGCTCTACCGTCTCCTGCGATGGCGGGGACGGCCCGCTGGGGCACCCGCGTGTCTATTTGCGCATAACCGGCGTCCAAGTCACCTGTCCGTATTGTTCCAAACTGTTCGTGCTGGAAGAGGGTGCGACGGATTCGGGCCATTGAGGCTCGTTCTGGTCGACGGCTCGGGGTATATCTTCCGGGCCTACCACGCGATTCCGGACATGCAGCGGGCCGATGGCGTGCATGTGAACGCCGTTTTCGGCTTCTGCAACATGATGGCCCGGCTGCTGAAAGACCATACCGGCTCGCATCTGGCGGTAATTTTCGATGCCGGGCGGTATACATTCCGCAACCGGCTGTACGAGGCATATAAGGCGCACCGGCCGGAGGCGCCGCCGGAACTGGTGCCGCAATTCGCGCTCATCCGCGAGGCAACACGGGCATTCGGTCTCTCCTGCATCGAGCTGGACGATTGGGAGGCCGATGATCTGATCGCCGCCTACGCCAAGGCCGCGGTCGAGGCCGGCGGCGAGGCGGTGATCGTCTCCTCCGATAAGGATTTAATGCAGCTGATCCGGCCGGGCGTGGAAATGCTCGACCCGATGAAGAACGTACCAATCGGCCTGGCCGAGGTAGAGGCCAAGTTTGGCGTCACACCGGATAAGGTCGTCGAGGTGCAGGCGCTGATCGGCGATAGCTCCGATAACGTGCCGGGCGTGCCGGGGATTGGGCCGAAAGGTGCAGCCCAGCTGATTGCCGAATACGGCACGCTGGAGGCCGTGCTGGCAGCGGCTCCGGGCATGAAGCCCAGCAAGCGGCGCGACATGCTGATCGAGCATGCGGACAAGGCGCGGATTTCCAAAGAGCTGGTGATTTTGCGTGACGATGCGCCGCTACCGGAGCCAATCGAGGCGTTCGCCGTAAAACCGTGGGATGCGGCGGTGCTGCGCGACTTCCTGGTGTTCAACAATTTCAAAAGCATCCGCCACCGGCTCGGGTTGGAGGAAAGCGAGAGCCCGGTGGAGCTGGTACCGGCAGCGGACGCCGCACCATTCGGGCCTTATACGGTGGTAACCTCGCTGGAGGAGATTGTGGCCCAGGCGCGAACCTCGGGCGCGGTCGCGCTTTCGGTGCAAACGGATGATCCGGCCTCGCTGCATGGCAATCTCGCCGGCATCGGGTTCTGCACGGAGGCCGGGCGCGCTGCGTATCTACCGCTCACGCATAATCTGGGGTTGGAGGACGCGCCGCAATTGCCGCTGGCACAGGTGGTGGAGATTCTCGGGCCGCTGCTCACCGATGTAAGCGTGCTTAAAATTTTCCATGATGCCAAGCGGGGCCTTGAAGTTTTCCGGCGCGCGGGATTCCCCGCCGTGACACCTTTCGACGATGTGATGCTGATTTCCTACGCGCAGGACGCAGGGAATTTCGCGCATGATGCGGCGACCCTGGCGCGGGTACATTTAAACCACGAGGCCGGGCATGTGGATGGTGTAACCGGCACCGGGCGCGGGCGCTTGGCCTTTGCCAGTGCCGCTCTGGACAAGGCCGTGGCATTCGCGGCCGAGGGCGCGGATATTTCGTTGCGGCTATGGCAGATGCTAAAGCCGGCACTGCGCGTGCATAAAGCGCTGGCTTTGTATGAGCTGATCGAAAAGCCGCTGACCCCGGTGCTGGCGGATATGGAAGAGTACGGCGTGATGGTGGACCGGGCTGATCTGTCCGCCATGTCCGTCGAGTTTGAAGGCCGGATGGCTGAGTTTGAGAAAGAAATTTATCGCCTCGCCGGGCAGGAATTTAATGTCGGCAGCCCGAAGCAATTGGGCGAGCTGCTGTTTGAAACGATGAAGCTTCCGGGCGGCAAGAAGGGCAAGGCCGGGGCCTGGGGGACGGATTCATCCGTGCTCGAGGATCTGGCCGAACAGGGGATTGAGATTGCGCAACGCGTGATGGATTGGCGGCAGCTCTCGAAGCTGAAAAGCACCTATGCGGATGCGTTGATCGGGCAGATCGATGCGGTGACCGGGCGTGTGCATACGAGTTTCCAGATGGCAGTGGCGGCAACGGGACGGCTCTCCTCGACCGATCCGAATTTGCAGAATATCCCGATCCGCACGATTGAAGGGGCGCGGATACGCAAGGCGTTTATCGCAGCCCCTGGGTGCAGTTTAATCTCCGCCGATTACTCCCAGATCGAGCTGCGGCTGCTAGCACACGTGGCGAATATCCCGGCCCTGAAAGAGAGTTTCGCGCAGAGTGAGGACATCCACGCGCGTACCGCCTCCGAGGTTTTCAACGTACCGATGGCGGGCATGGATTCAGCCACGCGCCGGCGCGCCAAGGCGATCAACTTCGGCATCATCTACGGGATTTCAGCATTCGGCCTCGCCCGCCAACTAGGCATTCAGCCCGGCGAGGCGAAAATCTATATCGATGCCTATTTCAAACGCTACCCTGAAATCCGCGCCTATATGGACAACACCAAGGAACAAGCCCGCATCAACGGCTTCGTCCTCACCCCCTTCGGCCGCCGCTGCTGGGTACCGCGGATAAAAGATAAAATCCCAGCGCTGCGGGCCTACGCCGAACGCCAGGCCATCAACGCCCCCCTACAAGGCGGCGGCGCGGACATCATCAAACAAGCGATGGTGCGCCTACCACGAGCATTTGCCGAATCCGGCCTAAAAACCCGGCTGATTTTGCAAGTGCATGACGAGTTACTGTTCGAGGCGCCGGATGCGGAGGCAACGGCGGCGGCGGTGCTGGTGCAGAAGGTGATGCAGGGGGCGGCGGAAATTTCTGTTCCACTGGTTGTGGAGACGGGGGTGGGGAAGAATTGGGGAGCGGCGCATTAGCCGTCGTCTGCTGTTGAGAGGCCTTTGGCCGTACAGATTATTTTCTTGACGGCATGGATATGTTAGTATAAATAACTTCGCCATGGTTGGCCTGTCTCCCCGCTGGCGCCGCTTGGTTAAACTGCTCACCTGGGTGTGGGCGGTGTTTTTGTGGTATGGGCCGATGGCCGTTTTTCTCGCGTGCCGCTTCAATTGGCAATTATCTCAAGGGTCTGTTTTGTTGGCTTGGGTGTACTGGCCAGGTGTGATCAGCGCCATTGCCGCGCTCGGCACAGGTTTTATGCTGGTTTTTGATATGCCGAGGCGCGCTATTGTGCCATTCCTGCTTTTTTCGGCCAGTGCCACTCTAATATTCTCCCCCCTGGGTGACATCCTCACTGTGAAATCATTTGCTGACCACAGCAAGCCGGAAGCGGCCTATGTAAAGAAGCATTGCGCACCCGTGGATTTTGTTCAGGATGGAAAAACTTATTGGTTCGGCGCGTGCGATCTAAAGCTCGATGCCACCGGTCAGATTGCTGACTTGACGTTTTATTACGACACGAGCGGCGATCTTAAAAATTATGACTCTCTCTCCAAGGCGGACAAACAAATCTTCGCCGCCGCTGTCCGAGAACATTTTAATGACGATCCGAATGAACCATTCGAGCATGCTTATTTTACCGCAATCCACTTCTATCGAAATTTTTACGATATCGATTTCATCGACGAAGACGCTGGCGGATTTACCTCTGATTTTGGACCTCCACCTGAGAATTCGAAAAATCCGTATTCCCCATTGTTTTGGAGTAAGCATTCATGAGTGGCGAAATATTTTACGTAAAACCGGAGGCTGGCCGGGACAAAAGCGGGAATATTATTCCTGATGAGTTTCATCCTATCCCGGCAAAATTCCTGATCGTGAATGGAAAGAAGGTTCTCGACCCCAATCCGGAACCGCTCCACAAAATCAACCTCTACCGGAAGCTGGACGCCAATGGCCGGATTGATGATTCGAGTGTTTTCCAAAACTCCGGCAACTACCTGATCGTACCGGCCAATTACGACCCGTCCGAGGCCATGCAATTTGCCGGTACAGTAGATGCGGGCATGACCGCGGCAACGGGGTTTGCCGGGCCCGAAGCGGGAGCAGCGGTAGGGTTGGCCGCCATGACAAGCGCTTTTGTGCCTGGAGGTGAGCAGGACCTGCAACGTAATGAACGCTGGGGAATACCACAAGGAGAAACCTCACCCGCATTCCGCGATTCCGCCTCGTGGAATCTCGGCCTTGTCACGCAAACCACGGCTCTACCAGACGCCGCCGCCGTGGCTGGTGGTGCGGCGGTGAATGCTGCAGGGTATCTTTGGGAGTTAGTCAAACAGAAAGCGGCTGGCAGTTCCGCCCCCACCCAAAAACTGAATGGCCCCCTCGGCATGTCGGACATCGATTACCAGTCGTTTCTGGCCGGCGTGCAATCCGGCAAAATTTCCGAGAAAGACGGCATCATCGGTGTGTATCGCTGGCTTCGTGAACATACGTTGAATGGCGCGAAAGATACCGGCAGTACACTTCACGGCTTGGCGCTGGGTCTGGGCCGGCCAGGGCTTGGCGGGTTTGCCCCTGTTGGCCGCACGAAGCCCCTGCAGCGTAGAGCCGTGCCGAGGCCGCAAGGCGCGCACGGTGCGGTGACAACACCAACAGCACGGCAGACGGAACATGGCGGCGCAACGGCGCTCGGTGGTGGCGAACCATTCGCAGCCAATGCACCCGGTTACAAGACCGTACTGGCGCAGGCGAAGGCGCTGGCCGCGCAACAGCGGCAGAACCGGGAGGCGGCAGCAAACGGGATGTATCTGGCACCATCGGGGAATGGGCTGGAGGGTATCTCCTTCGCACCCATCGGCACGCATGGGCTTGGCCCCGCCGCGCGTTTTGCGGCCCGTACGCAGCCATCCGGCACGGCGGCGGAGATGCCGATGCCCCAGCAGGCGGATTTTGCGGGGGAAACGCTCGTTCCGGGCCAAGCGCCGGGCCAAGCCGGCACGGCCCTGGCCGCCGCCCAGGCCGGGAGGCACGAAGCCGCGGGCACGTTGGCAGCCATGACCGCATCAGGGACACCCGCCGCTAGTACTGCGGATGCCGGGCGCGCGCTTGATGATTATTTCTTTCGGCAGTCGCGCCTGCCGCCGCGCGGCGGGGCCGCATTCAACCCGTTTCTCTCACCGCTCTGGGCCGGGCTGAAAATACCCGGCTGAGCGCCCTTGGTGTCCTCACCATTAATCCTGTGGCAGCAAAATTGCGGCAAATACGCTCAGAAGGCATTCCCGGCGCGCTAAAAACCCTCATCAGCCTTGAGCGCGCCGTATATGCCGCAGTGCGGTAGCATTGTATAAGCCACCACCCCAACCTGAGCAGGATGCACCATATGAGCGCCACCGCCGGAGCAAAAACCAAGGTCACAGCTTTACCGGGGGATGGCATTGGCCCCGAAGTGATGGCCGCCACCATGAAAATTCTGGCCGAAGCCGGGGCACCCATAGAATGGGAGGTCGCCGAGGCCGGGGCGGAAGTGTTCAAAAAAGGCTCGGTTACGGGCGTGCCGCGCGAGACGCTGGACAGCATCGCCGCCAACGGGCTGGCGCTGAAAAGCCCGCTGGAAACGCCGATCGGCTATGGCGGCAAGTCAGCCAATGTCACCATGCGAAAATACTTCGAGCTTTACGCCAATATCCGCCCGGTGCGCGAGCTGCCGGGTATCCAAACGCCCTATACGGGGCGTGGGATAGATATGGTGATCGTGCGCGAGAACGTGGAGGACGTGTACGCCGGCATCGAGCATATGCAGACCACCACGGTGGCCCAGTGCCTCAAATTGATGACAGCACCTGGCTGCGAGCGCATCATCCGCGCCGCCTACGGGCTGGCCCAGGCCGAGGGCCGTAAGCAGGTTATGGTGGCGACCAAAGCCAACATCATGAAGCTGACCGAAGGCATGATGAAGCGCATGGGCGAGAAGGTGGCGCCGGAATTTCCCGACATCAAATCCGGCCACATCATCATCGATAATTGCGCCCACCAGCTCGTCATCAAGCCGGAGGCGTTCGATGTTATCGTCACCTCCAACATGAATGGCGACATCATCTCGGACCTGGCGGCAGGGCTGGTCGGCGGGCTCGGCATCGCCCCCTCCTCCAACCTGGGTGACCATGCGGCGATTTTCGAGGCCGTACACGGCTCGGCGCCGGATATCGCCGGCAAGGGGTTGGCCAATCCCACAGCACTACTGTCGGCGGCCATCATGCTGCTGCGGCATATCGGCGCGTTCGCGGTGGCGGAAACCGTGGAGCAAGCGCTGTTCATTACCCTCGCCGAAGGCAAGAACCTCACCGGCGACCTCGCCCCGCGCGGGCATGGCGTGGGTACCGATGCCTACACAGGCCAGATTATCGATAACCTCGGCCGCTTCTCCACCATGCCGTCGCGTGAATACAAGCCGTTCGAGCTGAAAACCTGGCCGGAACTGACCGCGCATATGGAGCCCGATACCCGCGAGCTGGTGGGTATCGACGTGTTTCTGGAAACCGACCTGCGCGCGGAGGAACTGGGCCGTCAGCTCGAAGCCATCGCCCAGGACAGCCCCTTCGTCCTCTCCGGCATTTCCAACCGCGGTGTTTCGGTGTTCCCCCCCACTGGCGGGCAAACCTTCCTGGTCGACCATTTCGCCTGCCGCTTCATGTTCAAACACCCCATCCCCCTGCTGGCCTCCAAATCCGAGGGCCAGGCGGAGATCTCGTACCTGGTGCAACGTATCGGCGCGAAATTCACCTGGATGCATATCGAAAAACTGCAACGGTTCGATGGCAAGGATGCGTTTGAGCGGCCCCAAGGCGAGGGTTAGACCTCAGCCCTTGGCGAGCGCCGCCGCCTGGCTGGAGCGGATCGACCCCGGCACGCATCGCCGGATCAAAGGGCTGCGGCTGGTAACGGCCTATGGCATTGTCGCTCTGCTGGGCACGCTCCAGGAGATCAGCCATGGCCTGCCGAGCGGCGCGTCCTTGGCCTCGCTTGCCGGCGGCATCGCACTTTGGGCCAGTGTTTCCGAAGCACGGACGACACGGGCGAAATCCTCGCGCGACCTCGCTCTGCTCTGCGCCGCTGCCGTCATCGGGGCAGCCAGCATGATGCTTTTAACGCCTTTGCTGAGCGGCCCACACCGGCCAGGGCCGGAGCTGACGCTCGCGGGCGGGGCGTTTCTGGCCGGGGATCGGAGCGCAGATATTTATCGGCCAGCTGCTGGCGTTTGGCGCCGGGTTGCTGCCGGCTGACTTCACCATGGTCTGCGCCGCCGGGCTAATTGCGGCGGTGGCGGCGGTTGTACCTCGTGTGTTGAGCGGGCCGCCGAGCAGCCCATCATCGCTGCCACGGCGGTGCCGGTTGCGGGCAGAATGAAGCCGGAAATCCTGATGGGTTTGCAGGCTGCCGTCGCGGCACTTGTTATCGTGACGTTGAACGATGTTTTTGGGCTGGTGGAATCCGCCTGGGCCATTGCGGCCTGCACCTATGTCGTTGCAGGCTCCACCTTGGGAACCATAAAGCGTATCCGGCACCGGATCATCGGCACCGCCATCGGCGTACCCATCGGCCTGGCGTTTTTACCCATCGTGCCGCATGCGATGATATTGATCTGGGTGCTCGCGGCACTTGCCATGGTCATCTACGCCATGGCCCTGCCCGAGCGCTACGACATTGCCTGCGGCGCCTATGCTTTTACCCTTATCGTAACGCTTGCGGTGAGCGGCGAGGCCTCTGTTTTCACCCTCGCCTCGCGCGCCTGGGAAACGCTGATCGGCGGCGCGCTCGGCCTCGCCATCGCACTGTTTCTGGCACCCCTTGGCCGGAGCAAAAAACCTTCCTCGGGCTGAGTTACCGGCGGAACGGCGCACCTGCGGGCTTGCCGCCCAGCCGCTGGGTCCGGGAGCATGCCCAATTTGGCTGTCATTGACAAAATATGACGCTCCTACGTAACCCGGAGGACAGCCTGCCGCGCTATGACCGCGGCCACGCTCACGGAGGAACAGATGAACGAACCGGCGGATTTTGGAACGTTCGACTATATCATCATAGGTGCGGGCAGTGCCGGTTGCGTGCTGGCCAACCGCCTAAGTGCCGATGCACGCAACAAGGTGCTGTTGCTGGAAGCCGGCGGCAAGGATGATTACCTCTGGATCAAAATTCCGGTGGGCTATTTATATTGCATCGGCAACGCGCGTACCGATTGGTGCTTCAAAACTGAATCCGAGCCCGGGCTCAACGCACGGCAGATCAACTATCCGCGCGGGCGTGTGCTGGGCGGCAGTTCCTCAATCAACGGCATGATTTACATGCGCGGCCAGGCGCAGGATTACGACAATTGGCGCCAGGCCGGGCATACCGGCTGGGGCTGGGACGACGTGCTGCCTTATTTTAAAAAGGCCGAGGACCATGTTGAGGGCGCAAATGACATGCATGGCGCCGGTGGCGAGTTGCGCGTGGAAAAACAGCGTTTGCGCTGGAAGATTCTGGAAGCGTTCCGCGATGCCGCCGCGCAATATGGAATACCGCAAACCCATGATTTCAACACCGGCGATAATGAGGGCGCGGGGTTTTTCGAGGTGACGCAAAAACATGGCCGGCGCTGGAGTGCCGCCGATGCGTTTCTGCGCCCCGCCACCGGCCGGCCGAATTTACGCATCCAGACCGGTGCGGCGGTCGATCATCTGCGCATTGAAAATGGTGAGGCCACCGGCGTTGTCTTCCACCTTAACGGCAAACCGTATTTTGCCCGCGCGCTGGGCGAAACCCTGCTCTCCAGCGGCGCCATCGGCTCGCCCGTGGTGCTGCAGCGTTCCGGCATTGGCGATGGCGAAAAACTGCAGGCGGCGGGTATAACCCCCGTGCATCATCTGCCAGGTGTCGGCGAGAATCTGCACGACCATCTGCAAATTCGCTGTGCTTATCAGGTGGAAAACGTATCCACCCTCAATGCCCGCGCCGCCTCATGGTTCGGCAAAGGGCTTATCGGATTGGAATACATGCTCGCCCGTACCGGGCCGATGTCCATGGCGCCAAGCCAGCTCGGTATTTTTACCCGCTCACATGCGCATCTCGCCACCGCCAACCTCGAATACCACGTCCAGCCGCTCAGCCTGGCGGCTTTCGGGGGCGCACTGGACCCCTTCCCTGCCTTCACCGCCAGCGTGTGCAACCTGCGCCCCACCAGCCGCGGCAGCGTGCAAATCGCCTCAGCTGACCCCAGTGCTGCGCCGCGCATCCAGCCCAATTATCTCGCCACGCATGAAGACCGGCAGATCGCCATCGAGTCCATAAAAATCACCCGCAAAATCGTCAGCCAGCCGGCCCTCGCGCGCTACAATCCCACCGAATTCCGGCCGGGCCCAGCATGCAATACCGATGAGGAACTGGCGCAAGCCGTGGGTGATATTTCCACCAGTATTTTTCATCCCGTTGGCACCGCCGCCATGGGCAGCGTGGTCGACGCCGATCTACGCGTGCGTGGCATCAACAAACTACGCATTGTCGATGCGTCCATCATGCCGAATATCACATCGGGCAATACGAATGCGCCGGTTATGATGATTGCGGAGAAGGCCGCGGCGATGATTTTAAGCAGTACCTTTTTGTGAACAAAAAGGTACCCAAAAAAACTTTGGCCCTGTGGGCGTTGGCCTAGCCAACGCCCACAGGGCCAAAGTTTTTGGTGCAGCTTTTTATTAAACCCTTTCGATAATAACCGCTGGCCCCATTCCACCGGCGGCACACATCGTGATAAGCCCTCGCTTCAGGTTACGCCGCTCCAACTCATCCAGCACCGTGCCAATCAACACCGCACCAGTGGCACCAATGGGATGCCCCAGCGCAATCGCGCCGCCGTTCACGTTAATCTTCTCACGATCGATGCCGAGATCGCGGATGAATTTCTCCACTACCACGGCAAACGCCTCGTTGACCTCGAACAGGTCGATATCCGCCACCGTCAGCCCAGCGCGGGCCAGCACTTTGCGGGCGGCGGGCACGGGGGCGTTCAGCATCAGCGTCGGATCATCGCCGATATTGGCGGTGGCGACGATGCGGGCGCGCGGCTTCAACCCGTGTTTTTTCACGTAATCGCCGGAGGCCAGCAGCAGGGCCGCCGCGCCGTCCACCACGCCGGATGAATTACCGGCGTGGTGGATCGGCACGATGTTGAGCCCGGGGAAACGCTTGGTCACCAGCTCGCCGTATGTGGCACCTGAGCCATCGTCAGCCGGCGCGTCGAGGAATTTAGCGAAGGCCGGCTTCAATCCAGCCAGGCCCTCGGCCGTGGTTTCAGGGCGCGGATGTTCGTCATGGTCGAGAATTACGCGGCCCTCGTCATCAACAACCGGAACCATGGATTTCGCGAAACGGCCTTCGGCTATCGCAATGCCCGCACGGCGCTGGCTCTCCAGCGCATAGGCATCCACATCTTCCCGCGTAATACCTTCGAGTGCCGCAATCGCATCCGCCGCCACACCCTGGTTGGTTTGCGGGTGGCGTGCCTGCAACCGCGCATTACCGCCCAGGCTACCGCGCTTAATGCCGGCGGCCGCCTGCTCCATACCGTGCTGGGTGATGTAGGACATCATTTCGGTACCCCCGGCAATCACCAGATCTTCCATGCCCGACATGATCTGCGCCGCGGCGAAATTCGTGGCGGTAAGACCGCTGCCGCAGAAACGGTCCAGCGTCACACCGCTTACTTTCACATCGTAACCCGCATCGAGTGCGGCCATGCGCCCCATGTCGCCGCCCTGCAGCCCAAACTGCGCGCTGGTGCCCCAGATCACATCGTCCACCTCGGCGGTGTTGAGATTGTTCCGTTCGGCCAGCGCTTTCAGCACGGTGGCGGCCAGATGCTGCGGGTGCATCTGCGCCAAAGCGCCTTTGCCGGGCTTGCCGGTGCCGCGCGGGGTGCGTACCGCGTCGATGATATAGGCTTCTGCCATTTGGTCCTCCGTATTTTAGACTCTAAGTTAAGTTTGCGCCGTGGAACAGACAAACCGCCGCCAGCGCAACGCGGTCATGCGCCCCTTAAGCAATAGCGCCGGCCGCCTTCAGCTGCTCGATCCGCTCCCATTCCAGCCCCAGCTCCAGCAGTACGCTTTCGGTATGCTCGGAGGCCTCGGGGGCGCGGGTGGTGGTCACCGGCGTATGGTCGAACTGCACCGGGCCGCGCACCAGTTTTAACGGCTTGCCGCCATCGGAGGGCTCAACCTCGAACAGCAGATCGTTCGCCAACGCCTGTTCATCGCTGGCGATATCGATGAGGCTTTGGATCGGCGCCCACTGGCCCTTCATGGTCTTCAAATGCTGGCGCCAATAGGCAAACGGCTTGGCGCCAATCGCCACAACGATAAGCGCGCTCGCCGCCGCCCAGTTGGTCAACAGTGCTTCCACAGTGGCAAAACGCGGGTCATCGGCAGCTTCGGGCAGGCCGAGGTGTTCAAACGTATCGCGGATGCAGGGGCCCGGGGTAAGCACGCATAAATTGATCGTGCCGCCATCTTCGGTGCGGAAATTACCCATGAACGGGTTGCCCGGGTTAGCGCCGGATGTGGGCATGCGGTTGCGGGTCGTAAGGCCGGTCTCGATCCCCATATCGATCGCCGTACCCGCCGCCCAGCACGCGCTGCTCAGCAGCGAAACATCGATCTCGCTGGCATGCCCGGTGCGGTCGCGGTGCAGCAGTGCCGCCGCAATACCGCCGGCGATGTTCATGCCGCCGATGGAATCGCCAAACGCGGGAATGCCCTGGGTCAGCGGCCCCTCAAGCTCGGCCGGGCTCATGGCGTAGCCCACCCCGCTGCGCGACCAGAAGGCAGTGCCATCAAACCCGCCGGTCTCGCGCTCCGGCCCCTTATCGCCATAGGCACTGCCGCGGGCGTAAATAATATTCGGGTTGGCAGCGCGGATATGTTCGATATCGATGTTCAGTTTCTGGCGCGCCGCCGGCAGATAGTTGGTGAGGAACACATCGGCCGTCTTGGCCAGTCCATAGATCACCTGCTGGCCCTCGGGCGTGGACACATCCACACCCACGCTGCGCTTGCCGCGATTCGGGTGCTCCATCAGCGTATTACGCGCCGGGTTTACCTTCACCCCGCCGATATTCACAAAACCGCGCATCGTGTCGCCGCGTTTGGGATGCTCCACCTTGATCACATCCGCACCCCAATCGGCCAAAATAGCGCCGGCGGCCGGCACGAATGTGTGCTGCGCAACTTCGAGGATGCGCACCCCCTGCATTGGCTTTGTCATATGTCTGGTTCCTCTATTCTTATGCTTCATGTTAAAACACCGGCGGCACAGTGCAATTGCGTGGCCGCGCCGTATTTGCGTATCCACGCCAATTTTGGGCCAATTTTGGGCCAATTTTGGGCTTTCTTGACAGTATCTCAGCCCAAGCCACATGATGCGCGACCGCGCCGGGAATGCGAATATGCCCCATGATACCAGCACCGAAATCGCCTTAAGCGAGCAGCACCACCTGACCGCCGAGGATTTTCTGGCTGCCGCCAGCGACCGTTTTCCGGTCGGCCGCGTGCTCGATGTGCGCTCCATCCGCACCGCCGGCGCCACCGCCATGATGCTCGATTACGACAGGGATTTTCCGGTCAGCGGCAACTGGTTTTCCAAAAAAATCCATTTTTTCGACATGAGCCTCTCCAAACGCCCGCCAGGCGCGCGCGGCTATTTCGACGAGGCGTTTACCGACTACCGCAGCCTGGGGAAAATATTCTTCCTGCCCGCCGGCCACCGCTACCATGGCGAAGGCGGCCTGGGGCGCCAGCAAAGCCTCTCGCTGTTTTTACGCGCCCGGCCGCAGGATGAGGAGGAGTTTGGCACAGAACTGACACCGGTTTTACAAAACTGCTTGCGGCTGGAAAGCGAGACCATCCGCACGCTGCTGACCCGCATCGCGCATGAGGTGGCGGAGCCTGGCTTTGCCACGGATTTGCTCCTAGAAGGGCTGAGCCTGACCTTGCTGGCGGAAACCGCGCGGCTACTGAATACATTGCGCTCACAGGATCTACGCAAAGGCGGCCTCTCCCCGCAACGGCTCAAAATAATCGAGGAACGCATCCGTAACGGTGACCGCTCCACCAGCATCGCCGAGCTGGCGGAATTATGCCACCTCAGCTCCCGCCAACTCATCCGCGCCTTCCGTGCCGAAACCGGCGAGACAATCGGCGCGTTCGTGCAACGTTTAACCATGGACCGCGCCAAAACCATGCTGAGCCGCAGCGACAAACCCATCGGCGTGATTGCCGCCGAGTTGGGTTTCGCGAGTGCCGCCGCGTTTTCCACCGCTTTCCATCGCGGCAGCGGGCAATATCCGCGGGATTATCGCACGACGCAGCAGATTGCCGTTGAGGTCAAAACGGGGATTATTGTTTAGGAAAAAGCAGCAGCTTTTTGAAAAAAGCTGCGCCAAAAACTTTTACTTTAATTCAATAATGGCTTGTACTGTTGCTGCGAACCAATCTGCAACGAGTTTCAATTCCTTGCGCGTCGTCGCGCGTAAAGGCAGATGCTTGGTGTAGGTCACCAGCCCTGTTGCCAGAGCCGCAATCTGCAACGCGCGGGCCCGCCCGTTCGGCGCGCCTAGCCAGGCGGCCAGCGGGGTGATGGAACGCTCCTCCATCACCCGTGCTGCAATTTCAGCAGCCTCGGTATCACCGGCGGCAAGCGCCATCATCAACGGCGGACGAATCGCCTGGCCGGGTTTCAACAGCGCCTCCGCCAGGGCTGCGCCAAATTCAGCACGAGGGCGCGAAAGCATGTCGGCCACCGGCATAGCCGCATATAAAGCCGCCTCGTACAGCCCGAGTTTTGAGCCGAAATATTGCAGCAGCAAAGTCGAGCTGGTGCCGGCCATGGCGGCGATCTCACGTATCCCG
Organism: Acidocella sp.; assembly: GCA_026224875.1. GTDB lineage: Bacteria > Pseudomonadota > Alphaproteobacteria > Acetobacterales > Acetobacteraceae > Acidocella. The sequence goes on from JAMFRU010000117.1 coordinate 52,776, forward strand.
GTATCGCGAAAACTATTGCGCGAAAACGCCTCCTGCGCCGCATCTAAAATACGCGCTTTCGTGGCCTGGGCATCGCGCTTGCGGGGTGGCTTGAACTTGACCTCAGTTGTCATCGCCGCAGTGATAGCCAGGATTGACACCCTGGCAAGAGGCTCATAACTTATCAGCTGATAATATAAAAAGCGAATGGAGAGAAACATGGCTGTTTTCGTTCTGGTACATGGCGGCGGGCATGGCGGCTGGTGCTATCAGCCTGTGGCACGGCTGTTGCAAAAAACCGGGCATATCGTCTACGCCCCCTCGCTCACGGGGCTGGGGGACCGCGCGCATCTGGTCAGCGATAAGGTCGATCTCGACATGCACATCACCGACATCGTGCGGCTGCTGGAATATGAAGACCTGCGCGATGCCATCATCGTTGGCCATAGCTACGGCGGCATGGTGATCACCGGTGTGGCGGACCGCGCGACCGATCGCGTTGGCCACCGCGTCTATCTCGATGCCGCCTATCCGCGGCACGATGAATCGCTGCTGGAACATGCCGGGCCGATGATAAGTGCCGCGCGCCAGGGCGGCAGGATCATCGATGGCGTGGAGCTGGTGCTGTTTCCCGACATGTCCGGGCCGGAGTTTTATGGGGTAACCGACCCTGTGCGGAATGCCTGGGCCAAGGCGCGCCTTACGCCACAGCCGTGGAAATGCTTCGACCAAAAACTGCAACTCACCAACGAGGCGGCGATGCGGGCGATCCCGGAGAGCCATATAATCTGCACCGTGACCAAGCCGGGCCGCAACATGGAGCTTTTGCAGCAGCGCGCACAGGGCCGCGTATGGGATATCGATACCGGGCATGACCTGATGCTAACCGAACCGGACTGGGTCGCCGAAAAACTGCTGCTGATTGCAGCCGGCGGCTAAGTCAGCATTGTATACGGCGCAAACATGAGTTGATATCCTTCGCCATGGATTTGCTCCGGCCCATTCCCAAATGAACGCGCCGCGCCGCGCCTTAACGTCGGCCGAACTGTTACAGTTTGCCGGGATATTGCAGGCGCAGGGCAAGCTCACGGAAGCCGAGGCCGCCTATCGCCGCGTGGTGCAACTGCTCCCCAGTGAACCCGCCGCCGCAACCGGGCTTGGCCTGCTGCTCGGCGAAAAGGGCGATACGGCGGAGGCCTTGGACTGGCTGCGCCGCGCCTGCGTGCTGGCCCCGGCAAATGCCGAGATGCACAATAATCTCGGCCGCCTGGCCCGCGCGGGCGGTGCGCTGGAGGAGGCGCTGGCCAGTTTCCAAACCGCCCTCACACTCGCCCCGCACCAGCCCGAGGCACATTATAACTGTGCCCAGGCGCTGGCCGCTCTGGGCCGGCAGCACGAGGCCATGGCCGCATGGCGCGCCGCAATTGCCCTCGCCCCCGGCTTGGCTCCCGCGCATTTCCAGCTCGGCCTGGCCTTGCAAACGGCAGGCGATTTCCCCGCCGCGCGCGAACATCTACGGCAGGCAGCGCCCGGCCACCCCGCGGCAAGCGCCGCGCTCGCCCGGTTATCGGCGGCAATGGGTGAACCAGAGGCGAATTATGCCTATGCCCAGGCCCTCACTCTGGCACCGGAGGATGCCGCTTTGCACAGCGATGCCGGTGCCGCTCTGGCCGCCACCGGCGAGTATGAGCAGGCCATCGCCCTCTTCACCCGCGCCATCGCTTTGCAACCCGGGCTGGCCGCCGCGCATAATAATCTCGGTAATTCATTGGTGGCCTTAAAGCGCTGGGCGGAGGCAACGAACGCCTATCGCGCCGCTCTGGCACTGGACCCGGATTTTCCCGAGGCACATGGCAATCTCGGCAATGCCGCGCTGGAGTTGCTGCGCCCGGCCGAAGCGCTGGCATATTTCGATGCCGCGCTGGCCATAAACCCCAGCCTCGCCGAATACCATCATTACCGCGGCCGCGCGCTGCTGTTTCTGGGCGATCTGCCCGCCGCCCGCGCCGCGCATACCGAGGCCGTGCGCCTGGCCCCCGGCCATGCGGAATATTACGGCGGCCTCGCCGTCGCCCAGCAGCTGGAAGCCGGCGACCCCGCCTTCCACGCGCTACTCGGCCTGGCCGAAACCATCGCCACCCAGTCGCTGTCCACCCGCGTCACCCTGCATTTCGCTTTGCATCGCAGCCTGGAGCATCAGGGCCGGCATGAAGAGGCGTTTGCGCATCTGCTGCAGGGCAATGCACTGCGCCGCCCGCTGCTGGCCTATGACGAAGCCCGGGCGCTGCGCTATTTCAGCCGCGTCGAAACCGTGTTCACCCCGGCCTTATTGGGCCGTGCAGCACCCGAGCCCGCGGTGCCGGATGTGCCCATCTTCATCCTCGGCATGCCACGCTCCGGCTCCACCCTTATCGAACAGATCCTGGCCAGCCACCGCGACGTCTTTGGCGCCGGCGAGCTGATGTATCTGAGCGATACCGCCGCCACGCTGAGCGCTGGCGGGCTCAGCTACCCGGAAAACATGCTGGCGCGGAGTGACGCGGAACTCGCCGCCGCCGGCACTGCCTACCGCGCCCGGCTGCGCGCTCTCGCCCCCGATGCGCCGCGCATCACCGATAAAATGCCCGCCAATTTCCTCCATATCGGCCTGCTGCGGCTCATCCTGCCCGGCGCCCGCATCATCCACACCCGGCGTAACCCGGTGGACACCTGCCTCTCCTGCTTCGCCCAGACGTTCAGCGAGGGCCAGCCTTTCGCCAACAACCTGGGCGAGCTCGGCCGCCATTACCGCGCCTATGCCAGGCTGATGGCACATTGGCGCCAGCATTTGCCCGCGGGGGCAATGCTGGAGGTGGATTACGAAGATGTCGTCGCCGATTTCGAGCCGCAGGTAAGGCGCATCCTCGCTTTCTGCGGGCTGGACTGGGACCCGGCCTGCCTGGATTTCCATGAGTACAAACGCCCCGTGATGACCGCAAGCGCCGCCCAGGTACGGCAGAAACTCTACCCCCACGCCACCGGCCGCGCCCGGCCCTACGGCACACTGTTGCAGCCCCTGCTCGATGCACTGGCCGACTGACATAGGGCAGAGCCCTGGCCCTTTCCGTGCCAAATCCCCACCCTAAGTCAGATGTGGCCTTTATCCGGCGGGGGGGTTGGTTTAAAGCCGGGGGATGGATGATGTGATTGTGAATAGTCTGCGCAATGGTCCGGACGGGCGGGGCCGGTTTGGCGAGTTTGGCGGGCGGTATGTGGCGGAGACGCTGATGCCGCTGATACTGGAGCTTGAGGCGGCGTATGAGGCGGCGAAGGCTGATCCGTCGTTCCAGGCTGAGCTGGACTATTATTTGAAGCATTATGTCGGGCGGCCTAGCGCGCTTTGGTTTGCCGAGCGGCTGACGCAGCATCTGGGCGGTGCCAAAATTTACTTCAAGCGCGAGGAGCTGAACCACACCGGCGCGCATAAGATCAACAATTGCATCGGCCAGATTTTGCTGGCCAGGCGCATGGGCAAGACGCGGATTATTGCCGAGACCGGGGCCGGCCAGCATGGCGTGGCGACGGCGACGGTGTGCGCGCTGTTTGGCCTGCCGTGTACCATCTACATGGGCGCGGTGGATGTGGAACGGCAGAAGCCGAATGTGTTCCGCATGAAGCTGCTGGGTGCCGAGGTTGTGCCGGTGAGCTCCGGTGCGGCGACGCTGAAGGATGCCATGAACGACGCCATGCGCGACTGGGTCGCCAATGTGCAGGACACGTTTTATATTATCGGCACGGTGGCGGGCCCGCATCCGTATCCGGCGATGGTGCGCGATTTTCAGTGCATCATCGGCGAGGAGGCCAAGGCGCAGTTGTTCGAGGCCGAGGGGCGGCTGCCGGATGTGGCGATTGCCGCTGTGGGTGGCGGGTCCAACGCGATGGGGTTGTTCCATCCGTTCCTCGATGAGCCTTCCGTAAAACTGATCGGCGTTGAGGCCGCGGGGCATGGGCTGGATACGGACCAGCATGCGGCGTCCCTCAACCGTGGCCGGCCTGGTGTGCTGCATGGCAACCGCACGTATTTGCTGCAGGATGACGACGGGCAGATCATCGAGGCGCATTCCATTTCGGCGGGGCTGGATTATCCCGGCATCGGGCCTGAGCATTCGTGGTTGTTCGATATCGGCCGTGCGGAATACGTCGGCATTACCGATGCCGAGGCATTGGCGGCGTTTCAATTATGCACGCGCACCGAGGGCATCATTCCGGCTCTGGAATCGGCCCACGCGATTGCGCATATCGTGAAAATTGCCGGCGGCATGGACAAGGATAAGATCATCCTGCTCAATCTCTCCGGCCGTGGCGACAAGGATATCCCTTCCGTTGCCAAATACCTCGGAGCCGACCTATGAGCCGGATTGCCGGTGTTTTTGCCGGGCTGAAAGCCTCCGGCCATGCGGCGTTGATCCCGTTTGTTGAGGCCTTCGACCCGGACCGTGCAACCTCGCTGGTGCTGCTGCATGGCATGGCGGAGAATGGCGCGGATATTATCGAAATCGGCATGCCGTTCACGGACCCTATGGCCGATGGCCCGACCATCCAGGCCGCCGGGCGCCGCGGGTTGCTGGCGGGCGCCTGCCTGGAGGGTGTGCTCGGGCTGGTTTCAGAATTCCGATCCACCAACGACCGTACCCCGCTGGTGCTGATGGGCTATCTCAACCCCATCCTCTCCTATGGTGTGGAAAAATTCTGCGCCGATGCCGCGAAGGCTGGCGTGGATGGATTGATCGTGGTCGATCTGCCGACCGAGGAGGCCGATTTGTTGCTGCCGGATGCGGCGAAAAATGAAATCGACGTGATCCGTCTGATTGCCCCCACGACTTCGGACGAGCGCCTGCCTTTAGTCCTCGCGGGCTCCTCGGGCTTTGTCTATTACGTCAGCATCACCGGCATCACCGGCACACGCACGGCCTCCGCCTCAGACCTGGCGCGCGACATCCCGCGCATCCGTGCCGCAACCGACCTGCCGATAGCAGTCGGGTTTGGCGTACGCACACCGGCGCAGGCCGCGGTGGTGGCGCAGTATGCCGACGCCGCGATCGTCGCCTCGGCGCTGATCGAGACCTTGTGCCGCGAAAATGTCGCCGCCGTGCTGCGTGACGTGAAGGCGCTGTCCGTTGGGATTTGCGGGGCGCGACAGGTGGCAGCGTAAAGGGGAGCGTTATGAGCTTTTTCAGCAAGCTGCGCGCACGTCTCTCCATGCTCGGGCAAAAACCGCCCGCCGTCGCCTTCGCCGATTTTTCCGAAACACCGCCGGATGAGCTGCTGCCGTATCTCGACCGCAGCGTGGTGGATGAGGCGAGCCTGACCCCGACGCAGCGCGAGTGGCGCGAGACCGGCGTGGTCATCCTGCGCAATTTTATACCCGATGAAGTGACCGCCCCCTATATCGCCGTGCGCGAGGCTTTGGGCGAAGAGGCCGGCTGGCTCGAATGCGCGCCTTACATGCATGTGGAGGAGATGCGCGATCTCGCCCTGTACCCGCCGCTGATGGCGAAGATGAAAGAGGTGATCGGCGAGGATATGATGCTGCATCTGTGCCTCACCGGCTGGATCAGCACCAAGCGCGAGTGGCATCAGGATGATTATCTGAACCCGGATTTCGTCAATTGCTGGTACATCGCCATCTGGATCGCGCTGGACGATATCCATCCCGATAGCGGACCGTTCGAATATATTCCGGGCTCGCATCGCTGGCCATTGATGCGCGGCGAGAAAATCCGCGCCCTGCTCACGGAAGAAGAGCAGGACATGCACTGGCCAAAATGGAGCGAGCGTTTCACCACGCCCGCGGCGGTACATGAAATCAAGAAAAGCGGCGTGAAGGTAAAGCAGTTTCTGGCCAAGCGCGGCGATGTTTTGTTATGGCACGGACGGCTAATGCACCAAGGTGCAAAGCCAAATGACCCCAACATGGAACGCCGCTCGCTAATCGCGCATTACTCCAGCAGCGCGCACCGGCCGGACATTCATGAGGATTATCGCGCCCGCGACGAGAACGGCCAAATCTACATCGTATTCGGCGTATCCACCGCAATTTAAAAATAGCAAAAGTTTTTGTGCAGCTTTTTTCAAAAAGCTGCTGCTTTTACACGGCCTCCTTACCCTCAGCATCAGCATAACGCTTAACCACCCGCAGCCAAGGCGTACGCGTCCGCTCCTCCACGGCCAGGCGCCCGCTGGCAGAGGCGAACAGCACACGGTTACGCCCCGTGGCCTTGGCCAATGCGGTTACCAGGCCGCCTGCAGCACGTGCCTCGGGCGGATGGAACATGGCGAAATGCTGGCCAATCACATCGCCGGCTTCATGCGGGGTAAGTGCGCGGGCGCCCTCATTCCAGGCCTCGATCTCACCTTCCGTATCCAGAATGATAACGGCATAATCGGCCAGATCGCTGAGAGAACGGCACAGCACGGCATTGCTAAACAGGAACGCGTCCATATTAATCCTCCCGCGGGATGCGAGAATTTCATGAGACGGGAGAAACCTTTAGCAATGCTTAAAAATCGCCACATAAACGCGTGATGTAACGAAATGGGCGGGTTTTACGTCCCGCCCACACGATTAGTGCCCGCTGCCGCCGCCGTGGTTATAGCCACCGCCACCGCCGTGCCAGCTATTTCCACCACCATGATTATAGCCATGGTAACCATAACCGGGACCCCACACGCACCCGCCAAGGCTGAGTACGAGGGTTAAAAGTGCCGCAACGGCAAAGGGTGATTTTTTCATAAACCCAACATGGTGCCGCAGTGCGGCGGGATTGAGGGGGAATCATGTTATAATTGCAGAAATAAGCTGAAATTTCCGTCACCAAATGAAAATGCTGCGCTGCTTGCACAACGCGGCATGTGACAGTTACGGATGCTGGTGACCGCCGCCGCCGTTGTTGTTCTGGCCGCCACCGTGCCCGCCACCGCCCTGGCCACCGCCATTGTGGCCGCCGCCGCCGTGCTCTCCGCCATCGGGCGGATGTCCACCACCGCCCTGGCCACCGTGCCCGCCGCCGCCATCCGGCGGATGCCCACCACCGTGCCACTCGCCACCATGGTTGTAGCCTCCACCATGGTCGTAACCCCCACCGCCGACGCCAATCACCACAGTGGAACCACCATAATAGGCCGGCCCCGGTGCATAATAGCCGGGAGATGCATAATAACCGCCACTGCTATAGCCGGGACTGCCGTAATAGCCGGTGCCGCCGTAAACGCAGCCGGTAAGGCCAAGGGCAAGAAGGCAAGGTGCGAGAAACTGTTTCATGATGTGGATATGGTGACGCCGGATCATGGCGGCAATCAGGCGGAATTACCGCAAACCCCAGGCATTAAAATCCGGGTTCTCCCAGCCGGGCTTGCCGTAGCGCAAAGGCGCGCCCTCCGTGGTGAGTACACAGCCGCCAGCGGCTTCCAGCACCGCCTGGGGGGCGGCCGTGTCCCATTCCATGGTGCGGCCCAGGCGCGGGTAAAAATCCGCAACTCCCTCAGCCAGGCGCAAAAATTTCAGCGCCGAGCCGATGTTCGTCAACGCCGCCACCCTGTACCTATCCAGTAGTGCGGCCAACTCCGGCGCATCGGCGTAATGGCGCGAGGCCATCACCGTAAGCCCCGCCTTCGGCGCCACCCGTGCCGCGATTTGCTCTTCCACCCCACCGCGCCGGCGCCAGGCGCCATGTCCGATCAAGCCAAAATGCAGTTCCTCCAGCGCCGGCGAGGCCACCGCCCCCAGCACCGGCACACCATGCTCAATCAGCCCGATATTCACGGCAAACTCGGGGCGCCCGGCGGCAAACTCGCGCGTGCCATCCAGCGGGTCCACCAGCCAGTAGCGCGTCCCCGGCGCAATATGCAGCCCCGCCGCCACCTCTTCCTCGGCAATCACGGGAATATCCGGTGCCGCCGCGCGCAACCCCGCCACAATCAGCGCCTCGGCGCGGGTGTCGGCTACCGTCACCGGCGTCTCATCGGCTTTCGCGGCCACGGCAAACCCCGCGGCGCGCACTTCACGGATCAAGGCAGCGGCCTCATCGGCCAGGCGCACGGCCAAACTCAGTAATTCCTGCATGGCTCCCCTGTACCGCCCCGCTCACCTATGGCCAAGCGCCCCGGGTTTGTTATGCTCGCTCCCAAGAGAATTTTGAGGAGCCGTTACATGCTGGATATCTCATTCGCCGCGTTGGATCTGCCGGAAGAAGGCGTGCTGGTGCTGCCTTTGGCGGAAGGTGCCGAGCTGACCGGCCCGGTTGCCGCTTTAGACAAAGCCCTAAAAGGCGGGCTGAAGCGCGCGCTGGAGGCCGCCGAATTCACCGGCAAAAAGGGCCAGCAAGCCAACCTGCTCGCCCCGGGCAAGTATAAAAAAATCCTGTTCATCGGCACCGGCAAGGCGGAATCCCCGGGCAAGCCCGAAGAGCTAGGCGGCACCATCGTAGCCTCATTGGCTAAGGAAACAGCGGTTGCCGTGCTCACCGCCAGCCCTGAGCAAGCCGCCAAACTGGCCTTCGGCGCCCGGCTGCGCGCCTACCGGTTCGACACCTACCGCACCACGCTGAAGCCGGACGAAAAACCCAAGCTGGCCAAACTCCGCCTCCTCACGCCCGAGCCGAATGCCGCCGAGAAAGCCTACAAAACCCTCGCCGCCATCGCGCGCGGCGTGGAATTCACCCGCGATCTCGTCACCGAGCCCGCCAACATCCTCTACCCGGCGGAATTCGCCGACCGCGCCGAGGGTTTGAAAAAACTCGGGCTCAAGGTGGAAGTGTTCGGCCAGAAGGAGCTGGAAAAACTCGGCTTCGGCACGTTGCTCTCGGTATCCCAGGGCTCGGCCCGCGAGCCGCGCATGGTGGTGCTGCAATGGTTTGGCGCCGCCCACGAAGATGAGGGCAAAAAATCCGCCAAGAAGCTGAAAGACCCGATCGCCTTCATCGGCAAGGGTGTGACCTTCGATACCGGCGGCATTTCCATTAAACCCGCGGCCGGCATGGAAGACATGAAATGGGACATGGCCGGCGCCGGTGCCGTTGTCGGCGCCATGGCGGCTCTGGCCGGGCGCAAGGCCAAGGTTGATGCCGTGGGCCTGATCGGCCTGGTGGAAAACATGCCCTCCAGCACCGCCACCCGCCCCGGCGATGTGGTGAAAAGCTACTCCGGCCAGACGGTCGAAATCCTCAACACCGATGCCGAAGGCCGGCTCGTGCTGGCCGACGTGCTGTACTACGCGCAACAGCGTTTCGAGCCCAAATACATGGTGGACCTCGCCACGCTCACCGGCGCCATTATCACCGGCCTGGGCCATGAATATGCCGGCCTGTTCAGCAATAACGACGAGCTGGCCGCACAGCTCACCGCCGCCGGTGCATCCGTGGACGAACTGCTCTGGCGCATGCCGCTGGTGCCGCTGGGTGAGAGCTACGACAAGGAGATCAACTCCCCCATCGCGGATGTGAAAAACATCGGCAGCCGCGCCGGCGGCTCCATCACCGCCGCGCAGTTCCTGCAGCGCTTCGTCAACGGCAAACCCTGGGCGCATCTGGACATCGCCGGCATGGCCTGGGCCTCCAAGGACTCAGCCGTAACACCCAAGGGCGCCACGGCGTTCGGCGTGCGGTTGCTGGACGCGTTTGCCCGCGGCTTCGAGGCTTAAAGCGATCCGCCAAACAAAGCGTAAGACGGATCACCCCGGTCGAGCGTAAAGCGCGGCACGATTGAAGCGAAGGTGACATCGAGAATTTCGTTGATGTCACCTTCGAAAAAACGTTTCTCGATGCCCCATTTCTCAGCCCGCCGCGACCAGCGGTCGAGATAGCGGCCGCGCGTGGTAATCTGCCTGGGCTGCCACTATGCCCAAGCGCCGGATCAATCCGGTCCACCGCGCTACAGCAGCTCCGTGATCTGCTGCTTGTCCATGAGCAACCTTAAGTCTGCCTCTCCCATTATTACCTCCCTGGCTTTTGGCCCGGCGGCTTAGCCGGGCCCGGCCATCCTCCTACACCAACTGCGCCAGCGCCATCCTTTTGCCCTGCCCGGCGATGGTCGCCATCCGCCCGCCCTCGGTGCCGGTCAGCATCACCATATCGCCCTCGCACAGCAAGTCCGCCGCATCGGTAAAATACCCCGTCCCCATGGTCTGCACGAAATTATCGTTGCCGGCCTTGTAGTGCCACAGGGTAAAACCGTTGGCATAAGCGAGGACGGAGAGATTGCGCAGACTGAAAGCCATATCATGTTTCCTTTTCGTAAGTTAACCTAAGGTTGCGATCTTGTGAGGCTTATATTCCTACACCCCTCATAAGACAAGAACAAAACAAGAACTTAACGGTTAATTCAGAGAAATTTTACGATAAAATTCCTATTTCACCCTTGGCTTCTCAGCAAAAATCTCTAAGGTCTTGAAGATTCAACATTGGCAGCATCAACCATGCGGCATGAAGATATCTGGCGGGCGATCGACACGCTGGCGGCCGAAAACGGGCTCTCGCCATCCGGCCTCGCGCGCAAGGCCGGGCTGGACCCGACCAGCTTCAATATTTCCAAACGCCGCGCCATTGGCGGCAAATTGCGCTGGCCCTCCTCCGAGAGCCTGGCCAAAATCCTGGTCGCCACCGGCGCCCGTCTGGAAGATTTCACAGCGCTGGTCAGCGGTGCACGCGCCATGCCGCCCGAAGCCCGCATGCGGGGGCGGAGCAAAATCCCGCTCATCGGCCTCGCGCAGGCAGGCTCAGAAGGGTTTTTCGACGATGGCGGCTATCCAGCCGGCGCCGGCTGGGACGAGGTCGAGCTGCCGGCCACAACCGATGCCAACGCCTATGCGCTGGCCATCAACGGCGAGTCCATGGAGCCGATCTACCGCGCCGGCGACCGCATCATCATCTCCCCCGCCGCCCCCGTGCGCGTGGGAGACCGCGTGGTGGCCCGCGCCAAAGACGGGGCGGTAATGGCCAAGGAACTGGCCCGGCGCACCGCCGGCCGCATCGAGCTCGCCAGCCTCAACCCGGAATTCCCCGAATTGCGCTTCGCGGCCGAAGATATTTTATGGATGCACCGCATCATCTGGGCCAGTCAGTAGGCCCAGCCGTCCACCGAAATATCGTTTGAGAGACAGAGCTGGGTTCTCGACCAGATGCCAGCTGGCGTAGCCGGCCAACCCCGCCAGCGGCAAGGTGGCCAGAGCCAGTATCCAAGGAGAGATGCCGGGGTCGTGCAGCACGATCAGCGATGATAGCGGCCAGCCGTACAGATAGACACCATAGGAAATATCAGTGCCGCTGTTTATCGCCCGCAGCCACGGCGCCTTCACCCCAAACGCAAAAAAGAAGATGAGGTATGACCCGAAAATCACCAGCCCATATTCCGCCGCGTAGGCTTGCGCCACGCCGGGAATGAACAGCCAGGCAGCGGCCCCCGCCAGACACACCGCCGACAGGCGATAATTGAAGGGGATTTGCTCCCGGAACAGGAAAAAGCAGGCACCTATGGTGAAGACCGAAGCCAGGCGGCAGAACGGATCCGGTACAATAAAAACCGTGGACACAACCGATTTGAGGATCGGATTGCTGTAGCCGGCGTGCAAGAACCCGTTATTCTCCAGCACCCAGCCCAAAAACAAGGCGGCGACCAGAACCAGAAACCACCTGGGGCGGAGCAGTATGCCGGACATGCCGGCCAAGGCCACAAGCAGATAACACCGGAATTCATAGCCTATCGTCCACATCGGCACGTTCAGATAGGGGCAATGCAGCGCGTGAAACGCGCCTGGGTAAAATGGCGCCTGCAGGCTGAGCATCGAAAACAGCAGCCACGCATACTGCCCTGCGCTCAGATGCCATACCACCGCGCCGGAATACGGGGCCACCACCAACATGCACACAAGCCAGGCGGCACAGAAACCCGGATAGATGCGCAATAGTCGTTTCATTAGAAAGCCGCACGGAGACGACGAAAAAAAGCTTTTCGTCACCAGATAGCCGCTGATGAGAAAAAAACCGTCAACCGCGAGATCACCGAGCGATCTGGCGGGTAAAATCCAGGCCAGCGGCTCCCGCAAGCCGTTGCCATCAACAATTGTCGAGGCATGAGAGACAATCACCAGGGTGGCGAACAGCAGCCGCAGGAGCCCGAATGTGTTGTCGCGTTTCATGTCCACCATTGCCAGCCACGGAATGGTTCAACCTCTATTCTCCCGGCTGAAACTGTCAAATGAGTGCAAACCCGATGCCGCACGGCTTTAGGTGATCAGCCCGGGGCATAAGGTTAACCCATTGATCTTTTGGACAATTCTGAAAAGGATATGGTGAGCACAACAGGGATTGAACCTGTGACCCCCACCATGTCAAGGTGATGCTCTACCGCTGAGCTATGCGCCCATATCCTTACAACGCGTATTAGCGGCACTCCCGGCGGGAGGCAAGTGCCCTCAACGCAGCATCGCGGGCCGCCGCGGCACAGTGATTTGCACCAGTCTTTGGTAATCCGCCGCGGCAACCAGAAACTGCCCCGGAGCCGGGCAGGAGGCGATGCGCGCCGTATCGCCACCAACCCAGGACAGCATGATGCCATCGGAGCGTACCGCCAGCACCGTCAGTGTGCCGCCTGGCTCGCGCATCATTGTCTCATCCAACCAGCAGCCCTGGCCGGGATGCGCCCAGGGCCCGGCCAGCAGCCGCGCCGGGACAGTTGCCAGCGCAGCACCCGGTGCCGTGGCTTCGGTGGTGATCTGCAGCACATCGCCCACCTGCGGCGATGGGCCAGCGGCCAGCGGGGTTTTGGCCACGGCGGTGCAAAGGATTACCGTGGCAGCCAGGCTGTAAAACACCGCAAAGCCAATACGTATCCGGCGATTGAGCACCTCGGTACGGCGTTGCACCGCCACCGCTTTAGTCACCGGTTTATCCAGGCGCCGCCGGGGCGGCTTGTTCTGATATCGCAGCATGTCCATCCTCTTTCAGACGGATGCTGACATAGGCCGGGCGATATAAAAGTACAGCAGCGCTTTACACCGCCGCGCATAAACGCGGCATAAAACTCAAGCCGGCTGGTAGCGCGGGTCGCCCGTCCGCCACAGGATGAACGCCGTGATATCCGCTGTCTCCTGATCGCGCTGCGCCCGTGTGGAACCAATGCCATGCCCCGCATCCGCCTCCACGCGCAGCAGCACCGGATTGTCCGAGGCTGTGGCGGCCTGCAGGCGCGCGGTCATTTTCGTGGGTTCCCACGGGGCGACGCGCGGGTCGTGCAACCCGGTGGTGAGCAGAACAGACGGGTATTTCACGCCGTCATGCACATGCTGGTAGGCATCCATGGCGAGCAGCGCGTGAAACCCGCCCTCGGTTTTAACGCTTCCGAATTCAGGGATGTTCGGCGGACCGTTAGGCGAGAATTCGCTGCGCATGGCATCCGACACACCGACCATATCGATAACCACCGCGACCAGATCCGGCCGCTCCGTAAGCAGCCGCCCCACGGTAATGCCACCGGCCGAACCGCCGACGACGGCTGCCTTGCGATGCGATGTATAGCCCGTGGCGATGAGATGCAGCACACAATCCTCGGCATCCTGCCAGGTGTGGAATTTCTGCTCCTTTTGGCCGGCGCGGTGCCAATCCTCCCCCAGCTCGCCGCCGCCGCGCACATGGGCCACCGCAAAAATCCCACCACGATCGAGAAACGGCAGCCAACGGCTAAGAAAATACGGATCGAGCGTGATTCCATACGCGCCATAGGCCTCCAGCAGCATCGGCGTGTTATCGCTATGTTTGAGGTCTTTTCGCGACACGATGGAAAGCGGGATGCGCACGCCATCGCGCGCCGCAACGAAAACTTCTTCTGACATATAGGGCGAAACATCGATAGCGGGCGGCGGGGCGAGGTTGGTCTGCATCACGGTTGCGGGTGCCGTGCCATGGCAGATGACCGCCGGCCGCACCCAGGATTCCAGCGGGAACCACACGCCGTCATGCAGCGTGCCGGCGTAAAACGCCTCTTGCGCAATGGCGCCGGAAAACGGCATGGGCAGGCGCGTGAGTGTGCCATCCGCGCCCAGATGCCGCACGCCGCTCAAGCCCGCGGTGAGGTCGAGTATATACAGCCCGTCACGCGCCGCCGCTATGCCGCGGATCACCGCCTCGCTCGGCCGCACCACCACAGTCGCCGTGGCAATATCCGGCTTGGATGCCACAAGTTTCAAAATCTGGTAATGCGGCGCATGAGCATGGGTGAGCAAATAAAGCTCGTCTCCCCGCAGCGCGAATGCCGTCACATTATCGGCCGGCGCGCAGATTTGTTGCCATGCCGGATGACCCGCGAGCACGCCGCCCAGCGGCGCGGCATAAAGGGCAATTTCATTCTGCACCCCGGATTGCAGCACTGCCAGCGCCGTGGCCGAACCCGGCGTGGCATAAACATTCGGCGCATCGATATCGCGCACAACGATGGCGGGATCGAGCCCGGTTCCAAAAACCTTAACATCCGTTGCAGCATCGGTATTCAACCTATGCAGCCAGCACAGGCTTTTTTCCTCATAAGCGATATTATCCGGCGACACATCCTGCAAACGATTATAGAAAAACCCCGACCCATCCGGCAGCCAGCTCGGGCTCGCCCAATTGGTGCGGGAGATGGTCTCCGGCAGCAGCACAGCGGATGCCGTTTCTATAACGCGCAGCGTGGATTCCTCAGAACCGCCCGAAGAGATACCGAACACGACGTAAGCGCCATCGGGCGAGGCCTGCCACCAATCTAGCTCGTTATGCTCACCCGCCGCCGCCGTGGCATCCGGGTCGATCAGCAACTGGTCCGTGCCCGCCAGCGTATCGCGCATATACAGTTTGGACGTGTTAGCGCCCGCCGGGCGGCGTTCCGTGAAGATTTTTGTACCACCCAGTTGCACCTGCATCACCGCCGCCAGCGCCCCTGTATTTGCCGCGATATCGGCAGCGAGCCTGTCCCTACCTGGGATTTTCGCCAATACCGCCTGCGTGTAAATACCCTGGGCACGGACATAATCCTGCCATTGCAGCCCCTGCCCCTCCATCCAGCGGTAACGATCCGTCACGCTCTGCCCGAAATAATTTTCCACCACTGGGATCACGGGTGCCACCGGCGGCCCGTGGCCGATGACAACATCCACCGGCTGCACCCATGTAGCCACGGCGTGGGCCGGGTAGGCCGCGGCCAGCGTAAACACCGTGCTGGAAGCAAGAAATTCGCGGCGCGACAGTTTTGGCACAGAACGCTCCGTTATGTCCGACATTGCGCGGAAACTAGCGCGCGCGACCCAACTTCACAACGTCTTCAAGCATCCTCAACCAACTCAACCCCCGGCACAAGCTTCAGCGCCTGGGCCAGCCGCGGCGACACGTTGAAGCCCCCCGGCAGCGTGATATCGAGATTACGCTCCACCCCGGTTTTAGGCGCCAGCACCACCCTCCCCTTGCCCTTACCCTCACGCTCCAGCAAAGTTTTTATGTGCGGCACCGCCTCGGTGCTATCCAGCCAGATTTTTATCCCCGCCCCGGCCTCGGACGCGGCTTTATCAAGCGGGGTTATGTCCACGGCGGTAATGCGCAGCGACTCACCGTCCATCTTCACATCGGCGGTCACCAGCAGCGCAGCACCATCTTCCAAAAGCTCGCGGCTACGGCCAAGAACTTCGGAAAACAGAGTAACCTCGAAACTGCCCTGCACGTCCGAGAGTGTCGCCCACATCATGCGGCTTCCTGTGCGGGTGATGCGCTCTTTCTTCGCACCCAAAATCCCCGCCAGTTTAATACGGGATGCCCCCGCCTCGGCCCGGCGCTGGATCGCCGCCGAAGCCACGACATCCAGCCGTTTCAGCGACTGCGCGTAAACATCCAAAGGATGTGCCGACACATGGAAGCCAATCGCCTCGGCCTCGAAGGAAAGCCGTTCCGCGTCCAGCCAGTCCGGAATATTGGGCAGGCGCAACACCTCCGGCTCCACCCCGCCAAACAGACCGATCTGCCCGCTCTCGCGCTCGGCCGCCCCTGCCTGCGCGGTACGCATGATCATCTCGGCGCCGGCAAAAACTTTCGCCCGGTTTTTCTCCAGAGAATCAAACGCCCCGGCTTTGGCGAGAATTTCAATCTGCCCACGCGTCAGCGTCTTCGCATCGAGCCGCGCCGAAAAATCAGAAATATCCTTGAACGGTATGCCCCCTCGTGCACGGGAAAGTTCCTCCATCGCCCCCACGCCGACGCGCTTGATCGCGCCCAGCGCATAACGGACGCCATAGCCGCCATCCTCCAGCGCCTCAGGCTGAAAATCCGCCCCCGACCTGTTCACATCCGGCGGCAACATTTTCAAACCCGAGCGCAGAACATCGCCCCGCAAAATCGCCAGTTTGTCTGTGTTTGCAATAGAGAGCGACATGCACGCCGCCATAAACGCCACAGGATGGTTCGCACGCAAAAACGCCGTCTGGTACGACACCAAAGCATAAGCCGCGGCATGCGATTTATTGAACCCATAGTCAGCAAACTTGGCCATGAGGTCGAAAATTTCGTTGGCCTTTTCTTCAGTAAAACCTTTAGCCAAGGCGCCATCACAAAAAATCCTGCGCTGCGTTTCCATCTCGGAGCGGATTTTCTTACCCATCGCCCGGCGCAACAAATCCGCACCGGCCAGCGAGTAGCCGGCCATCACCTGGGCAATCTGCATCACCTGTTCCTGATACACGATAATCCCGTAGGTCTCGGCCAGAATATCATGGATCGCCGGGTCCGGCGCCACCCACGGGCTCCCACGTTTGCGCGCGCAATATTCAGGAATATTGGCCATCGGCCCCGGCCGGTTGAGCGCCTGGATAGCGACCAGATCCTCAAACCTGTCCGGCCGCATCTGCTGCAACGCACTGCGGTAGCCCGCGGTTTCAAAGGTGAACACACCGGCCGTATCGCCGCGCCCAATCATCTCATAGGTTTTCTTATCGTCCAGCGGAATCGCGGAAATATCGAGATCGACATCCTGCTCACGCAAAAACCGCAACGCGCGATCGATCACCGTCAGCGTCGTCAGGCCCAAAAAGTCGAATTTTACCAGCCCCGCCTGCTCGACATATTTCATCGAGTATTGCGTCACCAGCAAATCCGAGCGCGGGTCCTTATACAGCGGCACCAGCTCCACCAGCGGCCGGTCGCCGATCACCACGCCGGCGGCATGGGTACTGGCATGGCGGTACAGGCCTTCGAGCTGCTGCGCCACCTCCATCAGCCGCGCCGTGCCCTCATCGGAATCGCGCAATTCCTGAAGCTTCGGCTCGCCCTCTATGGCTTCCTTCAACGTCACCGGCTTGGCCGGGTTGTTGGGGATCAGCTCGGCCACCTTGTTCACCTGGCCATAGGGCAGCCCCAGCACACGCCCCACATCACGCACCGCGGCACGCGCCTGTAATTTTCCAAACGTAATAATCTGCGCCACGCGTGCGGAGCCGTACTCGCGCACCACATAGGCAATCACCTCATCGCGCCGTTCCTGGCAGAAATCGATATCGAAATCCGGCATGGACACACGTTCGGGATTCAAAAACCGCTCGAACAGCAGCCCATACCGTAATGGATTCAAATCGGTAATGCGAAGAGCCCAGGCCACGAGCGAGCCGGCACCGGAGCCACGCCCGGGACCCACGGGAATTTTCTGGTCCTTCGCCCACTGAATAAAATCCGCCACGATGAGAAAGTAGCCAGGAAATCCCATGGAGATGATGGTGCCAAGCTCAAATTCCAGCCGCGCGACATATTCCGCGCGCCCCTCCTCAGGAATTTTCTCCGCATCCAGCCGGGCGCGCAAACCCTCCTCAGCCATGGCGCGCACGGTCTCCGCCTCGCTGGAACCTTCACGCACTTTCGGACAGGTCGGCAGCAAGGGCTTGCGGCTGGGCGACATCACCGCACAGCTCCGCGCAATCGCCAGCGTGTTGTCGCAGGCCTCCGGCAAATCCGCGAAAAGCTCGCGCATCATTTTCGCCGGCTTGAACCAATGTTCCGGCGTTACTCGCCTGCGGTCCGGTTCGGCCAGCACGCGGCCCTCGGCAATGCACAGCAGCGCGTCATGCGCCGCCGCCATGCTTTCTTTAGCAAAAAAACATTCGTTGGTCGCCACAATCGGCAAAGCCAGGCGCTCGGCCAGGCCCAAAAACCCGGGCTCGACGGCCTTCTCAATCCGCTCACCATGGCGCTGCAATTCCACCGCGATGCGCCCGGCAAACCCCTCTGCCAGCGCGCGCAAATATGCCTCGGCCTCGGCCATCTGCCCCTCGGCCAACAGCCGCCCGATCGGTCCCGTCGCCCCGCCGGTCAGCAGAAACAATCCCTCGGCATGCGCCAGCAGCGCCTCGCGCGTAATCTGCGCCTTCACCCCATCGCTTTCGAGAAAACTCAGCGAGGAGAGCCGCTGCAAATTCGCATAACCCGCCTCATTCTGCGCCAGCAGCACCACATAATCCGGCGCCAGATTAATCCCCGCCCGCGCCAGCCCCAACTGGCAACCGATGATCGGCTGCACCCCGGCGCCAGAGCAATATTGCGAGAATTCCAGCGCCCCGAACATGTTGGAGGTGTCGGTGATCGCCACCGCCGGCATCTCATATTCCTTAGCCAAAGCCGCGATTTTATCCGGCTTTATCGCCCCTTCCGAAAGCGAAAAGGCGGAATGGACGCGCAAATGCACGAAATCAGCGTGTGGCATGGCGACTCCTAGCAGGCCGTCAGCATGAGCGAAATATCCCACTTGCTCAAGGTCAGGGCTCCGTACGGCGTTGCCCCTTGCCGCATACGGTGTCATTGCGCATCCATGCTCCACGCACTGCGCCGACGCTGCCAGGACTATGCCCGCATTGCCCGGCCGCTGCTCATCTACGGCCTCGGCACCGCGCTGTGGCTGGGCCGATCTCGCCGTGGTCGGTCACCGGCTCTGGCCCCGGCTGCTTGGCCTCCTGGCCGGCGCACCGCCCGTCAACACACCGGTCTGCGCCAACCCACAATGCGATTTCTCAATGTTCTGGCCTTCCGGCCTGCCCGCGCGGGCACATCAATTCGCCGGGCTTTATCAAACCGTCCCCTTCCTTGCCTTCCGCCAACAGGTTTTTACGGCGGCGACACAGCGTATCGACTGGATATATCCACCCCCGGCCCTGTTGCTGACCATGCCAGTCTCAGCCCTGCCCTTCGATGCCGCTTTTCTGGTCTGGAGCGCCGCCCTCACTTTGGTGGGGATGCTCTGCTGCGTTGGGCACGGTTGTCCTGGCCGGTCATCGCCTGCACATTGCTCTGCCCGGCGGCACTGTGGAATTATGAATGCGGCCAGATCAGCCTTTTAACGGCCTGCCTGTTCGCGGCCGGGCTGCTGGTCATGGGCGATGCCCCCTGGCGTGCGGGGGCGCTGCTTGGGCTGCTGGTCATAAAGCCGCAGCTGGCTTTACTGCTGGGGGCGGCGATGCTCGCCACACGCAACTGGCGCGCCATTCTCGCCACCGGCACCAGCGCTTTGGTCGTATGCCTGCTCGTCACCTTGCTGCTCGGGCCGCAAGTCTGGCGAGCCTATTTCACCTTCGGTACGCCAGTCGCCGCGCAAATCCTCAACGCCACGCTGTCCAAACATTCCTACGAGACATTCGGCATTTCGCTGTTCTGGATGGTGCGCAGCCTGGGGGCGAGCGTGCATTTGGCTGGGCTGCTCCAAACCGCCGTGGCGCTGGCAGCCGCGGGGCTCACCTGGCATGTCTGGCGCGGCACGGGAGCGCTTTATCAAAAATTCGCCGTCACCGCCTGGGCCGCATTACTTGCCACGCCCTTGTAATACCAGTCATCTTAGCCTCTGACACACGCCCATCCCCTTGTTCCGATTGAAATGATTCTGGCTGGGTCGTTGACCAAGAAGAGCCATGCCTGTTTGCAAGCTTCGAGCATTGCCTCGTAGCT
>JAMFRU010000118.1 GCA_026224875.1 Acidocella sp.
AAAAGGCGGGGGCTCCGCCCCTCGACCCCGCTGGGGCCTGAGGCCCCAGACCCCCATTACCTAAGAATTAAAGAGGGCCTGCCTCCGTGCTGTCGAAACAGCTAGGTGGCAGGGCCCTTTTCAATTCTTAAGTTATGGGATCCTAAGGGCCTGTGGCCCTTAGCGGGTCGAGGGCGGAGCCCCGCCTTTTCCGTGGAACGCCCCAAACCTAGCCCATTAGCCCCTCATGATTTGGAGGCCGCGGCGGCGGCTTGGAGGCTGGCTTTGTAGAGGTCTAGGCGGGAGTAGAGGCCGAAGGGGGAGCCGTTGTCTAGGAAGCCGCCGCCGGGGCCTTCTGTGGCGGTTAGGATGGCGTCGGCTTGTTTCAGGGTTAGGTAGGGGAAGGCTGCTGTGAGCAGCGTGCCTGCTTCTGGGGCTATGGTGGCTACGTCTTCTGTTTTGCCGGCTTCGGCGGGGTAGACCACGGGTAGGCCGTAGGTTTGGGTGGATTCGTAGAAGGCTTCGTTGGCGGTTGGGTTGGCGAAGCGGCTGGTGTCGCCGGCTGCGGCGGCGGCTATGGTTTTGCCGGTGGCCGTCTCCAGGGCTTTGGTTAGGTCGGCTTTGGCCAGTTTCAGCGCATCGGCGTAATTGGCGATGGGCTGGGTTTTGGGGAGTTTCTGGTTGAGGTAGGCCGGGTTTTCGGAGAGCAGCTGGGCCAGGTCGTACAGGGCCACGGTGCGGCCGCCGATGACATCCATGGCGTAATGCGCGCCGACGACGATGCGGTTATTGCCGTATTCGGCGGCGCGGGTGATTTCCTGCGTGTAGCGTTCGGGCACCATGATGGCGAGGAGTGTGGCCTCGGTATAGCCGTAGGTGGTGTGGCCGCTGGGGAAGGACGGGCTGGTGATCAGTTTCATACCCATGCTTTTGGTGGGGCTTTTGCCGCCGGTATCGGGGCCATCGAGCCATTCGGTATTGCTGGAGGGCACGCCGAAGTAATCCGGGTCCGCGTAGCTTGCGAAGGTTTTTTCGGTTTGGAAGGGGCGGGAATCGCCATCCGGGTCGGCCGAGGTGCTGCCGGCGGGCAGATGGTAGGCTTTGCCCATCACGTCGGTTTTGCCGTCCACAGCGGTTATCAGGGCCATGGCTTCGGCGGAGGCCGGCTGAGCCGGGGCTTTGCCCAGCTGGTAGGTGCCGTTGGAGAAGAAATATTTGCCGGCGTTGGAGTCCAGCTCGGCGGAGATGACGGTGTAGACCAGCAGATTGCCGATGTTCGGCGAGATATTGGTGAAGACCGGCTTGGGTTTGCCGTCTTTGTCTTTGCCGATGGTGGCGGGGGTGAGTTTTTGGTAGGCGCCGCCCAATGTGCTGCCGAGGCCGTCTGCCAGCTCGGTGCCGTTGCCCAGGGTTATGTATGCATCGCGCAGGGCGCGGGCCTGCTGGGCGGTGAAGGGCTCCAGGCTGGGCTGGTTGGCGGTGCCGGTCTGGATGGCGCCGGTAACCTTGTAATCGCTCGCGAGGGCGGATTTGCCGGCATCTGTGTTCAGCAGCGCGCTGAACGGGGCCAGGCCTTGCAGCACTTTCAGATTATTGGCGGTCTGCGCCTGGGCTGTGGAGGCGGCGGCGAAAAGCGCGATGGCGGAGATCGTGGACAGATGACGCATGTTGGTTCCTCGTTTGGCTTGGCTCAGCTCTTAACGGGACAGCTCTTATAAGTACTTTGGGACGTTGCGTGTGACAAGATCATTGCAGTGCCTGCTTGCAACTGGGGTCAGGTGGCGGCCTTCAGCATTTCCAATTCTAACCAGCGTTGCTCAGCCGTTTCCAGTTTTTTATGCAGCTCGGCCAGAGCAGCGGTGGCGGCTGCGAATTTTTTCGGGTCTTTGGTGTAGAGGTCGGGGCGGGTGAGGATGAGGTCCTGCTTCTGCACTTCGCCATGCAGGCGCTCGATTTCGCCGGTGAGCTGTTTAAGCTCGTGCTGCTGCTTGAACGACATTTTTGGCGCGGCGGGTTTAGGGGCCGCTGGGGCGGATTTGTTGGCGGCTTTCTTTTCGGCTTTTTCCACCGCCGCCACTTCGCCGCGCTGGGCCAGCATGTCGGCATAGCCGCCGGCGTATTCCACCCATTTGCCATTGCCTTCGGCGGCCAGGGTTGAGCTGGCGACGCGGTCGAGGAAATCACGGTCATGGCTGACGAGGATGACCGTGCCGGGGTAGTCGGTCAGCATTTCCTGCAGCAGGTCGAGTGTTTCTAAGTCGAGGTCGTTGGTCGGCTCATCCAGCACCAGAAGGTTGGAGGCTTTGGCCAAAGCTTTCGCCAGCAGCAGGCGCCCGCGCTCGCCGCCCGAGAGCGTGCCGACGGGGGTGCGCGATTGTTCCGGCTTGAAGAGGAACTCCTTCATATAGCCGATGACATGGCGCGGCTGGTCGCCGACCATCACCATGTCGCTTTTACCGCCGGTAAGGGTGTCGGCCAGCGAGGTGGCCGGGTTGAGGGTAGCGCGGCTCTGGTCGAGCGTGACGGTTTCGAGCGCGGTGCCGAGCTTGACGCCGCCGCTATCGGCGGTGAGCTGGCCCAGCAGCATTTTTAAGAGCGTGGATTTGCCGGCGCCGTTGGGGCCGACGATGCCAAGGCGGTCGCCACGCAGCACGCGCAAAGTGAGGTTGTCGATGATCTTGCGGTCCGAAAAACTCTTGGACACGCCATCAAGATCGGCGACAATCTTGCCAGAGGTGGCGGAATCCAGTGCCGCCATTTTGGCGGTGCCGACCTTATGCGTGTAGTCGCGTTTTTCAGCGCGCAGGGAGTGCAGGCCAGAGAGGCGTTTGACGTTGCGTTTGCGGCGCGCGGTTACACCATAGCGCAGCCAGTCTTCCTCGCGCGCGATCTTACGGCCGAGCTTGTGGAAGTCGAGTTCTTCCTGCTCCAGCACTTCGTCGCGCCAGGTTTCGAAATGCGCGAAGCTCTTGTCCAGGCGGCGGGTGGTGCCGCGATCGAGCCAGACCATGGAGCGGGAGAGGTTTTCCAGGAACCGCCGGTCATGCGAGATGAGGACCATGCCCGAGGAGAGGGATTTAAGCTCGGATTCCAGCCATTCGATGGCCGGCAGGTCGAGATGGTTGGTCGGCTCATCGAGCAGCAGCAGATCTGGAGTTGGGGCCAGGGTGCGGGCCAAAGCAGCACGGCGAGCCTCGCCGCCGGAGAGGTTGGCGGGTTTTTCCGCACCTGTCAGACCAAGCTCGCCGAGCAGGTAGCGCACGCGGTATTCATCGTCATTCGGGCCGAGGCCGGATTGCACGTAGTCCATCACATCGGCGAAGGCCGAGAGGTCCGGTTCCTGCGGCAGATAGCGCATGGTGGTGCCGGGTTGGAGGAAGCGCGAGCCGCCATCGAAGGCGATTTCGCCCGAGGCGATCTTCAGCAGCGTGGATTTGCCGGAGCCGTTGCGCCCGACCAGGCAGATGCGCTCACCGGGGCTGATGGCAAGCGCTGCACCGCTGAGCAGCGGCACGGAGCCGAGGGTGACGGAAATATTGTCGAGCAGCATGATCGGGGGGGAGGCCATGCGCGCTGTTTGGCCGTTTGCGGTGCGGGCGGCAAGCCCAGCGGCTAACTCGGCTAATTCAGTGGCGTGGCGACCGGCTTGGCCGGGCCTTGCACGGCGTAGCCATCCACCGGCGGCGGCGCTGGCTGCAGCGGTGCCGGGGTGGGTACGGGGGCTGGGGCTGGGGCTGGCGCTGGAGCCGGCGGCGGCGTATCCGCCACCGGGCTCGGGGCATCGGGCGTGGCCTGGGCGTCCTGCTGCTTCTGGTAGCGCCGCCCGGCGGCATAGCCGGCCCAATATTCATGCTGCTCGGCTTTGCGTATCTCCGCCGCAGAAGGCCCGGGTGCCGCCAGCGCCGTGTTGCTCGGAACAGGAGCGGGGGCAGGAGCGGGCGGCGGCATGACGCAGCCCGCGAGTAGGGCCAGAGCGGCAACCGAAATTGGTGGTTTACATGGCCAGTTCATTAAAACACAACTAACCCAGACAAAGCACGCCGTCACGGGCTTCATATCTCTGGTCCGCATCATCATTTAATGAGCCATCGTTATGATGATGGGGAATCGCGATGAAACGGATTGCCGCCCTTATGCTTTGCGCGCTCATGACCACGGCACTTACCGGCTGCATCACCGGCCCACCCCGGAATAATGCCTATTGGGTGCAAGGGCATCGGGGCCCCAATGGCTGGCAATCCGGGCATTGGCAGGAGCGGCAGTAGCAGGCTTTTCCCCCGCCCGGTTTAAGGGCAGCATGGCGGGGTGAAGCAGCTCCTCATCATCTGGCATAGCGTTACCGGCGGTACGGCGCAGATGGCGCGCGCCGCCGCGACAAGCGCGGCGGCTGAGAGCGGCACCACGACGCGGTTGCTGCCCGCCGCAGAGGCTGGACCCGAGGATATGCTGGCAGCCGATGGCTATGTGTTCGCGACACCGGAAAACCTCGCCGCCATTGCCGGGATGATGAAGGATTTTTTCGATCGCTGCTATTACCCGGTACTCGGGCGCATCGAGGGACGGCCTTATGCCAGCATGATCTGCGCTGGTTCGGACGGTGAGAATGCGGCGCGGCAGATTGCGCGCATCGCCACCGGCTGGCGCTTGCGCGAGGTGGCCGCACCGCTGATTATCCGCACCGGGGCGCAGACACCCGAAGCCATTTTGGCCCCGAAGGAAATTGCCTCAAAGGATTTAGCCCGCTGCGCCGAGCTGGGATTGAGCCTGGCAGCGGGATTGGCGATGGGCGTGTTTTAAGAGGCTATTCCAAAAGCCCCTCTGGCGGCCGTCTAGCGGCGATTTTCTGCGCGCAGGTGCTCACGTACAAGCGTACGCTGCGCGAGCCTGCCCTCGCGAAAGCGGGGGTGCTCAAAAATCACCACTATACGACTCACCAGAGCGACTTCTGAAACAGCCTCTAAGTTCCGTGTTTAAGTCTGGGAACGGACCTTCAAATTATCCAGCGCGTATTCGACGGATTCAATATCAAAGCGAGGTGTCGAGCCCATGAAGCGGGCGATGGCCACAACCTGATCGACAATAAATTTCGGGTGATAGGCGGCCATTTCCATCCCGCGGTCACGCGTTACCTTCTGCACGATCACATCGAACATTTCATCGGTGAATTCGATGTTCAGCTGTGACGTCAGCCTGTCGAATATTGCCCGGTAATTTTCGGGGCTCGGTCCGCCGACCTCGATTTTATACGGCAGGCGGCGCAGGAACGCCGGGTCCATCAAATCTTCGGGGTTGAGGTTGGTGGAGAAAATCACCAGCGCCTCGAACGGGATGGAAAAGCTTTTGCCGGTATGCAGTTTCAGGTAATCGAGCCGGCTTTCCATCGGCACGATCCAGCGGTTGAGCAAGGTCGTGGGGCTGACGATCTGGCGTCCGAAATCGTCGATCACGAAGCAACCGCCTAGCGCTTTTAAGTGCAGCGGGGCTTCGTAGAAGCCGGCCACGGGGTCGTAGCTGAGGTCGAGCATCTCCAGGGTCAGCTCGCCGCCGGTGACGACGAAGGGGCGGCGGATGGCGACCCAGCGCGCATCGGACTCCTCGCGCCGCAGCCCGCCGAATTCACTGACCCCTGCCCCGGCTTCTGGCTGTGCCGCGACATGCAGGCTGGCGTCGAACACGCGCATGATCTGCCCTTCGATCATCACCGCATAGGGCATGTAGATGACCGCGTTGAAGACATTGGCGAAGCTGAGCGCCACCGTGGTTTTGCCGTTGCCGGGCGGCCCGTACAGCAGCATGGCGCGGCCGGAATTAAGCGCCGGGCCGATTTTTTGGATGAATTCGTCGGAAACATTATAACCGTCCAACGCGCCGCGGATATTGCTGGAAGTCACCTGCTCGTTGTTGATTTTCTGCATGCGCACACGCTCGCAGAACGCGTCCAGCGAAACCGGGGCCGGGCCGGTGTATTGCGAGGCCTTCAACGCATCCTGCGCCCAGCGCCGCCCTTGCTCACTGAGCGTGTAGCGGATGTTGCTGCCGGTAGAGCCCATGGCGACGAGCAACTCGCGCGCCACCGCCATGCGCACCAGCTCCTGCACGAGATGCGGCGGCAGTTTGATGGCCTCGATAAATTGAACCACGGACTCCAGCCTGGTGCTGTAGACATGCTTCAACAACAGATTGAGAAGTTCCAGCGCGCTGACGCCGGTGGCGTTCAGATCATCCGGTTCGGCCGGAGTGCGGGAAAGAAAATATCCAAGCGTTTCGCTGTCAATCGCACCGATGGCGATAAGATTATCGCCAAGCTTGCCACCGCCTTGGCTTTGGCGAGTCAGCGCCTCGTCCAGCTGCTCTTTCGTCACCTGCTTCGTTAATACGAGCAACTCACCCAAATGCACTTCAATCGCCCTCCTGCGGCTTCCGCCGCGCGACTCGTTTTCTACACCAGATGCGAGCCGTGGGAACAGCTACGTACACATAAAGAATTGATTTTTCATTTATTCGGTTAATTGAACGGACGGGGCGTTGCAGGAAAAAGGCCAGGGCTCTGCCCTGGCCTTTTCCATGAAACGCCCCGCCTCAGCCGCGCGTGGATTCGAAGAGGAACCAGGTGCGTTGTTCGGTTTGGTCTATCCAGTTTTCCAGCAAACTCGCCGTCGCCACGTCGTTATGTTCGTCGCAGACGTTGTGGACCTGACGCATGATCCCGGTGAGCTGTTTGTTGTCGTCGCGCAATTCGGCCAGCATGTCCTTGGCGTCGACGTATTCGGCGTCGTTGTCGAGGATGCGTTGCTGCTTGGCGATCTGGCCGATGGAGCGGATTGTGAAGCCGCCAATTTTACGGGCGCGTTCGGCGATCGGGTCGGTCATGGCGAAGATTTCAGCGGCCTGGTCGTCGAGAAGTAAATGCCAGTCGCGGAAATGCGGGCCGCTGATGTGCCAGTGGAAATTCTTGGTTTTGAGGTACAGGGCGAACGTGTCCGCCAGCAGGCCGCTGAGGGCTGCCGAGATGTCCTTGGTGGCGTTATCGCCCAGGTCCGTCGGGGACCCCAGCATTTCTTTTGCGTGTTGAGATGGTTTTGACGTCATCTTGACTTTCCTCTGCTGCGGGCTGGATTGCTATAGCACCTTAATACTGGTGGTTTCTGGCGCGCGATCAACCCTATTAAGACATGACGTTTCAGAGGACGGTGGGTTCCGGGCGGAACACCTCATTTAATTCATTGAATATGTTCAATAAAATGCTTCGTGACGCTTGCCACGAATTAGGTTAACGCTGGAGCATAAGCGCACAAAAATGGCGCGGCAGCATCGGGAGCTAAAATGACCCGGACCAAAAAAGCGGTAATTGTAACGGGCGGCGGGGCCGGCATGGGTGAGGCGACCGCTTTGCGTCTGGCGCGCGATGGCTGTGCCGTGGGGGTGCTGGATGTTGATGGCGCGGCCGCCGCGAGCGTGGCGCGCGCCATTGCCGCGGCCGGCGGGCAGGCGATTGCCGTCACGGCCGATATTTCTTCGCGCGCCCAGGTGGAGGCGGGTGTTGCCAAAATCCGCGCCGCAATCGGGCCGGTGACG
Source organism: Acidocella sp. (assembly GCA_026224875.1). Classification (GTDB taxonomy): domain Bacteria; phylum Pseudomonadota; class Alphaproteobacteria; order Acetobacterales; family Acetobacteraceae; genus Acidocella. The sequence continues at coordinate 7,555 of JAMFRU010000118.1, forward strand.
GTGCTGGTGAATAATGCCGGGATCGACCGGTTTGCACCCTTTGATGAGATCGATGACGACGGCTGGGACCGGGTGATCAACGTCAACCTCAAGGGCGCCTATATCGTCACGCAGATTGTGCTGCCGGATATCGTGGCCGCCGGCTGGGGGCGGATCATCAATTTCTCCTCCTTCGAGGCGCAGATAGGTGCCGCGGCGCCGGCGTTTTGCGCCCAGGTGATCGAGGAGATGCTGCGGCACTCCACCATCGCCACCTTCTACCGCACGGTGGTGCAGGATTTCACCTATGACGGGGTGAATTTTACCAAAGGCGCGCTGGTGGTGTTTGCAACACCTTTGGCCGGGCGCGACCCGGCTGGTTTCCCTGAGCCCATGAAGTTCGACCCCGAGCGGGTGCAGGCCAACCGGCATGTCGCCTTTGGGCGGGGGGCGCATATTTGCTTGGGCATATCTGTGCGCGTCGCGGTCAGCGTCCCCGCACCAAAGTTATATTGTTCGAGAGCCATCAGAATTTCCCTTCGTTAAAGTGCAGCAATGAGATCGAGCAGCGCGCCGGAGGCGGAGTCGATCATGTTGAAACTGTCGACCGGCAGGCCGCTCAGATGCGTATTGCGCCAGGTCAGATAAACAACCTGAAGTGCCTGACGCTTGGCAGCGTCAGTCGGTAACGGCTGAAGCGCCGTGCCAACGTAAAGAATGTCCGCGACTGCCTCATAAGCATCTTTGGCAGCCACAAGTTCGGCCGCTGGTTCGAGCGCGGTGACATCGACCGGCCCAGCAGTTTCCACGGCACCATCGGCACCGTTGACTAAATCATTCATGAAAGACCTCGTTATGAAGTGGTGAGAATTTTGATCGGGATGATTGCGCCGGCCTGTCCCGTGAGCGCGCCATCATCTTTCTTGATCGTGCCTTCGATCCAAAGCCGCTGCACCAGACCGCCCAAGGTCTGCACCTCAGCACTGCCCTGCGGCGCAATCTGCGCCTCTGCCAAGCCGATCAGCACATCGAGCTGGTCGCCTGGCGCCTCAAGCTTATTGTTCGTTTTGTAATAGATAATCAGTTCCGCCGACAGGATGACTTTCGCCGGAAAATTGAACCGGTCGCGCGGCAGATATTCATCGTCAAAGCGACGCAAAAACATCGCCGGCTGTTCATCCTGGTCCTGCGGAAATTTCAGGCGCTTGCCTACATAAGCAAACCCCGGCGTGCCTTTGATCAACACATAAAGTGCCGTGTAAATGCTGCCGCGGTCGATCATTCTTCCGTCGCCTTATCCAGAGCGGCGCGCATGCCAGCCAGCGCACTATCGGCGATTGCCGCTTCAGGCCCCTGCAAAAAGTCATGCGCCTCGATATTAAGCGTGCGGCTGACGTCCATCGTGGGAATCAGATGGCCAAACACATGCGATAATTTCATGTCGATGGTGCGATGCGAGCCATATTCCAGCGCGCCCGCTTTGCCAAAATCGCGCGTCACAGCGACGATGCCGGTGACCGATTTAGGCGTCTCGACAATTCTGGATTGTTCGGACGCCGCGAGATCTCCGGTACGGTGCGGTGTCGCCAGCCGTACCGCATCGAGCAGCTCGGCAGTCGAGCGCGTGATTGCCTCGACCAGATTAACTCGTGCCACTTCTGGAAACTTATCGAAACGCAGATCGATGCGGCGTGCGCCGGTGATTTCCAGTCCGATACGCGGCGCGCGCGCGGTGTTGCCGCGCCTTAGCCACACGCAGGCGCCGTTCTTTCGCCTCTGTTTCGTCGTCGTTTTCAGGGTCAGGCGCCGGCGGTGCATTGGCATCGCACACCGCAGTAATCGCCTTTTGCGCCGCATCGAGCTGGTCGAGCGCTCCACGCAATGCTGTTTCGTTATCGGCCGAGAGCACCTTGCCAGCGCGCGTCAGCGGCGTCGGCACGGCACCGGCACTGCGGAGGTGCCCAAGCACCTTAAAGCAGCGGAGCAGGCGCTGTGCGGGCGACGTTGCGGCGGCGATGTAGGTGTCCTGCATATCGACGACGCTCAGATCGATCAGCGTGTCATCTGTCAGGCCAGCGAGCAGCTCGGCAACTTCTTCCTGGGTCATCGCGACCAGCGCCGCGCCGAGCAGTTTCAGTGCCGTCAGCAGCTGTGCCGGCACAGCGCTATCGTCGCCTTCCCATTCTTTTTCCCACTGCGCCCAGGTCACAACGCTGCCGAGTGAACTGACAACCTGCGCCAGCTCGGAAATATCGTAGATGTCGCGTTTTGGCGCACCCATCGCGATGCGGTTTTTCGGTTTGCTCAGGCTTGGCATTTTCGCAGCTCTCCGTAATTCTTCGACTTCCGCGCGTGGCAGCATTTGCAGGCCGCCGGTGTCGAGCGCGCGCTCAAGCCATTCATGCATCGGCGCGGTGTCGATCCCGGCCGAACGGGCGGCGATCAATGCACCTGGTGCAGCGGGCACTGGCACCTGGCTAACTTCGAGCAGCTCCTGGCGCTTGAAATCAATACCGCCAGCACGGCCGCGATCCTGGCTGAAACTCCAATCGATCGGATCCCACGACACGGAAACGGCATTGAGAAAGCCGCTGCGCGCCAGCTGATAAACCGTATCGGCGAACGGATAGAGCTCGCGTGTAATACCAGTCATCGCGGTCACTGACTCTTTGGGCGATTCCCAATTTTGTTTGGCTGTGATTCACTGAGGCGCGCCGATTCGGGTGCGGGAGGTGGGTATGGGTCGGCCGATTGAGATCACGAAT
>JAMFRU010000119.1 GCA_026224875.1 Acidocella sp.
CAATAAACTCAAACAATTCCGCCGCGTCGCAACCAGATACGACAAACTCCTCGCAAACTACCGAGGCTTCGTCATCCTCGCCGCCATAACAATACTGCTCAAATAATTCGTCACTACGCCCTAGGGCGTTTCGTCCATATTTTTCGAAAATACGAAACTCTTGATTTTCGAAAAATCATTAGCTTTCTGCCCCCATGGGTTATGATAGGGCATACACCTTGGAAGGATGACCTATTTTTTGCTTTGGGGGAATGAATGTCTGATCGCAATTCACTCACCGCCGTGGCATCCAACGCTCGGACGTTTCTGGAATCCCCCGTCCCGGCCCCCTGGCTCGCCCCAGTCACAATCGCTACAACAGCTTTGTTCACCATCTTTCCCCCTACCAGCCGTTTTCGGCCTGTTCCACCCCATCGTGCGGCGGCTTTGAATTTGCCGCTACCCGCCCTAACCTGCCCATGGTAGGCTTTCCGCCATCTCCACACGGCCAAAACCATCGTAAATATCAGTCGAGGGACCATCACCATGCTCAACACCGCCACATCGCTGCCCCTGAAAGACCCCACGCTATTCCGCGAGGCCAATTACGTGGACGGCAAATGGATCGAGGCCGATAGCGGCAAATGGATCGAGGTCAAAAACCCCGCCACCGGTGCGCTGGTCGGCCGTGTGCCTGCCCTGGGTGGGGCGGAAACCCGGCGCGCCATCGAGGCCGCGTACAAAGCCGGCCCCGCCTGGCGCAAAATGCTGGCGAAGGACCGCGCCACCATCCTGCGCAAGCTGTTCACCCTCATGATCGAGAACACTGACGATCTCGCCATCATCATGACCGCCGAACAGGGCAAGCCGCTGGCCGAATCCAAGGGCGAAATCGTCTATGCCGCCAGCTTCATCGAATGGTTCGCCGAAGAGGGTAAGCGCATCTATGGCGACACCATCCCGCAAAATGCCCAAGGCCGGCGCATCATCATCCAGAAAGAGCCGATCGGCGTGTTCGCCGCCATCACCCCCTGGAATTTCCCGGCCGCGATGATCACCCGCAAAGCCGGCCCCGGCTGGGCCGCGGGCTGCACCGGCGTTATCCGCCCGGCGAGCCAAACCCCGTTCTCCGCTCTGGCCCTGGCCGTACTGGCCGAGCGCGCCGGCATGCCCGCCGGCGTGTGCAACGTCATCACCGGGCCTTCGAGCGCCACCGGAGCAGAACTCACCGCCAACCCGATGGTCCGCAAACTCACCTTTACGGGCTCCACCGAAGTCGGCGCCAAGCTCATCGCCCAATGCGCCCCCACGGTTAAAAAACTCTCGATGGAACTCGGCGGCAACGCCCCCTTCATCGTGTTCGACGACGCGGATCTCGACGAAGCCGTGAAAGGTGCCATCGCCAGCAAATTCCGCAACGCCGGCCAAACCTGCGTGTGCGCCAACCGCCTGCTGGTGCAGGACGGCGTGTACGAAGCTTTTACGACCAAATTGAAGATTGCAGTAGAAGCCTTGAAAGTCGGCAACGGCATGGATGAAGGCGTCACCCAGGGCCCGATGATCAACGCCGATTCCGTTGCCAAGGTCGAGGAGCATATCGCCGATGCCATCGCCGGCGGTGCCCGCATTGTAACCGGCGGCAAACGCCACGCGCTCGGCGGCAATTACTTCGAGCCGACCATACTGGTGGACGTGCCGAAGAACGCCAAAGTCTCGCAAGAGGAAACTTTTGGCCCCCTCGCCCCGCTTTTTCGCTTCAGCACCGAGGCAGAAGCCATCGCCATGGCCAACGACACCGAATTCGGCCTGGCTTCGTATTTCTATGCCCGCGACATCGGCCGCATCTTCCGCGTCGCCGAAGCGCTCGAATACGGCATCGTCGGCGTTAACGAGGGGCTGATTTCCACCGAGGTTGCGCCCTTTGGCGGCGTTAAATCCTCTGGGCTGGGGCGTGAGGGATCTAAGTACGGGATCGAGGATTATCTCGAGATCAAGTATTTGGCGCTCGGCGGTTTAGGGGGCTAAGCAGTACCTTTTTGTGAACAAAAAAATACCCAAAAAAACTTTTGGACCTTTAGGCTGAAGCCGTTTCACGGCTTCAGCCTAAAGGTCCAAAAGTTTTTTGCGCCGCTTTTTTACAAAAAAGCGGCTGCTTAACTTAACTTGCGCAGCGCTACGCCAGCACCCAACCCTCCGTCCACGGGCAGGTTCACACCGGTAATGTTGCTGGCAAGATCGGAGGCCAGGAACAGTGCCGCGCTGGCGCATTCCACGGGCTCAACCGCCCGGCCCAGCGGGTGCGATGCCGCCATGCTGGCGATGGCGCGTTCGGAGCTGCTGCCGGGCATGAAATTGGTTGGCATGCCGGCGGGGCAGACGGAATTGATGCGTATGCCCTGGGGGGCCAGTTCGATGGCCAAAGTGCGGGTGAGCGATGTTACGGCACCTTTGGAGGCGCCGTAGACCACGCCGCCGTAGCCGATGAGCCCTGCCACTGACGCGGTATTGACGATGACGCCGCCGCCGCCGCTACCACTGCTACCCTGCGCCTCGAACTGGCGGATGGCGGCCTGGCAGCCGTAGAGCACGCCGTTGACGTTTACGCTGAACAGCCGCTCGATATCGGCCGATGTGGCATCAGTGAAGCGTTTGAGCCCGGCACCTGGCGCGGGCTGAATGGTGATGCCGGCATTGTTGTACATGATATCCAGCCGGCCGAATTTTTGCACCGCAGCGGCAACGAGTGCATCGACCTCGGCGGCGATTGCAACGTTGCAGGCCTGGGCGATGGCCTCGCCGCCCGCCGCCTTTACGGCATCTGCGGTGGCCTGGGCGGCGGCGGCATCGATGTCCGATACCACGATTTTACCGCCGTGCTGGGCAAACAGCAAAGCGGCGGCGCGGCCGACGCCGGAGCCGGCACCTGTGATGATGGCGATTTTGCCCTTGATCATACCGTCCATAAAATTATCCTCCCAGATTCAGGCAGCTTAAATTCTGATAGAGCCGGAGCCCTTCCACGCCGCGCTCGCGGTTGATGCCGCTCATGCGCAGGCCGCCGGAGGAGATGTAGCTGCTCATCAATCCGGCATTGACGTTGACCGTGCCGCTTCTGATCCCGAGTCCGACTTTTAACGCCGCGGCTTTGTCCTGGCCGAACACGTAGCCGGAGAGTCCGTAGGGGGAGTCGTTGGCCATTTCCACGGCATGGTCGAGATCGCGGTAGCCGATGATTGTGATCACGGGGCCGAAAATTTCCTCCTGCGCGGCCGGGTTGGAATTATCCGGCACGTCGAGTGCCGTGGCCTCGAAGTAGAAGCCTTTATCCAGATGCGCCGGGCGCTTGCCGCCGGCGACGACGCGGCCGCCGTGCTGAACCGCGAGCTCGACGAAATGTTCGCAGCGCGCGCGCTGGGCGGCACTTATTACGGGGCCGAGCTGGGTGTCCTTGTCATCCGCGCGGCCGATGCGGATTTTCGCGAAAATACCGCTGATTTGCTCCAGCACTTCGGCTTTGCGGTCATCTGGTACGAAAATCCGTGTGCCCAGAGCGCAGCCCTGGCCGGCATGGGCGGTGGCGATGCCGGCGGCGGTGGGGGCTGCGCGTTCAACGGAATCGGGCAGGAAAATCTGCGCCGATTTACCGCCGAGTTCGAGCTGGATGCGCTTCATCGTACTGGCTGCCTGGGCCATGACCTGTGTGCCGACTCTGGTGGAGCCGGTGAAGGCGACGAAATCAACATCTTTATGCGTGGTGAGCATTTGCGCGCCCTCGAGCCCGGGCTCGATGACGATGTTGAGCACGCCGGGCGGCAGTTCGGCCTCGATGGCGGCTTCGGCGAAAACCATGGCGGAAAGCGGGGTGAGGGGGCTTGGCCGCAGCACCACGGTGTTGCCCGCGATGAGCGCCGGCATCAGCTTCCATAACGCGGTGAGGAATGGGAAATTATACGCCGCAATGGCCGCCACCACGCCGATGGGGGTGAAGCGCCGATGGCTTTGGATAACACCCCCCATTGCGGTGACGCGATGCGCCAACGGCAGCGGGTTTTCCTCGCTCTCCGGCAGGCTGAGGAACAGTTTGAGAATTTCCGGCGCCTGGCCAAGCGGCACGGCGACCTGCGATTGCATCGAGGTGGTGTAGCGCGGGCAGCCTGCTTCGCTTGTGATGGTGTCAATCACCGCATCCTTGCGTTTGCCCAAGGCCGTGATGAAACGCTGCAATATAACCGCGCGTTCGGTGGCTGCCAGCCCGCTCCATATGCCGGCATCGAACGCACGGCGGGCGGAGCCGATGGCAGCTTCCACCTGGTCCAGCGCCAGCCCGGGGAAGCAGGCGATTTCGTCCTCGGTCGAGGGGGATTGCACATGGTGCGCCGCCCCGGTGCCGGTCACGTAAACGCCGTCGATGAACCCTGCCTGCACGGATAATCTCCCTTTTATTTTTTCTTGGCGGCGCGTTTTATCGCGCGTACTTTATCAAGACTTTAGTCGAAGCGCACGCGCAGATGATTAACACCGCGGGCATGCAAGGCACCAATGATCTTCGTTGGCTCGCCACGGTCATCGAGCCGCAGTTTTGGCAGCCGGTCGAGCAAAGCGTTGATCGCGACGGTCATTTCCGCCGCCGCCACAAAGCGGCCGAGGCAGGTATGCGGCCCGGCGGCGAAACCGATGTGGCGCTTCTGCGCGCGGTGCATGTCATAGGCATCGGGATTGTCCCAGCGTTCGGGGTCGCGGTTACCCGCACCCAGACACACATCGACAATCGTGCCTTCCGGGATTTCGACGCCGCCCAACACGCTGTCGCGCGTGGCGAGGCGGTGGAACAGCGGGTCGGTGCAATTCCAGCGCACGGCTTCCTCTATCGCCGGCTGCATCAGCTCGCGGTCGGCGCGCAGATCCTCCATCTGGTTGCGGTTTGAGAGCAGCGCAAACAGGGTGATGCCGAGCTGGCGGTAGGTTGTGCCGCCGCCGGCGAGCAGCAGCAGGCGGGAGAAGGAGAGGATCGCCTCGTCGTCGAGATGCGAGGCCTGGCCTTGCGCATCGGTAAACGGTGCCTCGATGAGGCGGGAGATGAGGTCGTCCCGCCGTTCGCGCCTGCGCGCGGTAATGGCGTGCAGCAGCACATCGCGCACTTTTGCCTTGCCCGTGGCGCGCTGCTCGGGGGTTAACAGCGGCCCCATGCTGCCGAGCAGGTTTTCGCGGAATTCCAGCGCCTCATCCGATGTTAGCCCATAGGCCGCGGTAACGGTGTGCATCGGCAGCCGGGCGCAGAGGGAGAAAGCCAGGTCGGCGCCATCCGGCTGCGCCTCGATCTCATGCATCAATACCGCCACGAAAGGCTCGATCCATTTTTCGCGCCACCAGCCCATGGCCTGCTGGCGCGTCATCATCGGTTGGGCGGCCGCACGGTAGCGGGCGTGCTCATTGCCGATCATGGAGAGGATGGTGTTGCCGATATTATCCACCACGCCGTGGGTTTCATGATACAGCAGCGAGGAATAGAGATCGTTATCCATCAAGGCCTTGCTGCAGGTATCGAACGTCAGCGTGGTGTGATGCGGCCGGCCAGCCGTGAATTGCCGCTCGGCATGGCCGGTCAGGAACTCGGAAATGCAGCCCTTATAGACCGGGGAGACGGCCCGGAGTGCGGCAAATGCCGGGTACGGATCGTCGATGAGCTTGCCGCCGCCATGCGCGATCTCATTCGCGACGCTGAACATCTCCTTGTACCTTGGATCTTCCCGCGTCAGCGCATCGGTTTTTGCCATGGTTTAGTCCCTTCGCCCATTTTATTGCTGGAGCAGTTTGCCGCTCCGATGAATAACTATTCGAACATACGAATAAAAGTGTCAAATGTCGAATTGACGGGAGCTGATATCCAAATCATATTAAAGCCTGCGGCTACCATATAATAACCAAAAAGCCCGGGAGACCCTGATGGACCTCAGGCATATGCGTCACTTTGTTGCCGTCGCCGAAGAGCTGCATTTTGGCCGGGCGGCCAAGCGGCTCAACATCGCGCAACCGCCACTCAGCCAGTCAATTCAACGGCTTGAGGCGGATTTGGGGGTGGAACTGTTCGACCGCTCGCGGCGCAGCGTGGAGCTGACCGATGCCGGGCGGGTTTTTTTCGGTGAGGCGCAGCGGACCCTGCGGCAGGCGGAGCTTGCGTGCAAAATGGCCCAGCGCGAAGCCGCCAGGGCGCCTGAAATCCGCGTGAGCTTCATCGGCCCGGCGATGTACCATGTGCTGCCGGAGCTGCTCGTGCGCCACCGCGTGGCGGCAACGGGGGTGAGCGTACGTTTGATCGAAACCTCGTCTCCGGCACAGGTGGACGGTATTTGCGCCGGTGATTTCGACATTGGCTTTCTGGTCGGCGGCACGCAGATCGATGTCGCCTGCGAGATGATGGTTGTGGAGCGCGCCGGCCTCGTTGCCGCCATTCCGGCCGATTGGCCGCTGGCCGGGCAGGGTTCCATTACCGTGGCCGAGCTCGCCGAGCAGCCGTTCATCATGCCGCCGCGCAAATACGCCATGCTGCCGCAGAAATACGCCGCCCAGGCATCCGAGATGCTCAACATGTTCCAACGTGCCGGGCTGATGCCGCATGTGACGCAGGAGGTCCAGCAGACCAACGCGACGTTGAGTCTGGTGGGGGCCGGCGTCGGCTGCAGCCTGGTGATGGCGACGGCGGCGCTGACGCAGCCGCGTAACGTCAAATTCCTGCCGGTTGAGGATGCGGCGTCCTTTTGCCCGTGGGAGATGGTGATGGTGTGGCATCCCGAGCGGATCAGCAGGCTGGCCGTGGATTTTCTGGTGCTCGCCAAAACCTATGTGCAGGAGAATATGCCGTCACTCGGGCTTGGCGAGGCCGCCGATTAGGCAGACGCCAAGCGGTTTCATATGCTGATGATATCAATGCGGCGATTATTAATATTTGATCTGCGTGATTGGGTGAGCTTAGCCTAGCCTAGTTGCGGGGAGAAGCAAAAATGACATCGCAAAATCTGTCGGCTCCCATTGTGGATGCGGATGCACATGTAAATCCATCGGCGGATATGTGGGTGGATTATCTGCCGGCGCCGCTACGGGAGTTGGCACCGAAACTCGAGCATGGCGAGGATTGCGATTACGTGGTGTTCGAGGGAAACCGCCGCAAGCTGAACCTGATCAGCGCCCAGGGCGGCCGCGCGGGCAAGGATTTCAAAATGCATGGCCGTGCCTCGGATGCACGGGCCGGCGGCTGGATGCCGGCGGCGCGCATCAACGATATGGATGAGGATGGCATCGACACCGCGATCCTATTCGGCGGTGGTCCGTTGGGGACGTCCAACAGCGAACTCTACAACGCCAGTTTCACCGCCTATAACCGCTGGCTGGCCGATTTCTGCCAGCACGCGCCACAGCGCCTGGCCGGGGTTGGTTATGCGCCGATGCATGATGTCAGCGATGCGGTCGCGGTGATGCGCGATTGTGCGGCGCGCGGGCTGAAGGCTGTGAACATACCGGCCTTTCCGATGACGAAAATGGCCTCGCTGAATGGCGGCGATCCACGGATGCAGGCGCTCACCGGCGATACGAATAGCGAGCGCAGTTATGCCGATCCTGAGTTCGACCCGTTCTGGAAGGCGGCATGCGACCTTGGCATGCCTATCACCATTCATCTCGGTGGCCGTGCCGTGCGGTTTACCGAGCCGAAATTTTTTCTCTCCGATCTGCTGATGTCGAAATTCGGCATGGGCGAGCCGATCGCGATCATGATCTACGGTGCGGTGTTCCAGCGGTTCCCGGAGCTTAAACTGGCCTCGGTGGAAAGTGGTGTCGGCTGGTTTGCCTTTGCCGCCAATTATATGGACGAGACCTGGAACAAGCAGCGCTACTGGGTGAAATCGCCGCTTGAGCATGAGCCTAGTTATTTCTGGGATCGCAACATCTACGGCTCCTTCATCCACGACAGGGCCGGGGTGCTGATGCGTGAGCTGCCGGGGGCCGGCAACATCATGTGGTCGTCGGATTATCCGCATTCCGAGACCACATTCCCGCATTCGAAGGACATGATCGCCAAATTATTCAAAGGCGTTCCCGATGATGACAAGAACATGATCATCGGTGGCCGTGCCAAGGCTTTTTATAGAGTATAATATACAGCACACATATTAATTGCCGCGTTCACATATAATCAAATAAGAATCCGAACAAGGAAACGAAAACAATGAAACGACGTGACTTTGGTCTTCTCGCGGGTACAAGCCTGGTAACCGCCGCCGTGGCGCGCCCCGTGCATGCGCAATCGGCAACACCCGACCCGGCTTTGTTGACGACAACGCTCACGCCCATGGGCGGCGAGCGCGCCGGCAATGCAGATGGCTCCATTCCGGCATGGACGGGCGGGTTGGTCTCTCCGCCGCTGCCACAGGACCAGCCGATCGAGACGCATCTTTTCGAAGACGAGCAGCCGCTCTTTACGGTGAATGCCAGCAACATGGCGCAATATGCGGATATGTTGAGCGAAGGCACCAAATTTCAGATCACCAATTACGGCTTCAGCTTGCAGGTATTCAAAACTCACCGCACCGCCGCGGCACCGCAATATGTGTATGACAATACCGCCAAGAACGTTACGCGTGCGAAGCTCGATCCGCGTGGCGGCCGCTTCGGTTTCACGGGCGCGGTAGGTGGTCCGCCGTTCCCGATCATCGATACATCCGATCCGCTGGTGGGCGGTGCGCAGATCATCTGGAACAAGCTGACCGCCTGGTACACCTATCAGGATTATTCAGTGGCCAACCCAGGTGCGGTGATGATCGGCGGCCGGCTGACCCTTGTGGCTGCCACGCGCGGTTACTTTATTTACCCGTATTACGCCCCGGACGTAACGCCGGATAATTACGACGGTTATTACAGTAAGCTGCATGTTACCGATATAGCGCCGGGTTCGGTTGTGGGGCAGGAGAGTCTGGTTTGGCACAGCACCAACGTCAATCTCCATCCGGATATCGTATGGACGCTGCTGAATGGCCAGGGCCGTGTACGCAAAGCTCCTAACGAGGCCTTCGATTCTCCCAATCCGGAAGGCAATGGCATCGATAGTGTTGATGAATCCCAATGCTTCTATGGCAACCCTTCGCAGTATAACTGGACCTGCGTTGGCAAGAAGGAAATGCTGATCCCGTACAATACCAACAAGATGCTTTTCACCACGCTTCAGGCCTTGTGTGGACCGCATTACCTTAATCCGGATACTGTCCGCTGGGAGAAACATCGCGTCTGGGTTATTGAGGCCAACCTCGCGCCCGGCAACCATAATGTGAATGCCAAACGCCGTTACTATATCGATGAAGATAGCTGGTGGGGGGTGTTGGGCGAGGGGTACGATGCCAACGGGACGATGGTGAAGGGATACGCCCTCTATAATGCGTGCTTCCCATCACTGCCGGCTACCTGTGAATGCGCCGAGATGGTCCAGAGTTTCATTACGGGTGATTATACTTTTAATGGAAACATAACCTACGCGCCGTATACTGAAGCATTTTACACGGCAACACCAGCGCCTTCCGAATTCGAACCGGAAGAGATGGCCGCGCGCGCCAGCTTCTGATGATCTGATGGGGTGCTGATTATGTAACGGTGTGGGGCGGTTCGCATTTGCGCTGCCGCTCCACACGGTATGAGCTTCACGGCACATATGAATACGCCAGAGGAACGATTACTCATGGACGTACAACCACGGATGGCCGCCGCGGGCGATTGCCGCATGCGAGATTTGCAGCGGTGGATTCTGGATAATTTGTCCGGTGACCTCACGCTCAAAACCTTGGCCGCGCGTTCGGCGATAGGCGTGCGGCATCTCACCCGCATTTTTCAGAAAGAGTCAGGCACCACGGCGGGAGATTTCGTCGAAATGGCGCGGGTGGATGCGGCGCGGCGGTCGTTGGAAGAATCCGGCATGAAGCTGTGGCAGGTCGCGGCACATTGCGGCTTTGCGAATGCAGATATCATGCGCCGTGTGTTCCTGCGCAGACTCGGCATCAAGCCGAGCCTGTATCGCGCAAATCTACAACGCCGTTAAGCGGGCATCTTTAAGCGGGCTTGCGCTCGATGACGACGACCGGAATCAAACGAGACGTGCGGGTTTGGTATTCGTCGTAGCGCGGCCATGTTTTTAGCGCTTCCCGCCAGATGGCCTCACGTTCGGGCGTCTCCGCGGTTCGCGCAATGGCGGTGAATTTATCGGCCTTCACCTGCAGCTCGACATGCGGATCGTCCAGAATATTCAAATACCATTTAGGGTGCGTCGGCGAACCGCCGCGTGAGGCGATGATGACGTAGCCATCGCCATACCGGCTAAAAATAATGGGTATGGTACGCGGCTCGCCGGATTGACGCCCCGTGGTGGTGAGCAGCAGAATCGGCGCGCCATTCCAGATATACCCCTGCTCCCCATTCGTCTCGCGATAGAGGCGCACATGCGCCTCGCCAAGCAGGCTGGTGTCGATGGGCGAGCTGGCTGAAGGTGGGGTATCCTGGTTCATGTTTC
>JAMFRU010000120.1 GCA_026224875.1 Acidocella sp.
AAATTCGTGATCTCAATCGGCCGACCCATACCCACCTCCCGCACCCGAATCGGCGCGCCTCAGTGAATCACAGCCAAACAAAATTGGGAATCGCCCAAAGAGTCAGTGACCGCGATGACTGGTATAACTTGCTGGGAGCAGCGTTTGCGCATAGCTCAGCCGCTACGACAATGGACGCGATTATATGGAGAATCTCCGGTGCCAGGGGACGGGAATACCCGCAGGGCGACGTCTTGCAGGTAATGACCGACTACAATGCCGCCGTGGAAGGTGCGCCGCTGCCACTGCCCTTCATCTATAATCGTGTGCTCAAAAACCTAACACAGCGTTGGGACGGCCATAAGAGAGCCGTTGGGATAGGATAATAATGAAGCCTGCAAACGCTTCGACCTGCGCCGCCTGTGAGGCGAATCAGCCTAAAGACAGGCACTGCAGAGTTTACGTCGGTATCGAGTGAACCGCACTTTCTTGGTGGCCGCTCATCGTATCTGCCAGTAGAATGGCTACATTGGGGTGCTTCATACTAGACGCTCCCGGCAGAGGCCGACGACGACCAAGCCTCGGCCGCTGGGAGCTCGGTCGGCCTACTAAGGCAAGCGAACGAACCACGTCCGGTAAGCCGCTCCGCGACCAGCTCAGCTGAGTGGCACCCACCTCTGAGCTGGTCAAGCCTTGGATTTTAAGTTCTTTTAGGCTGGCCTGTGTGTCAGAATATACCACATATGACACTGATAAGTGTGAGAAAGTTTCTCATTATTAGAGTTACGTTTCTCATTATTTGTGAGACGGACCAAACCATACCTACTCAAGTATCCAGATTTGCCACTTTCAGTGCGTTGGTGACGATGAAGTCGCGGCGGGGTTCCACGACATCGCCCATCAATGTGGAGAATATCTGGTCGGTGTCTTCCGCGTCGGCGATTTTCACTTGGAGCAGGCGGCGAACTTCGGGGTTCAGGGTGGTGGCCCAGAGTTCTTCCGGGTTCATTTCGCCGAGGCCTTTGAAGCGGGAGATGGTGAGGCCTTTGCGGCCGGCGGCGAGCAGGGCTTCCCACATGGCGGCGGGACCGTGGATGGATTTTGTGGCGCTGCCGATGGTGAGTGTGGCTTCGGCGCCGAAGAGTTCGGTCAGGCGTGGGGCGCGTTCGGCCAGGTAGCGGGCTTCGGCGGTGCGCAGGGTTGCGGCGTCCAGATGGTAGCGTTCGGCGACGCCGCGCACGGTGCGCCCTAAGGTGATACCCGCGGGATCGGAAGTGACCAGCCAACTGCGCTCGCTGACGGGGGCCAGAGCGTTGAGGCGGGTGACCAGAGCGGAGTCGCGTGCGCTGTCGCCCAAAGCCGCGGGGGAGAACAGGCCGGAGATGGCGATTTGTTCCAGGTACGGCATGGGCAGCAGATTGCTGAGCCCCTGGAGACGATGCACGGTCTGGCCGATCCAGAGGGTTTCGGCTTTAAGTTCCTCGCCTTCGAGTGTGAGGCCGGGGCTGACGAGTTTAGATTCGCCCATGGAGCGGTCGAGCAGATAGGCTTCGAGCGCGTCGTCATCTTTGAGGTAGCGCTGGTCGTTGCCGCGTTTGGCGCGGTAGAGCGGCGGCTGGGCGATGTAGAGGTAGCCGTGCTCGATGAGCTTGGGCATCTGCCGGTAGAAGAAGGTGAGCAGCAGCGTGCGGATATGCGAACCGTCAACATCGGCGTCCGTCATGATGACGATGCGATGGTAGCGGAGCTTGCCGGCATCGAACCCGCCCTGGTCCGGCTCGCCGCGGCCGATGCCGGCGCCGAGTGCGGTAATCAGCGTGCCGATTTCGGCCGAGCCCAGCATTTTGTCGAACCGCGCGCGCTCGACGTTGAGGATTTTGCCTTTAAGCGGCAGGATCGCCTGGAATTTACGGTCGCGGCCCTGTTTGGCGGAGCCGCCGGCGGAATCACCCTCCACCAGGAAGAGTTCGGATTTCGCCGGATCACGCTCCTGGCAATCGGCGAGTTTTCCAGGGAGAGATGAGATGTCCAGCACGCCCTTGCGGCGCGTCAGCTCGCGGGCTTTTCGCGCGGCTTCGCGGGCGGAGGCGGCATCCATCACCTTCTGGACGATGTTTTTGGCTTCTTTCGGATGCGTTTCGAACCAATGGCTCAGCGCCTCGGCCACGGCGGACTGCACCACCGGCTGAACCTCGGATGAAATCAATTTGTCCTTGGTCTGGGAAGAGAATTTCGGGTCCGGCACTTTAACCGAGAGCACGGCGGTCATGCCTTCGCGCATATCCTCGCCATTCAGCTCCATGGTCTCTTTTTTGCTCATGCCCTGGGCGTACTTTGAAACCACGCGGGTCAACGCCGCACGGAAACCGGCCAGATGCGTGCCGCCATCCCGCTGGGTGATGTTGTTGGTGAAGCAGAGCATGGTCTCGTGATAGGAATCATTCCACGTCACCGCAAATTCCACGCGGATGCCATGTTCCTTGGCCTCCCCGATCGAGGTAATCGGCGTGGCCAGCACTGGTGTTTTCGCGCGGTCGAGCCAGGTGCAGAATTCCTTCACACCGCCCTCGTAATGGAACAGCGCCTCCTGGAACGGCTCATGCCGCTCATCGCGCAGGCGAATGGCCAGGCCCGAATTGAGGAAGGCCAGCTCGCGCAACCGGCGCTCAAACACCGCGTAATCGAACTCAGTATGGGTGAACGTGCCGGCGGAGGGCTTGAACGTAACCTCGGTGCCGTTCTTATGCTCCGATTTACCAACCACCCGCAGCGGCGCCACGGTATTGCCATGCTCGAAGCGGATAAAATGCTCCTCGCCATTGCGCCAGATGCGCACTTCCATCCATTCCGAAAGCGCATTCACCACGGCAGCGCCCACGCCATGCAAGCCGCCCGAAACCTTGTACGAATTCTGGTTGAACTTGCCGCCCGCATGCAGCTTGGTCAACACAACCTCCGCCGCCGAAATCCCCTCCTCATGGTGAATATCGGTCGGAATGCCGCGGCCGTTGTCGCTGACAGTCATTGAACCATCGCCATTCAAAACAGCCTCAACACGGTCCGCAAAACCCGCCTGGGCCTCATCCACCGCATTGTCGATAATCTCGAAACCCATGTGATGCAGGCCCGAACCATCATCCGTGTCGCCAATATACATGCCCGGTCGCTTGCGAACCGCATCAAGCCCCCGCAACACACTAATCGAGGCGGCATCATATGCCTCATCTTGAGG
This sequence comes from Acidocella sp., assembly GCA_026224875.1. Taxonomy (GTDB): domain Bacteria; phylum Pseudomonadota; class Alphaproteobacteria; order Acetobacterales; family Acetobacteraceae; genus Acidocella. Next base: position 3,212 of record JAMFRU010000120.1, read on the forward strand.
TACAGGCGGGATGGACGGCGTCTCGTCAGACATCAGCAGAAATAGCTCCAGAATCGAATGCAGGAGCCCGTTTTATACCCCGTATCAGCCAAAACACCTAGAGCCGGGAACGGTGCCGCTGGGGCCTGGGTTTGGGGGTGCTCCACGGAAAAAGCCAGGGCTCTGCCCTGAACCCGCCAAGGGCCGAAGGGCCCTTGGCTCCCACCCGGGTTTAGGAAGGGGATGCCCTCCACACCATACGCGTTGAGAGCCCGTGCAGGGCATCCCCTTCCCAAACCCGAATTTGTGGGGGTCTGGGGCCTCAGGCCCCAGCGGGTCGTCACGCCGGAGGCGTGCTTCGCACGACGGCAGAGCCCCGCCTTTTCCGTGGAACACCTCAAACCTACGCCCCAGCGGCACCATTCCCGGCTCCAAGTGCTGTGGCTAATGCGGCTATGCCGTTGCGGAAGGGGCCGCGTAGGGCGGCGGCTTGGTTGCCTAGCTGGGTGGTGCGGGGGACGATTCGGGGGAGGTCGGGGAGTACGGCGTCGAAGCGCAGGCCCATGGTTTGTTCCATGTAGCTTTGGGCGAGGCCACCGGGGGCACCGGCTTTATTGAGCACGAGGAAGATGCGGGTGCTTTGGCCGGAGCCGCCGGGCAGGGTCATGAGGCGCCCGAGGTTACGGATGGAAATCATGCTGGGGTCCATGACGATGACGCGTTGCTGGGCGTTAAAGAGGAGTTCGCGGCCGAAGGGTTCCAGCCGTGAGCCGGCATCGGCGACGACGTAGTTGTAGCGGCTGCGCAGGGCTTGGAGGAGGTTTGCGGCCCCTTCGGAGGTGAAGTTGATGTTGCGGTCGAACCCTTCGAGGCCGGCGAGGACGTGGAGGCGGTCGCTGGCTTGTTGCATGGAGCGTTCGATGAGCAGCTGGTCGATGCGTTCGGGCATTTCCAGTGCCATGGCGAGGCCGTTGCTGGCGGGGATGTCGAGATGCATGGCGGCGGTGCCGGTGCTCAGCTCGCCATCGAGCAGCAAAGTGTGGCGGTGCAGCTCGTTGGAGACGTACCAGGCTAGGTTGGCGGCCAGGGTACTGGTGCCGACGCCGCCGCGCGTGCCGGCGACGGCCAGGCTGCGGCCACCGCGTAAGGACGCGCTGGTATCGGCCATGTTGGCGATGGTGGGGAGGAAATGCTGCTCGACCGCGCTCCGGGTGAGCGGCTTGGGCAGGTAATCCTTGATACCCATGCCTTTGGTGACGGTGCGGTAGAAATTGAGGTTTTGGTTGTCGCCAATGGTCAGCACCACGGTGCCGGGTTCCACGACTTCGGCCAGCTCCATGATGGCGTTGAGCGGCTGGCCCTCACCGGTAAGGTCGACCAGCACGATTTCGGGCGTGGTCATGGCGGCGAGGATGGCCAGCGCGCTGCGGAAATCGACCACATGCACCTGATTGGTGTTGGGCACGTAGCCTGCCAGGGTTTCATGTAGGAGGTTGGCGCTCTCTTCGTCGCGGATGAAGCCGATGAATTTGTCGCGTTTTACGCCGCGCGGGGCCGTGACTGGGCGGGTAAGGCTGGTGGTATAGGGTTCCGCCGCCGGGGCGCTGGGGGGAGCAAAGCGAGTGGAGAGTTCGAGCGAGCTGTCCGGCATGGGGGCGTCCTTTGAAGGAAAAGTCGGAGAATCAACGCCGGACTGTTTCCAGGCCCCTGTATTTCACCAGACAAAGGTTGATGGCCCGTTAGCATTTACGGGGCGCAGGGCAGATTCTTTGCTCCGCTTCTTTCCCCGGTGCGCGGGTTGGCCTATCAGCGCGCCTCACTTCAGTATTTTAAGGGTTTTCATGGTTCGGCAGAAAAAAGGCCGCAAAATCGACGGCTGGCTCATCCTGGATAAGCCGGCGGGCATTACCAGCACGCAGGCGGTGAACAAGGTAAAGCGCGCGCTGGATGCGCAGAAGGCGGGCCATGGCGGCACGCTGGACCCGCTGGCGACCGGGCTGCTGCCGATCGCACTCGGGGCTGCGACCAAAACCGTGCCTTATGTGATGGACAGTACGAAAATCTACCATTTCACCATCCGCTTCGGCGAGGCGCGGGATACCGACGACGCCGAGGGTGCCGTGGTGGCAACCTCCGATGCGCGGCCGAGCGATGAGGCGATTCGCGCCGCTTTGCCGCCGTTTATCGGCAGTATCATGCAAATCCCGCCGGCATTCTCCGCCATTAAGGTGGATGGCGAGCGCGCTTACGACCTCGCCCGCGCCGGTGCGCCACCGGAACTGCCGCCGCGCCCGGCACAGGTGGACCGGTTCGAGCTGATCGGCCGGCCCGATGCCGATACCGCCGAATTTGAGGTGCAGTCCGGCAAGGGCGTGTATATGCGCGCTCTGGCCCGCGACCTTTCGCGCGCGTGTGGTACCGTGGGGCATATCGTGGTGCTGCGCCGCCTGCGCGTGGGGCCGTTCCTGGAAAACATGGCGGTAACGCTGGACAAATTCCTCGATCCGGAGCAGAACCCCGCCACTCTCGCTGAATTCGTGCGACCGCTCTCGACCGCGCTGGACGACATCCCGGCTCTGGCCCTGAACGCCGCCGAATTTCATGCCCTCTCACAAGGCCAGGCTATCAGCCTGGTCGACCTGATGGGGCGGATTCCCGAGGCCGCCAATCCCGATGAGGGGCTGGTGCGCATTGTGGCAGCAGGGGGCGTTAAAGCTCTGGCCCGACTCTCTGAAGGGTGGCTGAAGCCGGAACGCTTGTTCTAACCGCTGTTTTGAAGGGATATCCCGATGTCGATTACGCCAGAGCGCACTACCGAGCTCGTTGCCGAATACGCCACTGCCCCGAATGATACGGGCAGCCCCGAAGTGCAGGTCGCCCTGCTTTCCGAGCGTATCGTCAACCTCACCGAACACCTCAAAATCCACGCGAAGGATTTCCACTCCCGCCGTGGTCTGCTCGTGCTGGTCGGCCAGCGCCGCTCGATGCTGGATTATCTGAAGCGCAAGAATGTGAAGCGCTACCAGGATTTGATCGGCCGCCTTAACCTGCGCCGTTGAACGAAACCGGGGCCGAAAGGCCCCGTTTTTTATGGCCCGTAGGGCGGATGGAGCGAAGCGGAATCTGCCCTTTCACGTCGAGGGCCATCTCAGGCGTAGGTTTAAGATGCAGGCATTTGGTTATTTATCGCAAGACCAACAGGCGCAAACCCCAAGTGAGTTGCACGAGCTGACATTGGTATTGTCGCTGGACGAGATCTATGTGCTGTTGCGGTTTCTGCAAGACACGAAAGCACGTTTTGAAAACGTGACGCCCGTGATGGGCATATCCCATAGCCATTTACAGGATTCATGGACTGGCTGGTCACCGTCTGAACCCGATCTGGTAATCGTTTACAACGAAAAGCCATAACATCGTGCCCGCCAAGACCTAGTCGGGGGGATGGAGCGCATCGCCATCCGCCATCTTCGCGCCCGGCATGGCGGAAGGCGCTACGCTTATCCGCCCTTGTAATAGCGAAACCTGCTATCTTTGATTTGCCCTGAGAAGGGTGTCCTGCCCTGGGTGGCGCCCCAGGGCAGGACGGTTGGCGTCGGATCGATCCGCCCTTGGCCGTTATGG
>JAMFRU010000121.1 GCA_026224875.1 Acidocella sp.
CTACAACCAGGACGACCTCAACGACGTCGCGCTCAAGCTAAATACTCGACCCAGAAAAACCCTTGGCTTTCAGACGCCAGGAGCTACATTCGCTCAGGCCGTTGCGCTCATCAGTTGAACCCACCGCGCTTTTTGAAAAAAGCTGCACCAAAAACTTTTAGAATCTCATGCCTTGGTATTCGCCGTTTACTGCCTCGATGCCATGCGTGTCGTGCGCAAACGCGGGAAAAAGCCTATCGAATTCCTGCAACGCCGCCAGATACCCCAACACCGGGCCATCCTCCGCCCCCAAACTTTCGCCCGGCATCACCAGCGGAATCCCCGGCGGATACGGTACGATGGACGTCGCCGCCACACCACCACTCAACCCCGCTAAAACCTCGCCCCGCCCCTCGCCACGCACCAGCAGATCATAAGCGGCAGCAGGCGTCATCGCCGGTGCGGGCAGAAAATTATAAGCCTCCTGCAGCAACTCTGGAATCCTCGTCCGCCTCATCGCACCAAACATCGCCTGTGCCAGCTCACGCAGCCCCAACGCACCATAGGCCACCGGATTGCTTTGCGTGAACACCGGCATGGTCCGCGCCAGCGGCGCATTCGCATCGTAATCGCGCTTGAAGTCGAGCAGCGCATTAACCAGCGAGCCCCATTTCCCGCGCGTAACGCCTATGGAGAACAGAAACAAAATCGAAAAATTCGTGGTCTTCTCAGCGGTAATGCCATGCTCGGCCAAATACGCGGTGAGCAGCAGCGCCGGAATACCATCCTCCGCCAGCCGCCCGCCCGGAAAAATCCCCGGCGTCGCCAGCGTCACCTTTATCGGGTCGAGCATGCAATAACCCGGCTCCAGTGCTGGAAACCCATGCCAATCTGCATCCGGCTCCAGCATCCAGCATTTTTGCTCCTCCGCCAGCAGTGCCGCCGGCGCATCCGCAAACGCCACCGCCGTGCCGCCATCCCGCACCAGCTCCGGCTGCCATAGTTTGAAAAACCACTGGCCCTGCGCGGCAAAATCCGTTTGCAGCCGTGCCATGGTCTGGCGGAAGGAAATCGCCTCGGCAATCGCCTCGCCGGTCAGCAACCGCCCGCCGGCGCCATCCATCATCGCCGCGCTCACATCGTTGGAGGCGATGATGGCATATTGCGGCGAGGTCGTCGCATGCATCATGAACGCCTCGTTGAAGCGCACATGCTCGGCCTTCACCCGCCCCTCGCGCAGATGGATCATGGAACCTTGGCTCAAAGCCGCGAGCAGTTTATGCGTGGATTGCGTGGCAAAAATCGTCGGCCCATCGCGCTTTGCCGTCGCCGGCTCCCCGCGCATGGCAAAACGGTCAGCGTACAGCGGATTGAACCGCGCATAGCCGAACCAGGCCTCATCGAACAACACGCGATCCACCGAATCGCCCAGCAGCTCTTCCACCCGCGCCGCGTTATAGCAAAGCCCGTCGTAAGTAGAGTTGGTAACAATCGCCAGTGCCGGTTTTTCCGTCACGCCGGCAGCCAACGGCGACTGCGCGATATTCGCCGCAATCGCCTGGGCGGAAAACGCTGCCGGCGGGATCGGCCCGATCAACCCAAGATGATTACGATACGGCCGCAAATACACCGGCACCCCGCCGGTCATACTCAATCCGTGCTCGATGGATTTATGGCAATTGCGATCAGCCAGCACAATCTGCCCGCGCGCCACACTGGCCATCATCACCACGCGGTTGGAGGTGGAGGTTCCGTTCGTCCCATAATAGGTGCGGTCCGCCCCGAACACATGTGCGGCATAACGCTCCCCCGCGCCGATCGGCCCGCTATGGTCGAGCAGCGAGCCCAGCTCCCCCACCGAAATGGAAAGATCGGCGCGAAAAATCGGCTCTCCAAAATAATCATAAAACATGCGCCCGACCGGCGAGCGTAAAAACGCGGTGCCGCCAGTGTGGCCCGGCGTGTGCCAGGAATATTCCGCGCCCCGGGTAAACTTTACCAGTGCCGCGAACATCGGCGGCAACAACTGCTCGCGGTACCGCCGCCCCGCCGCGACGATACGTTCGCTGACAAACTCCATCGTGTCGTCGAGCAGCCAGATGAATTCATCCGCCTGGCGCATCACCGCCACGGGGATCTGCGCCGCGTCATCACGCTCGGCCAGCAAAAATATCGGCAGGCTGGCATTCTTGGCACGGACTGCCTCTAACAGTGAAACGGCCGGCGCATGATCCTCAACGCGAGAAAGATCCCAGTCCAGCACCACGGCTATCAAATGCGGCTCGGAATCGAGGATCGCCCTGCCCTCATCCACGCTCGCCGCCAGCACCCGTTCAACCCCGTGGTTCTGCAAATCCTGCAGCAGATTGCGCGAGGCACGGCCGACCGCGCTCGCCTCCTGCAATTTGTCGCACACCACCAGAACGCGCATGCCGGGCGGTACCGGCTTCTGCTCCTGCTGCATGACCTGCCTCCATGAAGTGCTGCTGGCGTCCCGCCCAGACGAAGTGCCGTTAGGGCGTCCCGCCGAGACTGGCCCCGGCCCGCACCTTCCGTCAATCAGGACTCAATATCAAAGCGCAGCACCCGCTATCACAGCGCGCGGCGGAAATATTTTAGCACCGCACGTTATTAACGCCCTTGCTTGCTGCACTGCACCCTTCTCAACCACGGGCGCAGCGGATAACGTCGCGTACACAGGGGCTGCCGCCCATCACCATGGCCAGACATTGTGGGGGTGCAGCTCCCGAATTGGCCATCTGAAGCGTAGGCAGCGCCTGTTTGTGGTTGCTTCATATCGTTGTTTCACGGCAAAACACCTTAATGTTCACTATTTTCGGAGCGACTCATACCTTGACACAAGAGATGATGGTTCTGTTTGCGGCACTGGCGGCCTTCCTGCTCGGCATCGTCACGATTGCGGTGGATGTGGTCCGCCGCAACCAGCGCCGAATCGAGGCCGAAAGCCGGCCCATCGACACATCACTCTTCCAGCATCTGAATCCTGCCGTCTCCCCGGCTGATGCAACGGGCGAGGACGCTCCAGCTGTTGCGGAGGAGATTGCGGCAGCACCCGATTCCGAAATTATCGAACCGGACATTATCGAACCAGACACGGATAGGCCCGCCGCCCCTGTACAATTGGTGTACCCAGCCACGAGCACCGCCACCACCTACGACGTGCCCGGCGACGAGAGCGAAGCAGCACCGGCGCCGGTGGACGACATTCCGCCCAGCGACACCTTCTCTCACGTGCCGCAGGAGGATCTCCTCCCGGTGCCCGAGCCGCATGATGAACTGGCCGGCTTTGCCGCCGCGGAAACCGCACCCGAACCGGTTGGGCTGGTTGAACCCTTGCCAGCCCCCGCGCCCGTGCTGGTGTGCGAAAATTTCGGCGCCGGTTTCGGCGGCAAAATCGTGCTCGCCGATGTAACGCTGGAAATCCTGGACCAGGGCATCACCACGCTCATGGGGCCGGTCGGTACCGGCAAATCCACCGTGCTGCGTGCGCTATCCGGCATGCTGAGCCAGAGCGGCCTGTTCAAAAGCTGGGGCAATGTCTATTTCCGCGGTGCCATCGCCGGGCCGGAAAATCGCCCGTTGCTCGTGGCGCAGCGCATCCAGCTGGTGCAGCGTTCGGCACTGGAAAACCTCATTTTCCACTTACGCGACCGCACGGCGGACCTGCCCATGGAGCGGCAACGCGAGTGGGCCAATCAATGGCTTACCCAGGCCGGCGTGCCGGATGTAATCGCGCAGCTCGACCGCCCGTTCATGGAGCTGGACCAGCTCTCACAGCGCATCATCACCATCCTGCGCGAAGCCGCGGCCGAACCGGCGCTGCTGATGATCGACGAGCCGACCACGGGCCTGTCCGAGGCCGATGCCGGCGTGCTGCTGGGCATGCTGGAGCGTCTGGCGGCCTTCACCCCGCTGCTGGTGGCACTGCAAAACCACAAGCATGCGCGCAAAATCTCCAACCAGATCATCCTTCTGGCCGGCGGGCGCGTGCAGGCCGCCTGCGATGCGGACAGCTTTTTCAACAACCCGCCGAATGCCGCCGTGGCCCAGTTCATCGCCACCGGCACTTGTACCGTACCGGCGCCCGACGCGAACTCCATCAAGCCGCCCGCTCCGGCACCCGCTTTTGCGGAAAGCTCCGAGGGCACGCCTGCCGCCGAGCCCGGTGGCACGCCCCCGCCGCTCACCGCCGCGGCGCTGGCAGCCATAAAGGACGAAATCCGCAACGCTTTGGCGGCTGACATGGCACCAGCCGAGCAAGCTCACGCGCCCGAGCCCGACCCCGAGCCTGTGGCGGAGAGCGAGCCGCTCCCGCCCGTCATCGCGGAACCCGTCATCGCGGAACCCGTCATCGCGGAACCCGTCATCGCGGAACCCGAATTCGCGGAGCCGGTTGCAGAGTCCGAACCTGCATTCACTTCCCACGCACCGGAGCCGGCGGCATTCGAGATCGCGGACGAAGCCGCGCCCGTCCTCTCCGCGCCGCTTGCAGAGCCAGAACCGGAATTCGCGGCCTATGTGCCAGAGCCAACCCCAGAGATCGCAGCGAATTTTGAGCCCATCCTGTTAGAACCGGCCGCAGAGGCAGACTTCGTGGCCTATGCACCGGAACCAGCCTCGCAGGATTTGGCCTCAGATTTCGAGCCCATCCTGGCCGGACCGGCTGTAGAGCCTGATTTCACGGCCTATACCCCAGCCCCCGCCACACCGGATTTGGCAGCAGACTTCGAGCCCATCCTGACCGAACCAACCACGGAGCCACACCTCGCGGCCCACACGGCGGAACCCACAGCACCGGAGACGGCAACAGACATCGAACCCGTCCTGGCCGAACCAACCGCCGAGCCCGAATTAGTGATCCCGGAATCTGTGGCCTACGCGCCCGAGACGGATACGTCCGAACCCATCCACGCCGAGCCGCTTGCAGAAGCCGAACCCGTGGCCGACGCCTCGGCGCCAGCAACACCAGAGATTGTTCTCCCCGAACCCGGGATGGCAGAGCCGCCCACGGAACCCGCGCTCGAACCAGCACTTCACGAGCCCGAGCCCGTTCCGGCAGCCCCCGAACCCGCCGCCCCGGCGCCCGAAATCTACGCGTTCACCACCGCCGAGCCGGAATTCGAACCCGTCACCTACATTCCCGCCACCCCCGCCTCAGCCGAGCCGGTCACCATCGATATGGACGCCGCCCCAGCGCATGAACCAGTGCTGCGCGCCACGCCAGACGCCCCGCAAAACATCGCGCAAAACATAGACGACCTGCCCCCCATCAGCCTCAGCGCCAACATGATCCAGACCGTGCCACTCCCGCCACGCTCGGCCGCGGCGCAGATGGGCGCCAACACCTCAGCCGATGCCCGCAACGAAAAAGCCGCCGTCACCCGCTATCCCGGCAGCAACACACCCGGCCCGCGCGGCTTCGTCTGGATCGAGGACGGCCGCCTCGCCGCCACGCCAATGCCAGGCATTTCCGCCCCCATCGACCAAGACCTCGATATGCTGAAACAGGCCGGCATCACCGTGCTCATCACCCTCACCGAGGGCGATTTCCCACAGGACATCCTGGCCCGGCACGGCCTGCGCAACGTACATTTCCCCATCGCCGACCGCAAAGCCCCCACCACCGGCGAAACCGATGTGCTCGTGAACCAAATGCACGACATGCTCGACCGCGGCGAAGTCCTGGGCGTGCATTGCCTCGCCGGCCTAGGGCGCACCGGCACCATCCTCGCCGCCTACATGGTCAAGGAAAAAGGCGTCTCAGCCCAGGTCGCCCTCAACCAAATCCGCCGCTTCAACCGCCAATTCGTCCAAACCGACGACCAGGAAGACTTCCTCGTCGAATACGAAGTCCAACAAGAACAAACCGTCCTCCACAAACGCGCCACCAACGTCACCCGGCTGCTCAAATAGGGCGGGGGCGTTTCCACGGAAAAAGGCGGGGCTCCGCCCTCGACCCGCTGGGGCCTGAGGCCCCAGACCCCCAACAATTCGGGTTAGAAAAAGAGGGGCCTCTTCCAGCCGTGACACACACGGTACCTGGAAGGCCCCTCTTTTTCTAACCCGGGTGGGATCCAAGGGCCCTTCGGCCCTTGGCGGGTCCAGGGCAGAGCCCTGGCCTTTTCCGTGGAAATACCCCAGCCCTACTGCCGGAGCACCGAGATGGTGGTGGGTTTGGCTTGGGATAAATTGGTCATGACCGACTGACTGCCGGGCCCGCGGCAGACCTGCACTTTGTCCAGCGGACGCCATAGCCCGGCGGTCACCCGGTCGCCCCCGGGATATACCATATAGAGGAACCCATTCGTCAATGTCACCGTCGCGCCTGAGCTGTCCTGCACCTTGTTCATCACACATTTTGGCGTTGCCGCCATTGCTCGAAGCGGCGTTTGAAGCGGCGTTTGAAGCGGCGGCAGTGCCGTTGCCATACTCAGTCCTGCCAGTAGAATTATAGGTTTTTTCATTGTTTCCCCTTTATTTTATCCCCAATTGCCGGAGCAGTTCCGGCACCCCCAGCGTTGCCGGCGCCGCAATCGCGTGGTCGAACAGATCATGCGCGGCGGGTTGTGGATTGACCTCATAAAGGATGCAGCCGCGCCGGTTTCGCTTTGCCTCGGCCGCAAATCCCGCTGCGGGGTAGACTACGCCGGATGTTCCGATAGCGCAAAAAACATCCGCCTGCGCCAGGGCAGCGCTAATTTCGCCCATATGGTAAGGCATTTCGCCAAACCAGACGATATCCGGCCGCATCGCCCCCACGCGGGTACAGGCGGGACAGGCGGTATCGGTCCCGGCATCGTCCTGCCATTCATGTACCGCGTTACAGGCAGCACAGCGCAGTTTGCGCAGCTCGCCATGCATATGCACCAGGCGCCGGCTCCCGGCCCGCTCATGCAGATCGTCCACATTCTGCGTGACCAGCAAAAACCCGCCCCGCCAGTTTTGCTCCAGCACCGCCAAAGCCTCATGCCCCGCATTGGGCGATACTGCCCGCAACTGCGCCCGGCGCTGGTTATAAAACCGGTGTACCAGCACGGGGTCGCGAGCAAACCCCTCCGGCGAGGCCAGGTCCTCAAACCGATGCCTCTCCCACAGCCCTCCGGCATCCCGAAACGTGGAAATACCGGATTCGGCCGAAGCACCGGCACCGGTCAGGATGACAATATTTTGCGCCATACCAGAGCATTCCATAAGCCAGCCCTGCCTGCCAAGAGAACAGTTTATTTCGTCCCGGCAATTGCAAAGCGTTAAGCGCCAGCCGCATTCCATGGTAACCCTGCCGGCACAAACACTTCTGGCATTCCAAATCATGGCTGGTGCCCCAGCACATTATACGGCTTCTCCCCATCATGCCTAAACCGGACGAACTTCTGTTTGCCCTCAAAACCTTCGCGGGCGCGATGGTGGCATTCTACGTCTCGCTCTGGCTGGGGCTGGATAATCCGTACTGGGCCATGGCCACCGCCTTCATCGTCGCCCAGCCTTTTGCCGGGGCCATGCGCTCCAAAGCCCTCTACCGGTTCTGCGGCACGTTGCTCGGCGGCACCGCCGCCGTGGTCATGGTCCCCAACCTCGTCAACGCCCCGGTCCTGCTCAGCCTGGCCATGGCCATATGGATCGGCACCTGCCTTTATATCGCGCTGCTGGACCGCAGCCCGCGCTCCTACGCCTTCATGCTGGCAGGCTACACCGCGGGCATCATCGGCTTCCCTTCGGTCACCGCCCCCGGGCTGATCTTCCAAACCGCCCTCACCCGTGTCGAGGAAATCTCCATCGGCATTGTCTGCACCACAATCATCGGCACCATCATCTTCCCGCGCCCGCTCGGCCCCATTCTGGCCCAGCGCATCGTCAACTGGGTGCAGCCGGCGCGCGACTGGGCCGCGGCAGCCCTGGCCGGCGAGGAAAACAGCCCCCCGGCCTTGGCCGCCCGCCGCCGCCTGGCGTTCGAGGCCACCGACGCCGCAATGATGATCTCCCAGCTCGGCCACGACACCTCGCATTTGCAATCCGCCGTGCACTTCGTCACGCGTTTACGGGTTTACGTCATCAGCCTGATGCCTGTGCTCAGCTCCATCGGCGACCGCGTGGCGCAACTGCAGAACCTCGGCGGCATCACCCCGGAACTACGCATTGTGCTCGATGGCACCGCCACCTGGATGCGCCAAGGCGGCCCGGAGGACTCGGGAACATTGCTCAACCAGATCGCCGCCATCGAACACAAAGCTCACGACTGGGCCGGGCTCCTGCGCGCCTCCCTCTGTGTGCGGCTGGAGGAGCTGGTGCGCATCGTCCACCACTCCCGCGTCATCCGCCGCCATGTGGTCGATGGCGACAAAGCCCCCGAAGGCCCGTTGCTGGAGGCCGAATACGTGGCCGTGATGGCCGAAACCCATGACCACAAACTGGCTTTGCTCTCGGCCTTCGCCGCCGGCCTGGCACTTCTGGTGCTCTGCCTCGTCTGGGTGGAAACCGGCTGGAGCTACGGCGCCGGCGCCGCCGTCATCGCCGCCGTGGCCTGCTCGTTTTTCGCAGCACAGGACGACCCGGCCCCGGCCATCGCGCAGATGCTGCGCAGCGCCCTCATCATCACCGCCGGCGTCTGGGTCTACGACTTCGCCATCCTGCCCCGCGTCACCAGTTTCTCGGAACTCTGCCTTGTTCTGGCCCCGGCCGGTCTCGTCATCGGCGTACTCATCTCGCGCCCCGCCACTTTCGGCACCGGCATGCTGCTGGGTGCGGTGGGTGCCACCCAACTGGCGCTCTCCAACGGCTACCAGGCGGATTTCGTCAACTTCGCCAATGGCTCCGTCGCCCTCATCACCGGCCTGGCCAGCGCGCTCGTCATCACCAGGCTCATCCGCTCGGTGGGTGCCGCCTGGAGTGCCGGGCGGCTGATGCGTGCCAACTGGCACGACGTCGCCATCGCAGCCTCCGCCACGCATGACCGCGCCACGCTCACCGGGCTGCTGATGGACCGGCTCGGCCTGATGATGCCGCGCATGGCCGCCGTCGCCAGCGGGGCGGATGACGCCGCCGCCGGCGCGCTGCGCGATTTGCGCGTGGGGCTGAACATGATCGATTTGCACCGCACCCAGCCGAACCTGCCGCCGGCAGCCCAAGCCGCAGCCCAAGCCGTCTTCACCGGCGTCGCCGCGCATTACCAGGGCGACGCCCGTATTCCAGCCCCCCTCAGCCTGTGCGAAGCCATCGACGCCACCATCGCCCCGCTGCTGGGCAACCCCAGCGCCTATAAGGAGTCGCTCATGGTCCTCTCCGGCCTGCGCATCGTGCTGTTTCCCGGCAAGGCGCCCCCCGCTTTTGTTCACGCGGAGGCCGCATGATCGGCGAAATCGACATCTGCGGCGTACTGTTCCCGCCGCTCCTGGTCTGGGTCGGCATCGCGCTGCTGCTCTCCATGCTCCTGCGCCGGCTGCTGGCGGCGGCCGGGCTGTACCGCTTCATCTGGCACCGCCCGCTGTTCGATCTGTCGCTGCTCGTCATACTCACCGGGCTGGTCAGCCTGGGCATGACCAATCTATTCTGAGGGTTTTATGAACAACGCATCCTTCGTCCCCCGCTTTCTGGCCACGCTCGCGGTGTTGATCGTCGCCGGCATCGCCGGCTGGCAGCTCTGGGACTATTACATGGTCGCCCCCTGGACCCGCGACGGCCGTGTGCGCGCCGATGTGGTGGCCCTGGCCCCCGATGTCAGCGGCCCGGTGGCGCAGGTCTTCGTACATGACAACGAGGTGGTGAAAACCGGCGACCCGCTGTTCATGATCGACCCAGCCCGCTTCACCCTCGCTTTGGCCCAGGCCCAGGCCGATGCCGACCGCGCCCATGCCGCCATGCAGGATGCCAAATCCACAGCCGCGCGCTACGCCTCCCTCTCCAGCAACGCCGCCTCGGCCCAGACACGCGACAGCTCCAACGCCCAGGCGCTGGAGGCACAGGCCGCCTACCAGCTGGCCCAGGCCAATCTCGGTGTCGCCCAGCTCAACGTCACCCGCAGCACGGTGCGCGCCACGGTCAACGGCACCATCACCAATTTCTCCATGCAGCCCGGCGATTACGTGAGCGCCGGCACCCCCATGATCGCCATCGTCGATACGGATTCCCTCTACGTTGACGGCTATTTCGAGGAAACCAAACTGCGCGGCATCGCCCCCGGCGACACGGCAACCATCACCCTGCTGCAAGGCGGCCCACCCCTCACCGGCCATGTCGCGGGCCTCGCCGCCGGCATTGCGGATGCCGAGCGCATCGCAACCAGTGCCACACTGCTGGCCGATGTCACCCCCACCTTCACCTGGGTGCCGCTGGCCGCCCGCGTGCCAGTCCGCATAACGCTGGACAAAGTACCCGCCAACGTGCGGCTGGTCGCAGGCATGACCTGCACCGTGGCGATCACGCCGGGCAGCAAATAGCCCCAGGAAAGCCCGCACAGGAGGGGGTAGATTTCAACCACCCGATATGCGATACGCCGCCGGCAGCTCGGGCATGTTCTTCACCATCCCGCCCTGCAGCGATGCCGTCCTAGCTCAGTTGGTAGAGCAACTGATTCGTAATCAGTAGGTCGCCGGTTCGATTCCGGCGGACGGCACCAGTGTCCCCATACCACATGTTACCAGCCCGCCCATTCACGCCACTGGCACGCTCTCCTGGGTTTCCTGGCTCGCTATCTGCAAAATCTCCCGTATCTCCCGCTGCGTTTTCGGCCGCCCGGTAAAATACCCCTGCACAAAGCGGCAGCCGAGCTGGCGCAGAGCGGCCAGTTGCCCGGCAGTTTCAATCCCCTCGGCCACAACCTCCAGCCCAAGCGCAGTCGCTACCGTCAGCAGCGCCACCACAATGGCCCGCGCCTCGGCCTGATGCTCCATGTCGCGCACAAAAATCTTGTCGATCTTAATCGCATCGAGCGGAAAATGCCTCAGATACCCCAGGCCGGAATGTCCGGTGCCGAAATCATCCAGGCTGAAGCGTATCCCCAGGCCGCGCAGCCGGTTCATGATGCCGACCACGCGGCTGCTATCCTCCAGCAGCACCCCTTCGGTGATCTCAAACACAAGCTGGTTTGGCGGCAGCTGCGTACGCTGCAGAATCTCCGTTAGTTTATCAAAGAGATTTTCATCCCTGAACTGCACCGGCGAGAGATTGACCGTAATGCGCAGCTTCACGGGCCAGCTTGCCGCCTCCATGCAGGCCGCTTCGATAACCCAGTAACCAATCGGAATAATCAGCCCGAGGCTTTCCGCCAGCCCGATGAAATCCATCGGCGGGATCAGCCCACGCTCAGGATGGCGCCAGCGCAACAGGCTCTCGCAAGCGGTAATCTTGCCCGAACCAACTTCCACGATCGGCTGGTAATTCAACTCGAACTGCCGCAATTCCAGCGCCTGGCGCAGGCCCTGCTCGATGGCGTAAACCTCTTGCTGGCGCGCGTTCATGCTT
This sequence comes from Acidocella sp., assembly GCA_026224875.1. GTDB lineage: Bacteria > Pseudomonadota > Alphaproteobacteria > Acetobacterales > Acetobacteraceae > Acidocella. The sequence goes on from JAMFRU010000121.1 coordinate 11,455, forward strand.
TCATCGAATGTGCAGGCCATATCGCCGCCATCGCCCTTGGCCTGATACAACGCCATATCCGCATTGCGCAACAAATCGCCGGAATTCGTGCCATGCTCCGGGTAGAAGGCCATGCCTATGGACACGCCGATCCGGCATTGCGTCCCCTCTATCTCGAACGGTTCTCGTATGCCCTCCAGCAGCGCCTGCGCCAATGCGTTCATTTCCGCCCGCCCCGCCACCATCGGCCGGAGAATGGCAAACTCATCGCCGCCGGTGCGCGCCACGGCATCGGCAGCGCTCACCATCCGGCGCAGCCTGGCCGCCAGCTGCACCAGCAGCCTATCGCCAAACTCATGCCCCCTGGTGTCGTTGGCGATTTTGAAACGATCGAGGTCCAGATACATTACCGCCATCGTGCGGCCCCTGTGGCCGGCCTGCTCAATCGCCTCATCGAGCTGCTGATGGTAGACTCGCCGATTCATCAGCCCGGTCAGATCGTCATGATTCGCAACGTAGCTCATTTCGGCTTCGATTTTCATCAGCGCATTGTTCTGTTGCGCAAGCGTGGCCTCGGAATTCTCCAGCCGCTCGAATTGCAGCGTCAACGCCCGCAGCATCAGGAACACGCACAGCATGGCGCCCGCGGTGCCGCCGGCCGCAATCCACGCCTCCTTGTACCAATTCGCCAGCACGGCGGCTTCCGACACCCCCACATCCACCACCAGCGGATAGTTACGTAGCGGGTCCACCTCATTCAGCCGCATGCCGCGCGAGAGCACACCCGGCGCTTCATACGACCCCGGCTCGCCTGAAGCGACGATGCTCCGCCACGGGCTGTACGCCGCCGCCGGCCCTTTCACACTCACCTTACGGCCGGTCACGGGGGTCAGCGGGTAGCTTGCCAGGACCAAGCCGGTACGGTTCAACAAAGACACTGTCAGCCCGTTATTCGCCATCAGCGAGCGGTAGAAATCATCGAAATAATCGAGGTTGACCGCCCCCAGCTGCAGGCCGAGAAACTGGCCGGAGGGGCTGTCGACCCGGCGGATGGCGAACACCGTCCAGCTGCCATTCACTAACCCATGCAGCGGGCTGGTCAGATAAAGCGCCTTGTCGTCATGGGCCTTCAAATATTGGAAATAATCTGTCCCGATAAATCCATCGCCGGCACCGGCCAGGCGCCGGAAGCATTCACCAGCACGCCATCCACACCGATGACAGCGAAACCCTGCGCCTGCGGCAGCCCGCTGCCCTCCTGGTTCAGCGCCAGGTACACCGTCTGGCTGCCCATCGCCCAGCGGAATTCCTCTGGCGTGGTAATATCCTGAGCGGCGATATCCTTCTGCGTCTCCTGCAGCACCAAATCGATGCCCTGGACCGCGCGCGAAGTCTGCTCGGCCATGGCGATGCCGAGGTTCTCGGCATCCTGGCGCGCATTATCCAGCGCCACATGGCGCATGTTCAGCATGGTGAGGCTCACCACCACGGCCATCAGCTCCAGTAAGATCGCGCTTGCCGTGATCAGGCGCCAGCTGGAGGGGGAAAGCAGCATCCATGGTTTTAGCCACTGGCCCCTGCCCAGATTCGACATGTTCAGCACAGCTCACCCGGCGCACGGCACGCAAAAACAATGCGGCGGGTAACCCTGCATGCGTATCTCATCCAAATAATCCAGCCTCAGGTGCTACTACCGCCGGTGGTAAACAGGAACGTTAAGCTTAGCCCAAAGAAGTAAACGCTTAATTGCTCACTTCGCGGCGGAAATGGTTGAAATCGGCCTTTCCCGCCAAATTCAGCGTGTTTTTTGCCGTGACCCATCAAGCAGCCAGCTCGTTGGACTTATCCCCTCCCAAGCGAGACCAGGCATCGTTACAGATTACCAAACCATCCGCAAGAGAAACACGACCATTGGTTGCAATTTCCGAGCCTCTTTTGAGCGCGCGTTTAGCTTGTGTTGAGCGGTGTGCGGAACCCTGTACAAGGGGAAATATCAAAAAACGGGCGGCGGGGAGATTGGATAAAATGGGTTCTGAGCCACGCCGCAATGGCGCCATTGGCAGCGGTGGCGCCGCCGGCAGCGGCCCGATGGCCGGGCTCGTCGTCTCACTGTTTTTCGCCTGGGGCTTCATCACGGTCCTCAACGACCCGCTCATCGCCAAGTTAAAAGCCTTGTTCGCCCTCAACTATGCCGAGGCGATGCTCACGCAATTCGCCTTCTTCCTCGGCTATTTCATTTTCTCCGCCCCCGCGGGCGCCATTCTCGGGCGCTTTGGCTATGTGCGCAGCATCGCGCTCGGGCTGGTCATCATGGCGGCGGGCTGCCTGCTGTTTGCTCCGGCGGCACGGCTGGCTTTATACCCGCTGTTCCTGCTGGCTTTGTTCTGCGTCGCCTCGGGCATCACGCTGCTGCAGGTCGCGGCCAACCCGTATATCGCCGCACTGGGCAGTACCGCCACCTCGCATAGCCGGCTCACTTTGGCGCAGGCGTTCAACGCGCTCGGCACATTCGTGGGGCCGTTCATCGGCGCTTTGTTCATCCTGCAAAATGGCGTTGCGGCACCGGGTCTCATGTCCGCCGCTTTGCTGCGAGCCGAGCGCATCCGCGAGGCGCAGATCGTGCAACGCCCCTTCCTGGTTATCGCGTTGCTGCTGCTGCTGTTTGCCGCCGTGTTCTGGTTCCTGCGCCGCCGCGCCGCCCCGCCGGTGGCGGCGGCCCACCCCAGCCCGTTCCGCCGCGCGCTGCTGGCAAAACCGCGCCTCGTGTTCGGCGCCCTATGCATCTTCGTCTATGTCGGCGCCGAGGTCTCAATCGGCTCGGGGCTCACCAACTACCTCATGCAACCCGGCATTCTTGGCGCGCGGGCACCTGCCATCGGGGCCGGTTTTGCGCATTTGTTCCACCTCCATGCCAGCTTCAACCCAGCGCAGGTGGCCGGTACCATGGTCAGCCTGTACTGGGGCCTGGCCATGCTCGGCCGGTTCGCGGGGTCGTTCGTCCTCAGCAAGGCCGTACCCGGCAAAGTCCTCTGCGCCCACGCCCTCGCCGCACTGGTCCTGGCGCTGGCGGCATCGTTGAGCGCCGGCCCGCAAGCCGCGGCCGCGGTACTGCTTATCGGCCTCGCCAACTCCATCATGTTCCCCACCATCTTCACACTTGCGCTGGAAGACCTCGGCGAGGAAACCGCCAACGGCTCGGCTCTGCTGTGCATGGCCATCGTCGGCGGCGCCATCATCCCGGTCATCTTCGGCGCCACGGCAGACACCATCGGCCTCGGCCACGCGCTCATCGTGCCCGCCGCCTGCTACCTGGTCATCGCCGCCTACGGCTGGCTGGCCGCCCGTGGATTAGGCTTGCGCGCCGCCTGACCAGCAGCCCCCATGCGGCCAAGGCGGCCCAGCCGGCAATCATGGGTTTCCCCGGGCCCGGCCCGAACCCCGGCGGGCAGACCTACCACGCCCCGCCACCGCCGCGGCACCCCTTTGGCGAGCCCGGCGGCTCTTTTGCCCCGCCCCAAAACAACCAAAGGCCAAACAATCAGCCACCGCCCAAAAAACCGCACTGCCCGCCCGGATTATACTGCAATAACGGCTATTACCCTGCCGCGAATCCGTCATCGGCCCGGCCCTTTTTTATACAGTGCCGCCTTTATTCAGCTGCAAAGCGCACAAACATCCGGCGCATTCCCGGGGTCTAATGCTCTTGTCCTCCAGAGAGGCCGCATCAACGGCCACCTGGATGGACCAGGAGAGCCAGCATGAATTTCAAACCTTTTTACGCCGCCGCTGCCGTCGGGTTTCTGCTCCTCGGCGGCACGCACGCCGCTGACGCCCATGGTGGCGGCTGGGGCGGAGGTTGGGGCGGTGGCTGGCACGGACCAGCGGTCGTCTTCGGCTTCGGCGGCCCGGGCTATTACGCGCCGCCGCCGCCGGTTTACTACGCCCCGCCGCCGCCCGTTTATTACGCACCGCCGCCTGTGTATTATGCGCCGTACGGCCAGCCCGGCGGTTATTACCCGCAACAGGGCTACGGCCCGCCCGGCTACTAGCGCGCCTCCGCCAAAGCCACCGCTTTAATCTGCGCGAACACGGCATCACCCGGACGTATACCCAGCGTATCCCAGGATTTGCGCGTGATAGCGCACAACAGCCTCACCGGCGCCTCACCCACGCCCAGCACCAGCCTAATATGCGCCCCCTGCGCGACTTCCGCCTCCAGAATCCGGGCAGGCAGAATATTGAGGATGGAACTATCCCGGGATTGCGTTTTCGCCACGCTGACATCGCTGGCGAGAATGCGCAGGCGCACCATACTGCCCGGCGGCCCAAGCCGCCCCGGTATCGTCAGGATCAGATCAGGTAGTTTGCATTCGGTCAGCCCGTAGGTCTCGTCATAAGCACCGGTGCAAAAATCCAGCACCACCGCCGCTTCCTGCCGCAAGGCGATGGGCAGCGATAAATCCGTCAGCATCCCAGCCAGCGGTCCCGATGCCGCAACCCGCCCGTCCTGGCGCATCAGCACCAGAAAATCCGCGATCCGCTCCAGCTCGGCCATGTCATGCGCCACATGGATCACCGGCACGCCGAACGCGGCCGAAATCTCGCGCAGTTTGGGCAAAATCTGATGCGCCGCCGCGCGGTCCAGCGCCGCCAGCGGCTCATCCATCAGCATCAACCGGGGCTGGGCCAGCAAAGCCCGGCCTATGGCCACACGCTGGCGCTCACCCCCCGATAATTTGCCCGGATGCCGCCCCAGCAACGGCACCAGGGACAAAATATCAATAACATCCGCCTCGGAAATACGCCGCTCATGCGCCCGGCGCAGACCAAACCGCAGGTTCTCCCGCACGCTCAAATGCGCAAACAGCCGGGCATCCTGAAACACATAGCCAACCTCGCGCCTATGCGGCGGCAGAAAAATGCTCCCGTCCTGCCAGATATCATCGCCGACGCGCAAAACCCCGCCCGGCATACGGATCAACCCGGCCAGGCAGCGCAGCAGCGTCGTCTTGCCGCAGCCCGAAGGCCCAAACAGCCCGGTAATGCCGGTGCCGGATAAATCCAGCGCCACATCCAGCGAAAATGCTCCAAGCGTTCCCGCGAACCGCGCCTCGATGCTCATGCCCGCAAGCGCGCCATGCGCTTCTCGGCCAGGAACGTCACCAGCACGACAGCAAACGAGAACAAAGCCATGCCCGCGGCCAACACCCCCGCCTGGCCCCATTGCATCGTATCGACATCGTTGAAGATCACGATGGACAGCACTTCCGTCCGCCCCGGAATATCCCCGCCGATCATCAGCACCACGCCGAATTCTCCAAGCGTATGCGCAAAGGCGAGGATCGTGCCGGTGATAATCCCGCCCTGCGCCAGCGGCAGTGCCACGGCGAAAAACGCATCCAGCGGCCGGGCGCGCAGGGTAAGTGCCGCCTCCCAGGGTGCTGGCCCCAGCTCCCGGAACGCATTGCGCACCGGCTGCACCATGAAGGGGAGTGAGTAAACGACCGAGCCGATCACCAGCCCCGGAAAACTGAACGCCAAAGTCCGCAGCCCGAAATGCGCCAGTATCGGGGCCAGCGGCCCATGCGGCCCCAGCAGAATCAGCAGGTAAAACCCGATAACGGTGGGCGGCAGCACAATCGGCAATGCCACCAGTGCGCTTACCGCCTCCCCCCACCAGGAGTTTGCCCGCGCCAGCGCCCAGGCCAATGGCACACCCAGCAGCAACAGCACGCAGGTGGTAACAGTGGCCAGCTCCAGCGACAGGGCGACAGCTGGCCACATTCTCGGTTACGGCGCCGTGACGTAGCCGTAGGAGCGGATGATTTTCAGCGCCGCCGGCGTCTTCAAATACGCCAGAAACGCCTGCGCTGCCGGATCATTTTCGCCGGTCTTCAGCAGCACCGCATCCTGGGTGATCGGCTTGTACAAATTCTGCGGCACCAGCCATTCCGAACCCTTTTTCTCCCTGATCACCTGTGAATAAGCAACAAAACCCAGCTCGGCGCTGCCGGAGGCGGTGAATTGATAAGCCTGGTTGATGGATTCGCCGACAACGATACGATTTTGCAGTTGATCGTAAACGTTAAGCGCCTTCATCGTCTCAATCGCCGCTTCGCCATAGGGGGCGGATTTGGGGGCGGCGATGGCGAGATGAGCGAATTTGCCGTCGCTCAGCACTTTGCCCTGGTTATCGACCAGGCCGGGGGTGGCGCTCCAAAGCACGAGCTTGCCGGTGGCGTAAGTGAACTCACTGCCCTGCACACCGAGGCCGGATTCCACCAGCTTCTTCGGCCGCACGGAATCGGCTGAGAGGAAGATTTCGAACGGCGCGCCCTGGCCGATTTGAGTGAAGAACGCGCCCGAGGCGCCAAAGCTCAGCACCAGCGTGTTTCCGGTGGCGAGCTGGAAATTGGCTGCCAGCTCCTTGGCCGGGGCGGTGAAATTGGCGGCCACGGCAACCGGAACGGAGGCAGCGCGGGCGGCGTTGAGCGCGCTCATCGGTAGCATGGCAGCCAGCGCGAAGGCGCCGAGCCAGGCGGTGAAGCGGCGGCGCGCGGCGGATTTCGAGGTCAACATTTTTCGAATTCTCCCAGAGGATTATGGGAGCATAGCGCCGGTAAGCCTCTAATAAGTCAAGCCGCGCGCAGCACCTGGCGCAAGGTTTCCACAAACTGTCCCGCATGGTTGGGGGTAAAGCATAAAGGCGGCCGGATTTTCAGCGTATGTCCATACAATCCGGCAGCACCAATGAGGATAAAATTCTCCTTGAGCGCGTTGATGACCCGGCTCGCCATGGGCTGATCCGGCGCGCCGGTGGCGGAGTCGTTGAAATCCAGCCCGATAAACAGCCCAGCGCCGCGCACGCCGCCAATACAGGCAAATTCCCCCTGCAATTCCTCCAGCCCTTGTTTCAGCAGCGCCCCGGTGCTGGCCGCGTTTTCGATGAGGCCTTCCTCCGCGATCACATCCAGCACCGCATCGCCCGCGGCTGCCGCCACCGGGTTACCGCCAAACGTGTTGAAATAGCCGGTCTCCTGGCAGAAGCGCGCCAGAAATTCCGGGCGGGTGATAACCCCGCCCATCGGGAAACCATTCCCCATCGGTTTGCCCAAGGTCACGATATCCGGGGTGATGCCATGGCGCTCGAACCCCCACATCACGCCGGTACGGCCAAAGCCCGGCTGTACCTCGTCCGCGATGAACAGCCCGCCCGCGCCGTGGACCAGCGCCAGCGTGGGTGCCAAAAACCCGGCGGGGTCGGCAAAAATACCGTCCGACGAGAAAATACTATCCACCACCAGCCCGGCAAAGCCGATGCCCGCCGCCTGCAAATCCGCAATCGCGGCACTTACCGACTGCGCGAACAGATTAGCCACATCGCCGCCCACTGCGGGAGCGGCAGCGGGGGCGGGAATGATCCGCACATGCGGCGCGGCTGACGTAGAAGAAGCAGAAGAGAGAGAGGAGGGAGAGATCGCGGTGACCGCCGCCGTATTGCCGTGATAGGCGGAGCGGGTAACGATAAAGCCGCGCGCGCCGGTTACAGCGGTGGCTATACGCATCGCCAGATCGTTGCTTTCGCTCCCCGTGCAGGTCATCGCCAGATTGGTGAGCGGGGCTGGGAAATGGCTCAAAAGCCGGACCGCGTAATCCTCCACCGGCTGGCTGAGGTAGCGTGTATGTACATTCAACCGCGCCGCCTGGGCGGCAATGGCCGAGACCACATGCGGGTGGCAATGCCCGACCGAGGGCACATTATTATACATGTCGAGATATTGGTTGCCGGTGGCATCGTACAGATACACGCCATTGCCGCGCACCATCTCGATCGGCTGTTCGTAGAACAACACCGAGGCGGCACCGAACGTGGCCTGGCGCAGCGCCAGGCGCTCCTGGAGCCTTGCGTTGAAGCCGGCGGTATCGCCGCCGCCAAAGCGGTTGAGGGCAAGGATCTGCTTGGTGCCGCTCAAGCCACTGGTTCCGATACTTCAAGCACTGGCGCGTATTGGCGCAGATAAGCCGCCGCCAGCGCCACGGTGCCGCGTGAAAAATCCTCGCCCAGAGCCTGCGCCGTCGGGGTTTCGCCATGGCTGGCAATCCAGGCGGTGAGCTGTATCCGCCGCAGCATCACGAAAACCGGCAGCATCGCCTCATCCTCGGCCGGGAACAGGGCGGTGCGGCGGTAACCGCTCACCCAGGCGTGCATCAGCGCCGGTACGCAGGCTTCGTGTTCCATGAAACTGATCGAGGCGGCGAAATCATAGGCGTACCAGGAGAGACCGCAATCGTCGAAATCGATCACCGCCAGCCGCTCGCCCTCGACCAGTAGATTGGCGGCGCGCATGTCGCAATGCACCAAGCCGAAGCGGGTTGCATCATGGCCATAGGCAGCAGTCTGGCGTTCCAGCAGGGCCGCCGCCTGTTCCACCACCGCCAGACCCGCCGCATCCAGCCCCGGGGCCAGCCGCCAGTCGCCCCAATGCGCGCGCGGCCCGATAATCGTGTCGAAATCCCAGATTTTCCGTGTGAAATCGGCCGGGCGGGTCCAGCTGCCGGCATGCAGATGCAGCCGCGCGGTGATCTCGCCGAGATGCCCGTACCAGCGCACAAGGTCACTCTCCGCATCCGGCTCGCGGCCGGGCATGAAGGTGAAGGCCACCGCCAGGCGTTCGGTCTCCCCATCCGGGAAGGCGACCAGGTAACTGCCGTTGGCCGCCGCCAGCGGGGCCGGGGTGACCACCACATTGTCGCGCGCCAAAGCGCTGATCCAGGCCAGTTCGGAGAGGATTTCCGCCGCCGTATGGTAATCGGGCCGGTGCACCCGGAAGATCACCCGGCTCCCCTCGGGCGTCTCGGCCAGAAATGTCGCGTTCTCGGAAATCGTCAGCAGGCGGAGAGGCGTTCCCTCTTCGAGCCCCCAGGCTGGTAGAATCTCGGCTAATCCGGCCGTCAGCCGGGATAAAAACAAATCATCATACATGGTGACACCTTAGGGGAGCAGAAATGTTGGAAGTACAACATGAATGATGTGGTAGTTGCAACGCCAAACTTTCGTTCCCGTCCCAAGCGGGTCCCCAGCGCGCGTCCCCGCTTTGGTCACGCTCTTGCCTTCCACACCGCACCCGGCCAGAACCATCCCAAATGCAGACAAGCGCTTTGCCCTATCGCATCGACCGCTACATCATCAGCCAGCTCTGCCTGGCGTTGGTGGCGGTCACGACCGGACTGGTGGCGCTGATCTGGCTCACGCAATCGCTGCGGTTCATCCAGATCATCGTCGACCACGGGCTTTCCCCCTTTGTTTTCATCAAGTTAACCGCGTTGCTGGTGCCGGGCTTCGTGGCCACCATATTGCCGATCACCTGCTTCATCGTGGTGCTGTTCATCTATGCCCGCATGGGCGGCGACCGGGAGCTGACCATCATGCGCGGCATCGGCCTATCGGACGCAGCATTGGGCCGCCCGGCCATGGCAGTGGCTTCAGGGGCCATGCTATTGTGTTACGTATTGAATCTCGGGCTGGTGCCGGCCTCGCTCGGCGCCTTCCGCAGCTACCAATATGAAATCCGCAACCAGATCGCGGCGTTTTTGCTGCAGCCGGGCGTATTCACCCAAGTGTCGGAAGATATCACCGTTTATGTGCAGGGCCGGAGTGCCGACAACAGCCTTCGCAGCATATTGATCGAGGATAGCCGCGACCCGAATGCCCCCGCCACGATCCTCGCCCGCAGTGGCCAGCTGGACGTGAATGCGCAAGGGCCGGTGGTTCTGCTGCAGGACGGCTCACGCGAGCAGATAGACCCCAAAACCGGGCGGCTCGACCTGCTCACCTTCACCCGCAATACGCTGTCCCTGGCCCAGGCCACCAAGGACAGCCAGCCCGAGGATATAGACGCCGCCGAAGCCCCGCTGCCGGCTTTACTCCACCCCGCCGCCAGTCTGAGCCGCGAAGTGCGGGCCAAGTGGCTGGTCGAGGCGCAGCGCCGGCTGACCGCACCTTTGAGCGCGCTGAGTTTCACGCTCATCGGGCTGGTCGCGACCCTGGGCGGCGTGTTCCGCCGGCATGGCGGGCTGCTGCGCCCGGCTGCCGCGGTGGCGGCCGTAACCTTTTTGGTGGCCATGGGCCTGGGCGTGAATAATCTCGCCGCGCGCAATACCGCACTGCTGCCGCTCATCTGGGTGGCGGCCGTGCTGCCGGGGCTGATCGCGGCCTGGCTGCTGCTGCGCCAGACAGGGCCGCGCGGATGAACCTCCCGGTAACCCTCTCCCTCTATTTTGGCCGGCAATTCGCCTTGGCCGTCACGGTCATGCTGTTTGCTTTGGCCACACTGGTCGCGCTGTTCGACTTCCTGGAGCTACTGCGCGAATCCGCGCTCGCACCCCAAGCCAGTTTCGGCATCGTGACCGAGATCGAGCTGCTGCGCCTGCCCTGGAGTTTCATGCAGATCCTGCCCTTTGCCGTGCTGCTGGGCGGTATCTACGCCTTCTGGCGTCTGGCGCGGTCCTCGGAGCTGGTTGTAGCGCGCGCCGCCGGCATTTCGGCCTGGCAGTTTTTGGCGGGGCCGGTGCTGCTTGCCTGCATGTTCGGCATGGCGGGCACGGCACTGCTCTCCCCGCTCTCGGCGTTAACCTACGGCCGGGCCGAGACATTGGATAATATGTATCTCAAACCCAATGGCGGCCCGCTCTCGCTGAATGGCGGCGACCTCTGGGTACGCCAGGCCGACACCGGGCTGACGGCAAAAGGTGTTGCGGTGGTACACGCGAAGGATGTGCAGCTGCATGACCGCATGCTGGAGGCCGATAAAGTGACGATTTTGCGCCTCGACCCCGAAAACACGCTGCTGGCGCGTATCGAGGCGGCGCGGGCGACATTGGATCACGGGCATTGGGCGCTGAAAGGCGTGAACGTGCTCCGGCCCGATGCGGCACCCCAATATTCGGTGAGCCTGGACTTCCCCACCGACCTTACCGTGAGCCGCGTGCAGGAGAGCTTTGCCTCCCCGGACTCCCTCTCCTTCTGGGCTTTGCCGGGCTTTATCACGGTGCTGAAGCGCTCGGGCTTCTCCGCCATACAGCATGAGCTGGCGTTTCAGGCCCTGGCGGCACTCCCTTTGCTCTGCGCTACCATGGCTCTGGTCGCGGCCGGGTTTTCCATGCGCCCCTCGCGCCGCGGCAACGCCGGCACCATGCTGGCCTCCGGCGTGGGTTGCGGCTTTGCGCTGTTCATGGTCTCAGAAGTCGCCAATCAGTTCGGTACCTCAGGGGCCATCCCGGTCATGCTCGCGGCCTGGGCGCCCTCGGTGGCCGGATTGTTTTTGGCGCTTGCCTTGTTACTGCATCTGGAAGATGGCTGACGCATGATCCGTAGTTTGCGACTCCTCGGTCTGCTGGCCGCCTCCACCTGCCTGATCCCGGCCGTCATCCTGATTCCAGGCAGCGCTTTGGCGCAGGATGCCGGCAGCATTGTCAGCGGTGCGGGCAATAGCGGCGGCGGCTCGTCCAAGGCACCGGTGAGTTTCACCGCCAACCAGGTGAATTACGACAAGACGGGCAATATCATAACCGCCACCGGCCATGTACACGCGGTGCAGAACGGCCAGACGCTGAACGCCGACAAGGTCACCATCGACCGCACCACCGGCATCGTTACCGCCGACGGCAATGTGGCACTCACCCAGCCCAGCGGCGAGACCGTGTATTCCAACCATGCCGTGCTGAGCAAAGGCATGAAAAATGCCTTGATGGACGGCATGGCGGCGCGGCTGGCCGATAATGCCCGCATCATCGCCAATGGCGCCCGGCGCACCGGGGGGCAGGTCGATGTGCTCGGCAAGGTCGTGTATTCGGCCTGTGACCTTTGCAAAACCGACCCCAGAGAGGCGCCCACCTGGCAGATCAAAGCAACCTCGGCGACGCGCGATCTGCAGCATAAAATGATCGAGTTCACCAACCCGCGGCTCGAATTCCACGGCATTCCGGTGTTCTACTTCCCCTTCCTGACCGAGCCCGACCCTTCAGTGAAACGCCAGACCGGGTTTTTGATCCCCAGCATCGGCGTGAGCTCGCGCCTCGGGTTTTTCTATGCCCAGCCGTATTTCGTCACCCTCGGCAAATCGGCCGACATAACGCTGACGCCGATCATCGCGGCGAAGCAGGGGCCGGCGCTGAAGGCGGATTACCGCCAGGCGTTCAACGACGGCAAGCTCGATATCAACCTCTCCGGCGGCAAAACCGACGGCAGCTTCGGCAATTCGGAATTCGCCAACGGCGTGTACGACCTCAATGACGACTGGCGCGCGGGGTTCAGCTATAACCACGCCTCCAACCCGAATTATCTGGATGATTTCTCCATCCTGCCCAATGCCGCCTATCTGGCGAGCGATGTGTTCATCGAGGGGTTTTCGCCCGGCGCCTACGCCAGGCTCGATGCGCAGACCTATCAGGGGCTGGTTGTTTCCGTAAACCAGACCGAGCTGCCGATCGTGGCCCCTTATGGGCAGTATCATTTCGTCTCGGACCAGGATGCGATCGGCGGACAATTCCGGGTCGATACCAGCGTGTTCAACGTGTTCCGCAATGTCGGCACCTCTACGCGGCGGGTGGCCGCCGTTCCCGGCTATTCCGTGCCCTTCATGCTGCCGGGCGGGATTACCGGCACCGCGAAATTGGAGCTGGTGGCGGCAGGCTACGAGGCCAGCCATTTATACCAGCAGCCAAACTTCAGCACCGAGAATTCCGCCAGCACCGCGCGGGCGCAGCCTTATGGCGCTGTGTACATGGCGTGGCCGTTCATCCGCCCGGCGGGCAAATACGGCTCGCAGCTGATCGAACCCGAAGTGCAGCTGGTTGCCTCGCCCAATGCCGGCATCTCGCAGAATGACCGCATCCCGAACGAGGACAGTCTCGATCTGGAATTCTCCGATATGAATTTGTTCGATCTAAACCGTTATCCCGGGATCGACCGGCTGGAAGGCGGCTCGCACGTGGATTACGCGCTGCACGCCGCCTGGTATCTGCCCGGCGGCGCCAGCCTGGATGGGCTGATCGGCCAGTCCTACCGTTTCCACAAGGATGAAGACTACCTGCCGGAGTCGGGGCTTACCGGCAACGTCTCCGATTTCGTCGCCCGCGCCACCGTCGCCCCCACGCCATGGTTCAACCTCAATACCCGCGCCCGGCTATCGCATGACACGCTGGGGGTGAAGATGTTCGATAGCACGGCCAGTGTCGGCGTCCCGGCGCTGTCGTTCTCCGGCGGTTACCTCTACACCAGCACCGACCCGTATTCGCTTTACGATACGGCGAGCACCACCGGGAACGTGACAATCGACCCGCCGGCTGCCTATTTCATCGCGCGCAAGGAAGTTACCGCCAATATCAGCAGCACCCATAACGGCTGGTCGCTCGCCGCCGGGGTGCAGCGCGATCTGCAGAGCGGGCAGTTTGACGAAGCAAACTTCTCGGCGGGCTGGAGTAATGACTGCTTCGGCGCCAGCCTGATCTACGTGCAACGCTTCACCTCTTTCAACCTCGATACGGGTAATACGCTGGTGCTGCTGCAGCTCACCTTCAAAACCCTCGGCAATGTTGGATTCAACGCCCTATGAAATTTATGCTCCGTGCCGCTTTGCTCGCCACCGTTTTCGCGGGTCCCGCTTTGGCGCAATCCGCCTTGGCGCAGTCCGTTCCGGCGGCGGCCGCTCCCCCGCCCGCGTCGGTGCCGTATTCCTCGGCCATCGCCGCGGTGGTCGATGGCAATGTGATCACCACCCAGGATGTCGCCGCGCGCTCCCGGCTGCTGGCCATTACCATGGGCATCAACCCCACGCCCGATGCGCTGTCACATATGGAACCGCAGGTGACCAAGCAGCTGATCGACCAGATGCTGGAGCAGCAGGAGGTCAACAAGCTCAACGTTAACGCTACCGACACTGATGTGGCCACAGCGATCGGGCATATCGAGCAGAACAACAACATGCCGCAGGGCGCGCTGCTCCAGCACCTGGGGACAATGGGTGTGCCGATCTCCACCTTGTTGGCACAAATCCGCACCGAGCTCGGCTGGCAGGCCGTGCTGCACCAGGTGCTCGGGCCTGGGCTCACCCCAACACCCGGCGATATGAATGCCGAGAAATCCGCGCTGAAGGCGCAGCTCGGCAGCACAAAATTCCATCTGGCCGAAATCTTCGTGCCGGTGACCGACCCCAGCGACGACAGCGATGCGGTGAAATTCGCCACTACGGTGATCACCCAGCTGCGCGCCGGCGCACCCTTCGCCATCGCCGCGGCGGAATTCTCCCAGGCGCAAACCGCGCTCTCAGGTGGCGATCTCGGCTATGTCCAGCTCAACCAGATGGACCCGGCCGTGGCCGCTACCGTGCAGAACATGCCGGTCGGCGCCATCTCCAACCCCATCCGCGTGCCGGGCGGCTATGATATCGTGCAGCTGCTGGACCGGCATGAAATCGGCAACCAGCCGCAGACCGTGCTTACACTGCGCCAGGTTTTCGCGCCCTACCCCACGCCGATCACCAACGGCCAGGTCGGGCCCGCGCAGGCCGCCGTCATCACCAAGCTCGCCGCCCAGGTTAAGGGCCTGACCAGCTGCGACCAGACGGCCGCCCTCAACGCAACCTACGGCAACGTCCACCAATCCGACCCCGGCCCGGTGCCTCTGGCCACCGTAACGCCGGCCAGCTTCCAGACATTGCTCAACAGCCTGCCGCTCAACAAAGCCAGCGTGCCTCTGGTGCAGCAGGATGGCGTGACCGTGGTAATGGTCTGCTCACGCAGCCAGCAGGCCGCCCAGCTGCCGCCCGATGACGATATCGCCAATATGATCATCAGCCGCCGCGTGGACCTGGAATCGCAGCAATTGCTCGATATCCTGCGCCACCGCGCCGTCATCACGCAGAACAACTAAAATGCTGCGGAAGCTCTACGACTGGGCGATCGCGCTGGCGGGCCGGCCCTCAGCCCCCCTCTGGCTGTTCGGCGTCGCCTTCGCCGAGGCGAGTTTTTTCCCCGTCCCGCCAGACTTGTTGTTGCTGCCAATGGGCCTGGCCCAGCCGCGGCGGGCCTGGCGCTTCGCCGCCATCACCACGGCGGGCAGCGTACTGGGCGGGGGGCTGGGTTATCTCATCGGCTACACGCTGTTCAACCAACTGGCCCTGCCGATCCTGCGTTTGTACCATTACGAAGCAGGGTTTGCCGCCTTCCAGGCCGGTTTTGCGCATTGGGGTGCGGGGGTCATCCTCATCCAGGGCCTGCTGCCAGTCCCGTATCCAATTGTCACTCTTGCCTCCGGTGCCGCCAAATTCAATTTTGGCGCCTTCATCGGGTTGAGCATCATCAGCCGCGGCGGGCGCTTCTTCCTGGAAGCCGCCCTCCTCCGCTACCTCGGCGAACCAGCCCGCCAATTCATCGAAAAACGCCTAACCCTGGTCGCCGCCAGCGCCGCCGCCCTCATCATCGCCGCCTTCCTCCTGCTGAAATTCGCCTGAGATTAGCCTGAGGTTGGGTTCGGGGCGTTGCACGGAAAAGGCCAGGGCTCTGCCCTGGACCCGCACGGCTATCGCATTTGACCGAGGACCGAGCGTGCGAATTCGTCTGACGAGCCTGCGCGCTTTCGTTTACGTCTGACAGAGATGTCTGGTCGTGCGGAC
>JAMFRU010000122.1 GCA_026224875.1 Acidocella sp.
CCCCATACCCCCACAACCTCGTGTCTAACCACTGGGAGGGGGTGTTATCCTCGTATGTGGGTTACCAACATACTACGATAACTCCCCCTCCCTGTGTTTAGACCCGAATTTGTGGGGGTCTGGGGCCTCAGGCCCCAGCGGGGTCGAGGGGCGGAGCCCTCGCCTTTTTCCTTACCCTACTCCGCGGCCTGAGGCCGGCGTTTGGACGGCACGGGCAGGCGGTTGAAGTCCATGGGGGCGCCGCCGCGGGTGATTTTGAAGGCGCTGACGGTTTTGTTAAGCCCGTCGATTTCGCCGCGTAGCGAGTGTACCGCGGCGGTGGTTTCCTCGGCCATGGCGCTGTTCTGCTGCACCGCCTGGTTCATCTGCCCCACGGCCTCGCTTACCTGGGAGAGGCCGCCGGATTGGTTGCGCGCCGCATTGGCAATACCCGAGACCAACCCTTCAATCTCGGCAACATTGGTGCCGATGGTATCCAGCGTGAGCCCGGTTTTGCGCACCAGCTCCACCCCTTGCGCCACCTGGGTGGAGCTGGTGGAAATCAGCGCCTTGATCGCCTTGGCGGCATCGGCCGAGCGCTGCGCCAGGGCCCGCACCTCGCTGGCCACAACAGCAAAACCGCGCCCGGCGTCACCAGCTCTGGCGGCCTCAACCCCGGCATTGAGCGCCAGCAAATTGGTTTGAAAGGCGATATCGTCGATCAGCCCGATAATCTGCCCAATCTCGCGCGACGAGCCCTCGATCTGCCCCATCGCCGCCCCGGCCTCAATCACCACATTCCGGGAATTCGCCGCCCCAGTATTCGCGGCACTAACCGCGCCATTCACCTGCGCCGCGCCATCGGCTGTGCGTTTCACCGCCGCGGTCAGCTCTTTCAGCGCCGTGGTGGTTTCCAGCAATGCCGAGGCCTGCTGCTCGGTCCTGCGCGACATATCGTCCGATGCCGCCGCCAGTTCCTCAACGCTGTTATTGATCACCCGCGACGACGTCTGAATACTCGATAGCGTCTCGGTCAGCCGCTCCACCGCGGTGTTGAAATCATCCCGCAGCCGCGCGTATTCCTGGGGCAACCCGTCGCCAATCTGGTGTGTCAAATCGCCCGCCGCAAGGGCTCTCATAGCCTCACCCATGGCCTTCACTACATTCTCGGCGCTGCTCCGCACCTTGCTCTCGGCCACCGCCCGGCTGGTCTCCGCCGCATGCACATGCACGGCAACAACCGTGTCCACATCCAACAACGCCGCCTTAACCAGTGCGGCAATTTCCTCCGCCAGTTGCTTGTCCCCAATGTTCTTGCGGCCGAAGCGCGATTTGGGCCAGCGCGATGTCACCACCGCACCTATCAGCCGCTCCAGCACAATCGTGGTGCCGCCGATATGCAGGCTGGGCGCCAGCCCGCTGCCGGTGGTGTCACCATCTTCCAGCCGCCCGTTGGTCGCCAGCTCCCATTGCGCGAGCTGCTTGGCTTTCGCCTGGCGCAGCCGCTCCTCTCCGCCCGCTTTCATCGCTTCCGGCATCTCGCGTAGCCGCGCGTAAAATGCCTCCAACGCCTCCGGCAGTGCTGCCATCACAATGGGCTTTATACCGCGCAGACGGCTCTGCACCTGTGGTCCGATCTGCATGAAACTGAGGCGTTCGTTAAGGTTTTTCAAATTCGACATGCGGCTCCACCCAACTAGGACAACGTGCCGCATCTGTTTGGCGCTGATAGTTTAAGCTCCGCTTAAAACCCGCAAAATTAGGGGCGCGACAGCGCCACACCGGCATCAGGTGCTGTAAACCGGCACAGCCGGTAGGTGGCAAAAACCTCTGATCCGCGATGCCGCGTGATCGTGCCGAGCAGCGCCTTGCACGGGGTTTCGGGATGCTTCGTCAGCATCACGCCAATTGCCCCCGGTGCCACGGCCGGCTTATAGGCAAAATACCCCCAGCGCGGCTGCCAGCGGTTGGGGAAGCCTGCCACCATCACTCCGGGTGGCCCCTCCGCCGCCAGCACGGCCATGGTAGCGTAATCGTCGCTGGTTACAAAACGCGGAGTCACAAAACCCGGTTGCCCGGCCCCGCTTTCGGCCATGCTTTGTTGGGCCAGATCATGCCAGCCGGCGAGCTGGTTACCGGCTGTATCCATGCTCGCCGGCAATGGAAAGGGTACGGCCACGGCCTGCACATAGGCCAGCACGGTAATCCCGAACCCCAGGCCCAGCGCCGGTTTCAGCCAGCGCTGCAAAATGGCCGCGGGCAGCATGGCGGCGGCGAGGCAGGCGCTAGGGTAGAGTATAGCCACCCAATTGCCCTGCACTCGCTCGGACAGCACATGCGTCAGCATCACCACCCCCGGCACCAAAGTGAGCCACAGCAGCAGCCGGGCACCCGGCGCCGTATCGCGCCGCAAATGCCATAGCCCCGCCCCGGCCAGAATCGCGATCAGCGGCGTGCATAAAGCCGTTTGCCCCGCCACCAGCTCGAAGAAAAACTGCACCGCCCGCCCGGGGTTAAACGCCGCCGTGCGGCCACCTTGTTTGAGATAACTTACCCACCCATGCGCCGCATTCCAGGCGATGTTCGGGGCAAACAGCGCCAGCGCCAGCGCCATGCCGGCCCAGGGCCAGGGTGTGGCCAATTGTTTCCGCCCCCGCGCATCCGTCACCAGCCATAAAAACACCGCGGCGATGAACAGCGCGGCTGTGTATTTGGACAGCAGCATCCCCCCCGCCGCCAGCCCCACCACCAGCCACCAGCGCGGGTTGCCCGTAATCACCCGCGCGCAAGCGGCCAGCCCCAGGCTCCAGAAAAGCAACAACGGCGTATCGGGCGTGATGATGATTGCTCCCACCCCCACCAGCAGCGTGGCATTCAGCAGCAGAGCGGCGGTTATCCCCCGCCCGGGCGCAATCTGCTCCGCTGCATCCCACAGGAGCACAGAGCCCACAGCCGCGGAGAGCGGCCCGAGCAGCCTGACGCCCAGCGGGGTATTGCCGCATAAAGCCGTGCCGGCCTTGATCCACAACGCCACCATCGGCGGATGATCGAAATAGCCGGGTTGCAGATGCTGCGCCCAAAGCCAGTAATAGGTTTCGTCCGGCGCCAGAGGCAGTACAGCCGCCAGCACCAGCCTTAAAATGGTAAGCGCCAGCAGCGCGGCCAGCGCCCAGCGCGTCATCTCACGCGCCAAACTAACGTGGCGGACACAGCGTAATTCCACACCACGCCCACCGCCGCACCGGCGGCCCCGGCCAGCAGGCTATGCCCGTTCTCGGCATACAGCGCCCGGGCAATGCCGATATTGGCATAGGCCCCCAGGCTGCACACCAGCAGAAACAGCACCAGCCCGCGCCAGGCCTTGGCACCTTTAAGCCGCTGCGCCCGGTAGGTGAGCTGGTTGTTGAGCTGAAAATTCGCGACCATGGCCACCACCGTGCCGATCGCCTGCGCCGTGGTGAAATCCACCCCGGCACCGCGCGCCACTTGCAGAACCACAAGGTTAATCAGCACGCCAAACACGCCGACCAGCGCGAAGGAGATAAAGCGCAACGGCACGCTGCGGCCAAGCAATTTATCCAGCAGCAGCCCGGCGAATTGCGCCAGCACCAGCACATCGAGCTTACTCTCGCCGGCCGTGCGCGGGCGGAATTTGTAAGGGATCTCGGTAATGTTCAGCCGCTGCGGCGAAGCCAGGATCAGGTCCAGCAGGATTTTAAACCCCTGCCCCGTCAACCGCCCCGCCAGCTCCTCGAACATCTCGCGCCGCAGCAGGAAAAACCCGCTCATCGGGTCGGAAATACTGGTGCGGGTCATCATCTGCGCCACGCGAATGCCCGTCTCGGAGAGCTTCACCCGCATCGGCGAGGACAGCCCCGAGGAATCCCCGCCCGCCACATGCCGGCTGCCCACCGCCATATCCGCACCATCACGCACCGCCGCCAGCATCAGCGGCAGCCGGGTCTCGTCATGCTGCAGATCGCCATCAATTACGGCCACATAATCGGCCGAGGAGGACAAAGCCCCCTCGATCACCGCCGAGGACAACCCCCGCCGCCCGACGCGTTTGATGCAGCGCACCCGCGCATCATGCTGTGCCAGCGCCCGCGCCGCCGCCGCCGTACCGTCGGGGCTGTCGTCATCGACGAACACAACCTCCCAGGCAATTCCGGTCAGTGCCGCATCGAGGGCCGCCACCATCGGCGCGACATTATCGCGCTCCTTGTAGCACGGCACCACGACCGTAAGTGTGGCGGTCATGCGCTTGGTCCTGGATTTACAGAGCTTCGAGTACCGCCTCGGCGCGGCTCACCTCGAACCCGCCCGGCTCCTCGACGGCCAGATGCGTCACCACGCCATCCTCCACCACCAGGGCAAAACGCTGGCTGCGCAGGCCCATGCCGCGCGCCGCCAGGTCCAGCTCCAGCCCCAGCGCCTTGGTGAAAATCCCCGACCCATCGGCCAGCATCACCACGGCATCGCCGCTTTTCTGGTCCTTGGCCCAGGCGCCCAGCACATAGGCGTCGTTCACCGCCATGCACACGATCTTATCGACGCCCTTGGCTTTGAACTCAGCGGAAAGTTTAACAAAACCAGGCAGATGCTTGGCGCTGCATGTGGGAGTAAACGCGCCGGGAACGGCGAACAGGACAACTTTTCCACGCCCCAGCAGCTCCGCCGTCTCGGCCTCGCGCGGGCCTTCGGACGTTGCAACCATGAGTTTCATGGAGGGAATTTTGTCGCCTGTCTTGATCATGCTGCCCCGTTTATATCTTATACCGATGAAGCGTCGTACACGAACCGCTCCCCCCCGTGAAGAGTTCGGCCCATCTCTGGCTCAGCGCCCTGGCTCGGCCCCGCTGTAATCGGGGCTGGCGCAGAGGCTCCGCGGCCGTTTATACTGCCGCCATGACGACCGGGCCAAACACGCAGCCAAAGCAAAACATCAGCGAGGCTGACTGGCTCACCGGCCAGCTGCTGATCGCCATGCCCGCGATGCGCGACCCGCGTTTCGTCCAGAGCGTCATCTTCATTTGCGCCCATACACCGGACGGCGCCATGGGCGTGGTGCTTAACCGCCCGGTCAAATCCCCCAAATTTCCGGATCTGCTGCAGCATCTCGGTGTCGAGCCCAGCCCGCCGCAACGCCTGCTGCCCGTTGGCACCGGCGGCCCGGTGGACGACCAGCGCGGCTTTGTGTTGCACTCCTCCGACTGGACCGGCGAGGGCAGCATGGAGGTCGATCCCCAGCACCTCCTCAGCGCCAACCTCGAAATTTTACGCGCCGTGGCCGCCGGCGGGGGGCCTGAGAAAGCCCGGCTGGTGCTTGGCTACGCCGGCTGGGGGGCTGGGCAGCTCGATGAAGAGATGAAGCAGAACGCCTGGCTCAACGTGCCGCCGGACGATGCTATTATCTACGACACCAACTACGGTACTAAATGGCAGCGCGCGCTGGCCATGCTGCATATTGATCCGGCCCAGCTTTCTACGGGCGCGGGCCACGCGTGAAGCGCGGTTTGGGGAATATCTCGTGAAGCGCGTGTTCGGGGAAAATTTGTGAGTAAAATCGTCATCGCCACGCATAACCCGGGCAAAATCAAGGAATTTTTGCCGCTCCTGGCACCGCTGGGACTGGAGCCCATCTCAGCCGGCGAACTCGGCCTGCCCGAGCCCGACGAAACCGCGGATAGTTTTCCCGGCAACGCCCGGCTGAAAGCTCTGGCCGCCGCCCGCGCCTCCGGCCTGCCTGCTTTGGCCGATGATTCCGGAATCTCCATCGCCGCGCTGAACGGCGCCCCCGGAATTTTCTCGGCCCGCTACGCCGCCGGTGATTATCCCGCTGCTTTCGCCCGTATCATCGCCGCGGCGCAAGCCGCGGACGAGTGGCGCGCCTGGTTCACCTGCGCTTTGTGTTACGCTCTGCCTAACGGCACCACCGCTACCTATATCGGCGAAGCGCATGGCCGCGTTTCTGCCCCCCAAGGCACGGCCGGTTTTGGCTATGATCCGATTTTCGTACCCGATGGTTATGCACAGAGCTACGCGGAACTGGGCGTGGAAATTAAAGACACCATCAGCCATAGAGCGCGCGCATTCGCGCAGTTGAGAAGCAGGTTTTTGTAGTACTGGCTCGCGTTGGGGCGGCCTCTCGTGAAAGCCGTCATTCCCGCGAAAGCCGTCACTCCCGCCCCCCTTCATTCCCAACCCCTTGTCATTCCCGCCCCAGCCCGTCATTCCCGCGTACGCGGGAATCTCCTCCCACCCATGTCCCGGGAGTGACAGATTCCCGCTTATCCGGGAATGACGGAGTGGGGTGGGACGAGCGTTGGGATGGGTGTTGGGCGGTCTAGGTCTGGGCTGCTCGGCATAAAGTCCCAAAACTCTTAAAAATTATCCTTCGCTTTCCGTCGCTCTCCAAACTCTTCAGCCGTCGCAGCCCGGATAAACGGATTTGTCGCGCGCTCCACGCCCAGGCTCACCGGCAGTGTCGCCAGCCCAGCCGCGCGCAGCCGCTCCACCTCGTCCACCCGCGCCTTCAGCGCCGCATTATCCGGCTCGATACTTAGCGCGAACTTGGCGTTGGACTGCGTGTACTCATGCCCGCAGCACAGCAGCACCTCATCCGGCAGATCAGAAAACTTGGCGAACGAGTCAAACATCTGCTCAGCCGTGCCCTCGAACAGCCGCCCGCAGCCCATGGAAAACATCGTATCGCCGGCGAACAGCAGCTCACCATCGGCAAAATAATAGGCGATATGCCCCAAAGTATGCCCCGGCACCTCGATCACCCGGGCATTGGCCGGGCCGAATGCCACCAGCGCGCCCTCATGCACCGGCACGTCCAACGAGGGCAGCCGGTGGGCATCCGCCCGGTTGCCCACGATCTGCGCGCCATAGCATGCGCGCAACTCCTCTGCCCCGCCCACATGGTCCGGGTGGTGGTGCGTGAGGAAAATCATATCCAGCCCCAGCCCCGCCGCCTCCAGCACCGCAATCGCGGGGGCGGCCTCGGCCGGGTCGATAATCCCGATCTTGCCGGTCTCGCTTTCGGTTAAAAGCCATGAATAATTATCGGAGAGCATGGGAATCGCCTGCACCGTCACTGTCATCACTGTCACTCCTCGGCCGTTGGCGTGTATATAGAGCCAATGGCGATCGATGCGCGAGATGCGGCCGGATTCTACGCAACGCCTTTGGGGCGGTTGACGGCCGATCTGCTGCGCAAAAAACTAAGCGCCTTTTGGCCCAGCTGCGCCAACCTCTCCATCCTGGGCCTCGGCTTTACCGGGCCGTATTTGTCGCTATGGCGCGACCACGCCCGCTGCCTCGCCGTCTCGCCCGCCGCCATGGGTCCGGCCGCCTGGCCCGCCGGCCGCGCCAGCCTCGCCTGCGTGGCGGAGGAAGAGGCTTTGCCGTTCGATGATCTGAGCTTCGACCGCATCCTCATCGTACACGGGCTGGAGCAGGCGGAGAACACCAGGCGGGCCCTGCGCGAGGCCTGGCGGCTGCTGAAGGATGACGGGCGGCTGATTGTGGTCGCCCCCAACCGGCGCGGTATCTGGGCCTATATGGAGAGCACGCCGTTCGGCCATGGCCAGCCCTATTCCGAAAACCAGCTCTCGCGCCTGCTCTCCAGCCTGTTTTTTCATGTGGAGCAGCAGCAGGCCGTATTGTTCGCCCCGCCCGTGGACTGGCGCCCGGCTTTGCGGCTCTTCAACGCCATGGAGCGGGCGGGGCGCACCCTCACCCCGCAATTCGCCGGCCTTACCATCGCTGAAGCCACCAAGGATTTGCACGGGCTGATGCCCGCCAGGCCGCGCACCAGCGGCCGGCGCGTGCTGGTAGATGCGGGACTATAACGATTCCGCATTATTTCTTATAACAAAATAAATTAAACAAATGTAATTAGTATGCTCACTGACAATTGATGTCGGTCTGCAACGAAAACCGCTCTGCCACCACAGGTGGTATAGTTTTTTAGACGTCACACCAAAAACTTGCATAATCTAACCGTAATAAACACTAAATTGTTCCGGGCAAAACGCAACATCCCAAAAAAGATTGTCCTCTGGTGACAATTCTGCATTAAACTGCGTAATCAATTTTGGTAGTTCAATTAACCAAGATTCATTATAAATGACTCGCATCAAGAAATGACTATGTTAGTTTAGAAAAACAGAATCTAAAAAAATTGAACAGCAGACTTCAGCTTACCGGCAGAGTTCTCGTTATTTCCTGGTGAAATCGCGAATGAGACCATCTGTGTTTATTCAGAGTAATCCGACTTTATTTGGGAGAAGAACTATGGCGACGACGACCACTTCATATGGCCCCAACGCGAACGGTATAACCTATACCATTGCCGTCACACCTGGGTTTCTCGGCATTGACTCGGACACGCTCACCGTCACAGACGCTGCCGGTACGCTGCATGGTCCGATTACCGGTTTGAACGATGGTGAAATCGACACCGTCGCCACCACACCGGGAACCATTAACCTCACTGGCGTATTAGGCCTTGGCAACACTACGGGTGTCATTGTGCCGGGTGCGGTCGCACAGGTTAACGTCCTAGGTGTGGGGAGCGCATTATCCCTCTATGTCGGCGGCACTGCAATCATTAACACCGATCTCGCAGCCCTTACCGGCCTTACTGTCTATGTCGATGGCGGCGCCGCTTCGCTCACCTCAACGGTCAGCGCTTTAGGGGGGTCCACAATCAACCTCGACAACGGCGGCAGCTTTACCGCGGCCGGCGGGTTGGCAACCATTCTGAACGGAACGACCATCAATTTCGGCACGGGCGGTGGCACGCTTATTGCCAACGGCAACGGCGCGCTCGTTGATCTGTCCGGCACCACGATCACCGGCTTCCAGGCCGGCATAGATAAGATCGAGTTCGTTAACTTGCCCGCCGCGGTCACGGAATATACGATCAGCGCGCCTACCGGCGGCGGTGTTCAGACCATCACCCTCTTTAACGGCACCACCGTAATCGGCACCACAGATGTCACCGGCTCCAATCTCAACGGTGGCGTTCCGATTACGGTTACCGCAGGACAGGCCGGGCCGTTGACGATAGCCGCCGGCGGTACCGAGGTTACGGTCACCCCTGTCCCCTCCACCCTCTGCTTCCTCGCCGGCACGATGATCGCGACGCCCGATGGCGAAGCCGCCATTGAAACGCTGAAACCTGGCGACCTTGTGCTGACGGCCGATGGCCGTACCGTGCCGGTGCGCTGGATCGGCATCAACACCGTCGCCACACGCTTTGCCGACCCGCAACGCAACATGCCGATCCACATCATGCCCGGCGCGCTGGGTGAGGGTTTGCCCAAGCGTGACCTGAAGCTTTCGCCCGACCATGCACTGCTGCTCGATGGCATATTGGTGCAGGCCGGCGCGCTGCTCAACAATGTCACCATCCATCGCGTAGGCTGGATGCCGGAGCAGTTCCGCTACTACCATATCGAGACGGCGGCGCATGATCTTATCCTCGCCGAAGGTGTTGCGGCGGAGACCTTCGTCGATAACGTCTCGCGCATGGCGTTCGATAATTGGCAGGAGTTTCTCGATATCTGCGATGGCGAACCGCCGACCGGCGAGATGGCATATCCGCGTGCCAAATCCCAGCGCCAGCTGCCGCCGCTCGTACGCGCCCGGCTTGCTACCCGCGCCGCGCAATTGCAGGCGCAAACAGCTGCTTAACGCCGCTTGACGCAGCCGACATAAAAAAACCTCTGCCGGGATGTCCCGGCAGAGGTTTTTTTGTAAGCGGAAATTTTACAGTCGGCGTCGTCCGGCCACGGCATGGTAGAGTACCAGCACCACCACCGCACCGATAACGGCCACGACAAGTGAATAGAGGTTAAAGCCGGTGATCGGCGCCCCTCCCAGCGCGTCGAAGATAAAACCACCGACAAGCGCGCCGACAATGCCGAGCACGATGTCCAACATCGGCCCCTTGCCGCCATTATCGACGATGAGACTGCCGATCCAGCCGGCAATCAGCCCTAAAACAATCCAACCCAGTAATGACATGTTTAATCTCCCTCGTTCCGAAACCAACACATGGTCACTTTCGTGGAAGGGACAAGAATTTTTACAGGATTTTCATTTTAAGAAGCAAGTAAGCACTTCTTTTTGTGAACAAAAAGAAGCAAAAAAACTTCTGCCTGGGGGCATGGGTTGTGGCACCGCCACAACCCATGCCCCCAGGCAGAAGTTTTTGGTCTGCGAAGCGCGCGCCACTGGTTCGAGCGCGCGGAGCAGTGGTCCTTTTTTCGAAAGCTGCTGCTTTTCTTAAAGTGCCGCCTTGAGCTTCTTAGCCTCTAACCCTTGCCAAACCAGCAACACCGGCACGGCAATCACAAAATCCCTGGCGCGGCGCAGCAAAGAGAGCGAGAGCGCGATCTCCGGCGGGATGCCGAACACCCCGCCCAGCACGGTGTATGCGGCCTCCTGTATCCCGACGCGGCCGGGGATGAAAAATGCCAGCGCCATGATTGCGTGCAGAATTGCCTCGATGCACATGGCATCGAGCCAGGAGAGCGGCACGCCGAGCGCGTGGAAGCCAACGAAGGAAGCGGTGGCGGTGCCAAACCAGCAGACCAGATGGAAGAAGGCGCACAGAGCCAGCCGGTCGCGCTCGCCGTACATTGTATCGAGTGCCGCCTGCAGCCGGTCGAAATTATCCGCTGCCCCCTGGCCCACTGAGCCCGCGATTTTCATCGCCAGCCCGCGGAACAGTTTGGTGCCGGTGCCGCGCTGCGCCAATATCAGCCCGACGCTGGAGGCCAGGGCCACGCACAGGCCGATGGCGATGGGTACCACCAGCGCCGAGCCCGGCACCTTGCGCGAGAATACCACCAGGCCGATGCCGACGAAGGTGAGCTGGGCGAGAAACTCGGTGGTGATATCGCCCAAAGTCGAGGCCACGGCATCGGACATGGCCACGCCGCCAAGGCTGATCACCCGCGCGCCCAGCACAAACCCGCCGACCTGGCTAAACGGTAAAAACTCGCCGGTGGCATCGCGCACCAGCCTGCCCCACACGCACAGCCAGAAACTGCCATGGTGGCGCGAGCGCAGCAGCATGCGCCAGCACAGGCCCAAGCCCAGCACGATGATTAATTGCGCCAGCACATAGGCGCCGAACCCGGCGGGTTTTACGGATGTGAGCACATGCAGCACGTCGCCGGCGCCAAAATAGATTACCAGCCCGGTGATGACCGCCACGCCCGCCAGAGCGAGGACCGGCGGCAGTAACTTAGAATTTATGCTCAAAATCGTGTCTTCACTTCTTCGTTTTTTTAGGCCGCACCACCAGCCGGATCATGCGCGCCAGAAACGGCACGGTGACCGGGCGCTTCAGCCGCACATCATAGCCGGCCATGCGGCGCTTATCTTCTTCCAGGCAGATATCGATGAGTTTCGCCGGGTCCAGCTCGTCGGTCAGCGCTTCGGAGCCACTGACGGTGAAATTGGCATCGGCATTTTCCATCCCATCAACCTCGCCGGCGATGCCCATGCGCTCCCAGGCCAGGAACGCATAAACCCGCGCCACTTTCAGCTCGAAGAACGGGCGGCGCCACCAGGGCATGTTGGCGCGGTACCAGGCGACGAAATTGGTGAAGAACAATATGTGCCGCCCTTCCTCCTGCACCACCGGCTCGAAGGTCTCGACCAGTTTTTCCGGGAAGAAGCCGGAGCGCCGGGCCATTTCGAACAGGCCGTAGGCGAAGAAACTGTCGATGCATTCGGAATAGCCGGTGACCAGAAACGCCCATTCGGCATCGCGCGGCAGCACGTAATCTTCGTCAGGCTTGATTGTGATGTCATAGGCCTCGATCAGTTTGGCCAGCACCTGGCGGTGGCGCCGCTCCTCGCCGGCCATATGCACCAAAGCGGCGCGCAGCTTTTTGTCTTTGATCGTGTGGGAGAAAAACTCGATCCGCGCGCCGGCCTTGTTCTCCGCCTGCACCGCCATGTCCCAGATCGGCAGCGAGGTTACGCGCCGCTTGGTGTCCGCATCCAGCACCGGCCAAGCAAGCACTGCCGGCTTGTAGGGGTTATAGGTCGCGCCCAGCAGCTCGGTCAGCATTTCCAGATGCTCGGGCGAGCCCGTGCGGATGGGCCCCGGCTTGGCATAGGTCCAGTGCCGCATGTTGTAATCCGCGGTCTCTTCGGCTGTCGCTTCGGCAGCGGCTCCAGCGGGGGCATCAACGATATGGTCCATAGGTCTGTTCTCGCGGTTGCGGACTTGTGGTTGCGGCGCTGTGGTTGCACCTGGGGGGCAATGGTTTCAAGAGTAACAGGCGCTGGTATATGGCGGGTACGGGCTGTTGCAAACTGGGAGAGTTGGTTTTGGGCGATCGGGCACTGGTGACGGGGGCGACCGGGTTCGTAGGTGCCGCAGTGGCACGAACATTGATTGCAGCAGGGTACACGGTGCGGGTCACGGCGCGGCCGGGTTCGGATACGCGCAATCTTAATGGTTTGGACGCCGAGACCGTGCCCCTCGACCTCGCCGCCCCCACCGGTTTTGCCAGCGCCCTCACCGGCTGCCGCTACCTCTTCCATGTCGCGGCGGACTACCGGCTGTGGGTGCCTGACGAGACCGCGATGCGGCTGGTCAATGTCGATGGCACCAAATCCCTGCTGCGCGCCGCCGCCGCCGCCGGGGTGGAGCGCACGGTGTATACCAGCTCGGTGGCGGCCCTGGGCCTTACCGGCGATGGAACGCCGGCCGATGAATACACCCCGATTCTGGCGGCGCATCATGTCGGCGCCTATAAGCAGAGCAAATACGATGCCGAGCAGGCGGTGCGCATGCTGGCCGAGGACGGGCAGAATATCGTTATCGTGAACCCCACCACGCCGGTTGGCCCCGGCGATGTGAAGCCGACCCCGACGGGGCAGATGATCCTCGATGCCGCGCGCGGAAAAATGCCCGCATACGTGAACACCGGGCTCAATATCGTGCATGTGGATGACGTGGCGCAGGGGCATCTGCTGGCGCTGGAAAAGGGCATTGCCGGGCAGGCCTATATTCTGGGTGCCGAGAACATGATGCTGGGCGATATTTTCCGCATGGTCGCGATGCAGGCCGGGCGGCGCCCGCCGCTGGTGCGCCTGCCCATCGCCCCGCTGGTGCCGCTGGCCTGGGCCATGGAGCAGGTCGCCGCGCGCACCGGCAAGACACCCCTGATGACGCGCGACGTGCTGAAGATGGCGCGGAAAAAAATGTTCTTCTCCTCCGCCCGTGCCAGACGGGAGCTAGGCTACGCCCCCCGCCCCGCCGCCATGGCCATACGCGATGCGCTGGCCTGGGCCCGCAAAGAGGGCATGTTCCCGTGATCGTGTTTTTGGCCCTGCTGGTCTGGCTGTACCTGATCTTTCTGCACGGCAAATTCTGGGAATCCGGCCCGGAGCTGAAGGCCGCCCGCCCGCTTACCGCGCCGGATGTGGATATAATTGTCCCGGCCCGCGACGAGGCGGCACTCATCGGCCCGGTCATCGCCTCGCTGCTGGCGCAGGATTATGCCGGTGCCGTCCGCGTCATCCTCGTGGACGATAACTCCGCCGATGGCACGGCGGCTGCGGCAGCTACGCACCCGCGCCTCACCATCATCACCGGTGCCGCCAAACCAGCGGGCTGGACGGGCAAACTCTGGGCGCTGGCCCAAGGGGTGGAAGCCAGCACCGCGCCGCTGCTGCTCTTCACCGATGCCGACATTACCCACGACCCGCGCCATCTCGCCACTTTGGTCGCGCGGCTCAACACCCCGCGCGTTGATATGGCCTCCGAGATGGTGCGGCTGAATTGCATCTCCTGGCCGGAGCGCCTGCTGATTCCCGCTTTCGTGTATTTTTTCCAGCTGCTTTACCCGTTTGCGCGCGTAAACAACCCGCGCGCAAAACTGGCGGGAGCGGCCGGCGGCACGGTGCTGCTGCGGCGCGAGGCGTTGCGGCGCATCGGCGGCCTAGCGTGCATCAAGGGCGCGTTGATCGACGATGTGGCACTCGCCCGGGCAGTGAAAAAGGGCGGGGCGCTGTATCTCGGCCATTCCGGCCTGGCGCAATCCATCCGCCCCTATCCGCACACCGCCGATATCTGGGCCATGATCACCCGCAGCGCGTTCACCCAGCTCAATTATTCGGCGCTGACACTGGCGGGCACCATACTCGGCCTGGCCCTGGTCTGGTTTGTTGCCCCCTGCGCCATATTGTTCAGCGGGTTTCTGTCCTGGCGCTTCTTCATCGGCCTCGTCACCTATGGGCTTGGCGCGCTCAGCTTCTTTCCCACGCTGCAGCGCTATAACCAGCCCAAGGCGATGGCCCTGCTGCTGCCCGGCATCGCCGCCTTCTATATGGCGGCCACGTTGGCCTCCGCCGTGCAGTATTGGCGCGGCACAGGTGCAACCTGGAAGAAACGCGCCTATGGGGGAGCCACATGATCGCCAACGACAATATTTTGCATCCCCCCACGGCCAAGCCCACCCCTGCCCCGGGTGCCCCCAGCGTGGAAGCCTGGTCGGGCAAGGACCGGGGGGATGAGAATTTCCCGGTCGGCTCCATCCTCATCGCCGCGCCTTTGCGCGCGCATGTCCACGCCTATTATTCCTTCGCCCGCAATGGCGATGACATTGCCGACAGCCCGGCCCTTGCCCCCGCCGATAAGATCGCCCGGCTCGACCTGATGGAAGCGGTGCTGACCGGCGAGGCCATGACTGGCTCCCCCAGTGCCGCCCGGCTGCGCGACTCGTTTGCCACCTCCGGCGTGCCGGATATCCATGCCCGCGAGCTGCTCATCGCCTTCCGGCGCGACGCCGTTAAAAACCGCTACGCCAGCTGGGCCGAGCTGCTCGACTATTGCCGCTACTCCGCCGCACCCGTGGGGCGTTTCCTGCTCGACCTGCACGGCGAGGCGCACACCACCTGGCCGGCCAGCGATGCGCTCTGCGCCTCGCTCCAGGTGCTGAACCATCTGCAGGATTGCGCCCGCGATTTACGCGACCTCGACCGCTGCTACATTCCCCAGGATTGGCTCAAACAGACGGGGCTCACCACGGACGACATCGCCCGCTCGGAAACCGTGCCGGGCTTGCGCGATGTTTTCGATAAAATGCTGGACGAGACCGAGCGCCTCAACGCTTTGGCCGTCACTTTGCCGGGCCAGGTGAAAAACCGCCGTATGCGCATCGAATGCGCCATCATCGTGGGCCTTGCCCTGCGCCTCACAGCCAAGCTACGCCATGGCGACCCGCTGGCCACGCGCGTAAAACTCAGCAAATTCGACGTTTTTACCGCCTCACTCGCCGGGTTGAAGCATATACTATGACACCTGAAGACACCGCCTTTGTCACCGCGCTGGTGAAACAATCCGGCACCTCCTTCTATCACGGCATGAAGATCCTGCCCGCACCCAGGCGCGATGCGATGTACGCCATCTACGCGTTCTGCCGCGTGGTGGATGATATCGCCGACGAGGAAGGCCGCGACTTCGCTACCAAACAGACCGAACTGAACGAATGGCGCAACCGCATCGGCGCTTTGTACCAGGGCCAGGCGGATGGCCCGATCACCCGCGCTTTGCTCACGGTGCGCGAGGATTACGGGGTCAGCCAGGAAGATTTCCTCGCCATTATCGAGGGTATGGAGATGGATGCGGGCGAACCCATCATCGCCCCCAGCCTCGATGAGCTGGATTTATATTGCGACCGCGTCGCCTCCGCCGTCGGCCGGCTTTCCGTCCGCGTTTTTGGCGATGCCTCCACACATGCCGTCGAAGTCGCCTATGCTTTGGGCCGCGGCCTGCAACTCACGAATATTTTACGCGATGTGGGCGAGGATGCCGCCAACGGCAGGCTCTATCTGCCACGGGAGTTATTGCAGGCCGAAGGCGTGCCATTAACCCCCGATGGCGCGCTTGCCTCGCCTGATTTACCCCGCGTATGCCGCCAGGTAGCTGAAATGGCGGAGGAAAACTTTGCCCGCGCGCATGCCGCCATGGCCCGCTGCGATGCCACGGCCATGCGCCCGGCCCGCCTGATGGAGGCCAGCTACCGGCCCTTATTGGGTATTTTGCAAAACCGTGCATTCAACTATGCCAAGGGGAGAATAAAATTGCCCAAATGGCGCAAGTTGATGCTTGCCGCGCGTTTGTTCATAAAATGAAGCTGCCGGAATGAAGCTGCTAAAATGCCGTTGCTAAAGTGAGGGGGAGGCCATGAGCGTTCATGTCATCGGCGCCGGCCTTGCCGGCCTCGCCGCAGCCTGCCAGCTCACCGAACTTGGCCACCATGTCGTGGTGCTCGAAGCCGCCCCCCATGCCGGCGGGCGTGCGCGCTCCTATTTCGACAAGCAGCTCGGCTGCCGCATCGATAACGGCAACCATCTGATGATGTCGGGCAATATCTCGGCCCTCTCCTATCTGCACCGCATCGGCGCGCGGCGTTCGCTGCTTGGCCCGGCCGAGCCGATTTTCCCCTTTCGCAGCATTAAAACCGGTGAGGCCTGGACCCTGCACCTCAACCACGGCTCCTTCCCGTGGTGGATATTCTCCAAAACGCGCCGCGTGCCGGGCACGCAGCTGCACCATTACCGCTCGCTGCTGAAATTCAAACGCGCCAAACCCAACGATACCGTAACCGGGCTGATCGGCGGCTCCGGCGCGCTGTTTAATAAACTGCTCAAACCGATGGCCATTTCGGCGCTCAACACCATGCCGGAGGAAGCCTCGGCCACCGCTTTGCAATCGGTGATCTCCGAGACCATGGAGCGCGGCGGCTATGCCACTTTGCCGCGCTGGGCCCGCGTTGGCCTGTCCGAAACCTTTATAGACCCGGCCATCGACTGGCTACGCGCGCATGGCGCGGAAATCCGTTTTTCCGAACGCGTCACCGCGCTCACGCCAGGCCAGGCCACCGTCGTCGCCACACCGCCCTGGATCGCGGCGGAGCTGATCCCAGGCCTCGTCGTTCCGGCCGAATTCGAATCCATCTGCAACATCCATTTCAAATGCCAGATGCCACCAGGCGAGGCCGGCTTCTGGGGGCTGGTCGGCGGTATTTCGGAATGGGTGTTCGCCCGGCCGGATGTCGTCTCCGTCACAATCTCCGCCGCCAACCGGTATCTGGGCATCGATGCCGAGGAGATGGTCCGCCGCGTCTGGGCCGAACTGGTCAAGGTTTTCGCGCTGGATGCCGAGATTCCGGCGCACCGCGTGCTGTGGGAGCGCCGCGCCACATTCCGCACCACACCGGAACAAATGAAACTGCGCCCCAACACCCGCACCAGCAACCCCAACGTGGTACTGGCCGGCGACTGGACCGACACCGGCCTGCCCGCCACCATCGAAGGCGCGATCCGCTCCGGCAACGCCGCCGCCATGGCCTTGATGCGCCCGATTGGGTGAATTCGCCTACCAAACGGTAACCGTTTGGATATATAACTGAAACCCAACAAATAATTCAGGTTTGAACGCATTGCTCCCGCGTCAACATCGGCCCATTTTCACATCTCAGGGAATACTAAGGCGGAGAGATATGGGTAAATTTTTAGTCACGTTCGGTGCGCGTATCCGGGAGCGTACGCGGGTCGTTTTCTATCTCACCCCCGCGTACGCTCCCGCGTTTCTCGCCACCGTGTTTGCCATACTGTTTATGGCCGCCCGCCCGGCCCAGGCGCAAACGCCCTCGCCCTTGGCCGAATGGCAATATTCCTCCGGCATCCAGCTGCAACGCCTGTTCGAACCCACCATCCCCACCTGGCAGATCGAACTCGGCCTGGGCACGAACTTCAGCCCCGTAGGCGATGGTCTCTCCCGCTACAAAATCCAGGGCGGCCCCGCCGTCGATATCCGCTATAAAGACATCTTCTTCATCTCCACCGGTGAAGGTATCGGCGCCAATCTCTTCAGCTTCCGCCATATCAGCGTCGGCGGCGCCATTACCTACGATTTCGGCCGCGGCCAGCATGTGGACGGCAAAATCCTCACCGGCATGGGCGACATCCACCCCGCGCCCGAGCTGAAATTCTTCGCCACAACCGTGGTGTCCGAAAGCTTCCCCCTCACCATCCGCGTCGATGTCCGTAAACAATTGGGCGCCTCCTTCGGCTACGTCGGCGATGTGGGGGCCTATATGCCCATGCCCGGCAGCTCCGCGAAATTCGCCTGGTTCCTGGGGCCCACGGTTACCGTCGCAGACGGGCGCTACATGCAAACCTATTTCGGCGTCAGCCATAACCAGGCCGCCAGCACCAACTACCAATACTTCAAAGCCCATGCCGGCATCAAAACCGCCGGCATCGGCATCAGCACCAACTACTTCGTCACGCAAAGCGTCATCGTAAGCGTAAACGGCGCCTACGACCGCCTCCTCGGCGACGCCGCCAAAAGCCCGATCAGCGACACCAAAAACGAAGCCGTCGTCTCGCTTGCGTTGACGTATAAGTTCTAGGTTGGACGGAGAGGTTTTGGGGGGGGGGGGCGGGGGGGGTGTCCCCCCGCGCGGGGACCCCAAAAAAAGCACGGCCAACCAGGGTGTTAGGGGGGACCGGGGCCCCGGCCCCGGGGCGGGGCGGGGGGGGCGGGGG
>JAMFRU010000012.1 GCA_026224875.1 Acidocella sp.
ATGGTATCCGTTCCTACGGGCCGGTGCGGAATTACTACGCAGCCGCAGGTGCCGTGCCGCGCGAGCCTTTGTGTTTTGTTATGATCGAAACCGCGGAAGCCATGGATAATCTGGACGCCATTACCGCCACGCCGGGTGTCGATGGTCTTTTCGTTGGGCCGGTGGACCTCGCTTTGTCGCTCGGCTTTGGCCCGGCCCTCACCATGCCGGAGCAGGTGTTTTCCGCCATTGATGAGGTCGCCGCCGCGTGCCTACGGCATGGCAAAATTCCCGGTGCCGCAGCACTTGGCCTGGCCAATGCCCAGGCGCTGGCGGGGCGTGGGCTGAAATTTATCACGATCAGCAGCGATATCGGCCTGTTGCGCCGTGGTGCCGCTGCTGACCTGGCCCAGGCCCGTAGCTGGCTGGACCAAACGCAACAAGGTTGAACATGACGCTAAAATCCATTGCCATCGTCGGTGCTTCACTCGCCGGGCTCAACGCCGCCGTCGCATTGCGCCGCGAGGGGTTCGCAGGCCGCCTCGTCATTATCGGTGACGAACCGCACCGCCCGTATGACCGGCCGCCACTGTCGAAAGAGATCGTGCGCGGTGACTGGCCGGTTGAAAAAGCTGCGCTGCATATCGATAAAGAATTGACCGGCGCGGAATGGCGCCTTGGCTGCCGTGCTGAAAAACTCGATGTGGCCACGCGCAAAATCTGGTTCTCCGATGGTGGCGCGGAGGTTTTTGACGGGATCGTGATTGCCACCGGCTCCGCCCCGCGCCGACTGCCGGGTGCTGAAATGCCCGGTGTGCATCTGTTGCGCAGTCTGGAGGACGCTGTCGCTTTGCGCGATGATTTGGCGCGGCCTGGATGCAGGCTGGTCATCGTCGGCGGCGGTTTTATTGGCCAGGAGGTTGCGGCTTCGGCACGGACCATGGGGTTGCATGTGACCATGGTGGAGCAGGTGGCACCCGCCGCGCATGTGCTGGGGCATGACATCGCCATGATCATGGCGAACATCCACCGCCGGCGCGGCGTGGATGTGCGGCTTGGCGTTGCGGCGGCCGCTTTCGAAGGCGAGGGCCGGCTGCGCCGCCTGCACCTCAGCGACGGCAGCGCCATAGACGCGGATGTCGCCGTACTCGGCATCGGCGTTATTCCCAATACGGGCTGGTTGGAGGGCTCGGGGCTCAATATCGATAACGGCGTGATGTGCGATGAGAGCTGCCGCGCAGCACCCGGCATTGTTGCGGCCGGCGATGTCGCGCGCTGGCCCAACAACCGGTATGGCGAATTCCGGCGGGTGGAACATTGGGATAATGCCGTGCGCCAGGGCGAGCATGCGGCCAGACGGTTGCTCGCTGAAGCTGGTGGCGTGCATCCTGGCCCTTACGCGCCGGTGCCGTGGTTCTGGTCGGATCAATATGGGCTAAAACTTCAGCTGGTCGGGACGCCGGTGGCGCATGATGAGGTGAGGCTGGTGTTCGGCTCCGGCGAGGAAGAGAGATTCGTGGCATTGTATCGCCGTGGTGATCGCCTCATGGCGGCTTTGGGGCTCGCCGCCACGGGCAAGCTGCTGCGCTACCGGAAACTTTTGGAAAGTGATCCGAGCTGGGAAGAAGCCTTGGCCGTTTGAGGTTGTGCTGCATCGCACCAGCGATACCGGCCAGGCTGGTTTAGAGTGAATGCCAGCCAGCGTGCCATGGTTGGCGGTCCGCAGAGCGATCACGTCCATTTTGAAGAGAAGGCAGGTCTCGAATGCAAGAGAGTTTCATCATTGCCGGCAAGCGCACTGCCATTGGTGATTTTGGCAAAAGCCTGAAGGATATCCCGCCCACCAAGCTTGGTGAGATAGCCATTCGCGCCGCCCTTGCCGATGCCGGGGTTGCGGCGGCGGAGGTGCAGCATGTGGTGATGGGCAATGTCATCCATACCGAGCCGCGCGATGCTTATCTATCGCGCGTTGCCGCCGTGGATGCCGGCATTCCGTTTGAGACGCCGGCGTTGACCGTCAACCGCCTGTGCGGCTCGGGCCTGGAGACCATTGTGTCTGCCGCGCAGATCATTCAGCTGGGCGATGCCGATATTGCCGTTGCAGGTGGTGCGGAAAGCATGAGCCGTGGCGGTTATCTACTCCCCGCCGCACGCTGGGGGGCGAGGTTGGGGGATGGCAAGATGCTGGATATGGTGACCGGCGCACTGAACGATCCGTTTGGCCATGGCCATATGGGTATCACGGCGGAGAACGTTGCCACACGCTACCAGATCTCGCGCGAAACGCAGGATGAGTTCTCGGTGGAATCACACCGCCGCGCCGCTTTGGCGATTTCCGAGGGGCGCTTCAAATCGCAAATCGTTCCGGTCGATCTGCCTTCCAAAAAAGGCACGCTGGTGTTCGATACGGATGAGCATGTGCGCGATGACGTCAGCGACGAAAAACTCGCGGCCTTGAAGCCCGCTTTCAAGAAGGATGGTTCCGTTACCGCCGGTAATGCCTCGGGTTTGAATGATGGTGGAGCCGCCGTTGTTGTGGTGAGTGGTGCGGAGTTGGCGCGGCGCGGGGCAAAGCCGCTGGCGCGCATCGTCGCCTATGGCCATGCCGGCGTGGACCCTGAGTATATGGGGCTGGGGCCGATCCCGGCCTCCCAGAAGGCGTTGAAAAAAGCCGGGCTTTCGATTGCCGACATGGATGTGATCGAATCCAACGAGGCTTTTGCATCTCAAGCCTGCGCTGTGGCCA
>JAMFRU010000123.1 GCA_026224875.1 Acidocella sp.
ATTCGTGATCTCAACCGGCCGACCCATACCCACCTCCCGCACCCGAATCGGCGCGCCTCAGTGAATCACAGCCCAGCCGAATTTCGGAATCGTACAAAGAGTCAGAGACCGCGATGACTGGTATAAGGGGCTGGTGTTTACTTCTGAAACGCCTGGCCGACCTGATTTGCCGTGGTGCTGATGGCGTCGCCCGTGGCATTGGCCCCATTGCTAAAACCCTGGCCGATCGCATTGGCACCACTGCCGAGGGCGCCATGCCCCAGATCGGTGCCGGCGTTGTTGAAATCCTGCTGCGCCCGGTTTCCACTGGGGTTGCAGGCGCTCAGGCCCAAAAGAGCGGCAAAAGTCAGAAAAAGCGACGGTATGCGAATCATGTCCGCATCATGCCGCCTTCGCGATAAATTTCAATACCGCTTTATTGCCGTTTCATCGCCGAAATTACTGCGTAGCGTTGTGAGCGGTGGTGCTGATGGCCTGGCCGGTGGCGTTGGCGCCGCTGCTGAAGGCATGGCCCGTATCGTTGGCGCCGGCGCCAATATTGCCATTGCCGAGATTCTGCCCGGCGGCGTTGAAATCCTGCTTCGCGGCATCGCCCGAGTCATTGCAGGCGGCGAGGCCAAGCAGGGCGGCGAAAACCAAGGCCAGGCGGGGTGCGCTTTGCATAATGCGATATCTCCAAAGACAGGGCACGAAAAAGGCGGCGGCGCCTTAGCCCCGCCGCCTTCAAGCCTAAAGAGGCTTATTGTTTGGCTTTGTCCTTGAGACCGCCAATGGCGTTCTGGATCTTGCCCTCGGCCTTATCGGCCTTGCCTTCGGCCTGCAGCTTGGCGTCGCCCGTGATCTTACCGGCGGCATCCTTCACGGCGCCTTTGACCTGTTTGGCAGCGCCTTCAATCCGATCTTTGTTCATGAGATGTCTCCTTTTGTGTTGTGGCGTGGTGCCATGTACCGGACATCGACACGCCCCCCGGAGAATTCAACACCTCGCCAGCGAGGTTGCCTCATTGCAAGAAACGGCTCATGAAGGCGTTTCCATCTTACCGCCACGTTTTCTCTCAACATATTGAAAATATTGAATTATACCGCGCAATATACCCATGGATACGAAACGAATTGTTAGGTGCCGCCGAGCCCGAATTCCCTCGCAAACAACTCATAGGATTTGATCCGCGACGCAGGGGTGGTGGTACCTGTGGTGATCACCAACTCGTCCAGCCCCAAACGTGCCGAAAGCGCCCGCAGCCGTTCTGTTACCTCAGGGGCCGCCCCAATAAATGCCCGCTCCCGCGCTGCCGCCATACGGGCACGCTCAACCTCCGTCAGCTCAACCTTTTCGGCATCTTCCGGCGTCTGCAGGGGCAAAAATTTGCCGCGCCCGCGCAGGGCCCAGGCCACGGCACGCGAGCGGTACCAATATTCCGCCTCCTCCAGCGTGTCCGCCGCCAAAGCCGCCACTACAATGGCCGCATGGGGCTGAGCCAAAATCGCCGAGGGCGTGAAACTCCGGCGATAGGCATCCAGCGCCTCTTCGGTGCCCTCGCCGTCGGTAAAGAAATGCGCATAGCAGTAGGGCAGGCCGAAATACCCGGCCAGTTGTGCGCCATAGGTCGAGCTACCAAGAATCCAGATTTCCGCGCTGGTCGGCCCCTGCGGCTGGCAGATGATTTCCCGGAACGGATGCTCCACCGGCAAAGCAGCACCGGTGCCCCATGCCATCAAATCGCGCACCTGGGTGGGAAACATGTCCGATGCCCGTGCCGCATTGGGGTTCAGGGCAAAGGCCGTGCGCCCATCCGAGCCCGGGGCCCGGCCAAGCCCCAGATCAATCCGCCCCGGCGCAATCGCCTCCAGCACCTTGAACTGCTCGGCCACTTTCAGGGCGGAATAATGCGGAAGCATAATCCCTGCCGCCCCCACCCTTATGCGGCTGGTGGTCGCGGCAATCGCCGCAATCAGAATTTCCGGCGCGGAGCCCGCCACCGAATCTGTATTATGATGTTCCG
This sequence comes from Acidocella sp., assembly GCA_026224875.1. Taxonomy (GTDB): domain Bacteria; phylum Pseudomonadota; class Alphaproteobacteria; order Acetobacterales; family Acetobacteraceae; genus Acidocella. Next base: position 2,004 of record JAMFRU010000123.1, read on the forward strand.
AGAGCCAGTAGCGGTGATAGCCAAAGCGCTCACATTCGCGCGCCAGCACCAGGCTTTCGCGAATGCTCTCAGAAGGCGAGACGCCGGATTTAATCGGGGATTGGTCGAGGACAGAGATTTGCATGCGCTACATATAGGGCACGGCCCACATTAACTAAGGTACAGTTTGCCTGGTTTTGGCATTCAGCACCAATTCCACCTGCGCTGTCAGCATCGGCAGCGCGAATGGCTTGGTCAGGAGCTGCATGCCAGCCTCCAACTGGTCGATTCGCGCCGCACCGGCATAGCCGGTGATGAACAGCACCGGCAAAGCAGGGGCGCTTTCCCGGATGATATCGGCCAGCTGGCGGCCGTTCATGCCGTTCGGCAGCCCGACATCGGTTATCAGCAGGTCCAGCGCAGCCGCGTGGTGAAACAGTTCAAGGGCCGCCGGCCCATCCTCGGCCTCCAGCACGTCATAACCATGCTCACGCAAATATTCCGCCGCGATCCTGCGCCCGATCGGGTCGTCCTCCACCAGCAACAGCCTGGCATTGCCAGTCACTTCCGGCGCCTCCCCTTCCGGCACGTCAACCACCGCCCCCGCGACAGCACGGCGCAGATACAGACGCACATTGGTGCCCACGCCCTGCCGGCTTTCCAGCGTCACCAGCCCGCCCGATTGGCGTGCAAAACCATACACCTGGGACAGGCCAAGCCCGGTTCCATGGCCAGTTGGTTTGGTGGTGAAAAACGGTTCGAAAACCCGCAGTCTGGTCGCCTCATCCATGCCGGTGCCGGTATCGGCGATCACCAGCTCCACATAGTCGCCGGGCTCCACATCATGATGGCCCGCGAGATCGGTGATGCTGAGGCTGGACTGGCGCGTGCTGATGACCAGGTTGCCGCCATGGGGCATGGCGTCGCGCGCATTGATGGTAACGTTGAGCAACGCGTTTTCCAGCTGATTGGGGTCGCACTCTACCAGTGTGTCACCGTCTTTCAGGCGCAGATCAAAGGTAATCTCGGCGTTGGCGGAGCTGAGCGTGTGGCGCAGCAGCTCCTCCATGCCGGTGATCAGCTCATCGAGCCTAACCGCGCGCGGTTGCAAAGGCTGGCGCCGGGCAAAGGCGAGCAGCCGGTTGGTCAAGGCCGTCGCCCGCTCCACCGTCTGGCGCACATTATCCAGATAATGCGCCGCCTCGCCGGCTCGCCCTTGTGTCACGCGGCGCTGCGCCAGCTCCGTGCTGCCGCCGATCGCCTGCAGCATGTTATTGAAATCATGTGCGATACCGCCGGTCAGCTGGCCGATCGCCTCCATCTTCTGGGACTGCCGCAGTGCCGATTCAATGGTTTCGCGGGCGGCGATCTGCGCGCGCAGTGCGGCATTGGCCTCTTCCAGCGCAGCACCCCGGCTGGTCACCAGCGCCTCCAGTGAAAGTGCCGCCTGCATGGCGCGCGGAAGCACCGAGACCAGAATGGCAAATGTGACAAGGGAGACGACCGCCGTGAGGGCTTTGACATAGCCCTCGAGATAATAGTCGGCGTGCCATAGCACCCAGATGCTGAACAGATGCGTGGTGCCGCATAGAATAATGAAGGTGCTGAAGAGGATGAACAAAAGCTGAAACGGTAGATCCCGCCGCCGCCGCACGAGATAGAAGAGTAGAAAACTGATCCCGAAATAGGCGATGGCAATCGCGAGATCGGAGACAACATGCAGCCATAAAACGCCCGGACGCCATTCGAAACAAAACCCATGCGGCATGAAGCCATAGGCGTTCACGCTGGCGTTGTCCTGCTATGGAGTTGGTTGGGCATTTGCTTCCTGCATTGGCCTACAGTTTTATGTTTGAAGAAGATCGTCGACTCTAATGGCCAGTTATTATTTCGGTACAACCAATGGTAGTCAATTCTAATATGAACCGATTTCAATTCTGCCGAAAGGTTTGTAATGTTGACGTTTTCGTGAGCCAGAGTGTGCGCGCCCAGTACGCAACCAAAACGTGCTAAAACGTCCGCGACCGCAACGTCATGATCTTCTCATCCGGCACCCAAGCAAGCTTCGTGGGCGCATCGCCGATGAACACCCGTGCCCGGTGCGGGCCAGAGGCGCCATGCAGCCGGAGATGCTCCACGCGGTAGCGCACGGATTCGTAGTTACACAGCCGTACAAACATGTCGGCGGTGATGCGCACCACCATCCCTTCCACATGTTTCCCCGGCGTGCGGCGCAGGGTGGGGTAGCGGGCGCCACGCAGAAAAACCCGGCTATAGCCATGCAGCTTGGCCGGCTCCGGCGCCCTCTTCACGGGCGCGCCGGCGCAACGGCCGAACGCATCCATATCCGTCAGCGTGCCATAGACAAAAATCTTCATTCGAATATCTGACCCCAATGGCGCTTCAGCGCCGCATCCACCTCATCCATGGAAGCCTCTACCCCGAGCGCCCGCAGGCTGGTCACCCCATGCTCGGCTATGCCGCAAGGCACGATGCCGCCGAAATGGCTCAAATCGGGCTCCACATTCAGCGCCAGCCCATGCCAGGTCACCCAGCGCGTCACCCGTACGCCGATGGCACCGATTTTCGCCTCGGTTCCATCCGCCAGCACCACCCAGATGCCGACTCGGCCCGCGCGGATTTCGCCCTTCACGCCGAAATCGGCCAGGGTCGCGATCATCCAGCGCTCAAGGGCACGCACAAAGCAATGCACATCGCGCTGCGGAAAACTCCCGTGTTTGCGGGTAAGGTCCAGCATTACATAAGCGATGCGCTGCCCCGGCCCGTGATAGGTCCATTGTCCGCCGCGTGAGGATTTAAACGTCGGAAACCGGTCCGGCTCCTGCAGATCCTCGGGCTTGGCCGAGGTTCCGGCTGTGTAGAGCGGCGGATGCTGCACCAGCCACACCAACTCGTCGGCTTCTCCGGCATGGATGGCGGCGGCCCGCTCCTGCATCCGCGTCACGGCATCGTCATATAGTGTCAAACCCGGGCTCACCTCCCATGTTTGCAGCGGGGTTTGCAGCGGGGTTTGACGTGAGGTTGCAGGCACAAAACTCATAGTCTATAGGCTCCCCGCACCGGCTTACCCCCGGTGGTTTCCCATGTGCGGCCGTGGCGAAATGGTAGACGCGCAAGCTTGAGGTGCTTGTGGGGGAAACCCCTTGGAAGTTCGAGTCTTCTCGGCCGCACCACTATCTCCTCTTCATAAATGTCATATGCATTAAACGCGGGGCAAGACCGGTTGTACCGCCCCCCCTATATGGTCCATGAAGCCTTCGGAAACAAAAGGGGAGTGTCCGGCCATGGATGAGGCTTTACGCAAAGCGGCGCTGGAATACCACCGCTGGCCCCGCCCCGGCAAACTGGCCATCACCGCCACCAAGCGCATGGAAACCTCGCGCGACCTCTCGCTGGCCTATTCGCCCGGCGTGGCCGCCGCCTGCGATGCCATTGTAGCGGACCCCGACGCCTCCTTCGACCTCACTTCGCGCGGCAACCTCGTCGCCGTTATCACCAACGGCACCGCGGTGCTGGGGCTGGGTAATATCGGCGCGCTGGCCGGCAAGCCGGTGATGGAGGGCAAGGCCGTCCTGTTCAAAAAATTCGCCAATATCGATAGCTTCGATATCGAGATCGATGAGTCCGACCCGGATAAATTCATCGAGACGGTGGCGCGGCTGGAGCCCAGCTTCGGCGGTATCAACCTTGAAGACATCAAGGCGCCGGAGTGCTTCCGCATCGAGCAGGAACTCCGCCGCCGGATGAAAATTCCGGTGTTCCATGACGATCAGCACGGCACCGCGATCATCGTGGGTGCGGCCGTGATCAACGCCATGAAGGTGCAAAATAAGCGCATTGAGGACATCAAAATTGTCAGCTCCGGGGCAGGGGCGGCGGCACTCTCTTGTGTGCGCACCCTCATCGCGCTGGGCGCCAAGCCCGAAAACATCACGATGACGGATAAAGAGGGCGTGATCTATAAGGGCCGCCCCAACCTCGACGAGACACTCACCGATGTCGCCCGGGCCACCGACGCCCGCATTTTGCCCGATGTGCTGCCCGGCGCCGATATCTTCCTCGGCCTCTCGGCGCCGCGCGTGTTGAAGGAAGAGTGGCTGGCCCTGTTGGCGCCTAACCCGCTCATCCTCGCCCTGGCCAATCCCGAGCCGGAAATCCTGCCCGATATCGTACACAGAGCCCGGCCCGATGCCATCGTCGCCACCGGCCGGTCGGACTACCCCAACCAGGTCAACAACGTCCTGTGCTTCCCGTTCATCTTCCGGGGCGCGCTGGATGTCCGCGCCACCGCCATTACCGAAAGCATGAAGCTGGCGGCGGTCATGGCCATCGCCGAGCTGGCCCAGGCGGAAGCGTCCGAGGCGGTTGCCGCAGCCTATGGCGGCCAGGCACCCGTGTTCGGCCGGGATTACATCATCCCCAAACCGTTCGATCCGCGCCTGATCATGCATATCGCCCCAGCCGTGGCCAAAGCCGCCATGGATGCCGGGGTGGCACGCAAGCCGATCGAGGATTTCGACGCCTATCGCCACGAGCTGGAACGCAACATCGTGCGCTCCGGCCAGCTGCTGCGCCCGGTCATCGAGGCTGCGAAAAAAGCCAAGCCCCGTATCGTGTATGCCGAGGGGCTGGACGAGCGCACCCTGCGCGCGGTGCAGAGCGTGGTGGATGACGGCATGGCCAAACCGATTTTGCTCGGCCGGGTCGATGCCATTCAGGCCCGCATCAAGAGCCTCGGCCTGCGCCTTACCCCCGGCGTGGATGTGCGCATCGTCGATCTCGACCAGGAGCCGGAACTGTTTGCCCGTCTGCTGGAGGCCTATTCCAAACGCGTCGGCCGCCGCGGCACCCCGCCGGATGCGGCGGCCCGCCATATCGCCAAACGCCCCACCGTTGCCGCCGGCATGATGCTGGCCGTGGGCGAGGCCGATGCCGCGATTTGCGGCGGCACCGGCGATTGGTGGCGGCAGTTCCAATACGCGCTGCCTATCATCCCGCGCAAAACCGGCTCCGGCCGGGTGTTTGCCCTCACCGCCCTCATATTGCAGGCCGGCCCCTTATTCTTCTGCGACACCCATGTGAATGTGGAGCCCTGCGCCGAGGAAATTGCCGAGATGACGCTGATCGCAGCCCAGACCGTGCGGCATTTCGGCCTCACCCCCAAGGTGGCACTATTGTCGCATTCCAATTTCGGCGCTTCCAACTCCCCCAGCGCTAAAAAAATGCGCCACGCTTTGCGGCTCATCCAAGCCCAGGACCCCGAGCTGGAGGTGGATGGCGAAATGCATGCCGATGCAGCACTGGTCGAGCAGATTCGCAATCAGGCACTGCCGGATTCGACTTTGAAGGGCGTGGCCAATCTGCTGATCTTCCCGAACATCGACTCCGCCAATATCTCCTTCAACCTGGTCAAAGCCGTGGGCGAGGCGGTTACCGTCGGCCCGATGCTGTTGGGCCTAGCCAAGCCTTTGCATATTGCTGTGCCGAGCACGACCGCGCGTGGTATCATCAACCTGTCGGCGGTCGCGGCCATGGAGGCGGCGATCGCCGCTCAAAAATAGCAGGCAAAAATAGCGGGTAAAAAGGGGGCACCATGCATCTCGTTCATTTCATTCTAAGCTTCATTGCCGGCGCGCTGGTCTGTAACGCCATCCCGCATCTCACCGCCGGGTTGCGCGGCGAGCTGTTTCCCAGCCCCTTCACCTCGCCACGCGGCGTCGCCCCCTCGCCACCCGAGGTGAACGTGCTTTGGGGTGCGGCCAATCTGTTCCTCGGGCTGTTCCTGTTCATCCGCCATCCCGGCTGGCTCGGCTTCGCGCTGGGCTTCACCATCGGCGGTTATTTCCTGGCCAAGAATTTCGGCAAGGTCCGCGCGGCAGGCTTCCAGCGTTAGGCACTCGGATCAATCAGGCTGCTGGCCGTTATTCATGATCATGGCTCCGTAATAACCGAGAGCATGGTTTCGGGGCAATATACGCCAACAAAAGCCTAAGATTACATCATGTTACGCGAAAGCCGCGCCTGGCTGGCCATTTTTTTCGCCGGCCGTTATTGCATTGCAAAAAACTTAATCCCGTGGTGACGTAGCCACCGAGACCCTCTGGTGTTTTGCCGCCGGGAAGTTAGGAGCCTGCATGTCTATCCTCGCCGCCATCACGCATCGCACCTCGTATAAATATGACCGCCCGGTGGCCATGGGTCCGCAAACCATCCGCCTGCGCCCGGCGCCCTATGCGCGCACCCCGATCATTTCCTACTCCCTTAAAATCTCGCCGGAGCCGCATTTCCTCAACTGGCAGCAGGACCCGCAGGGTAATTTCCTCGCCCGCGTTGTCTTCCCCGAGCGCATCACCCATTTCGACGTCGTTGTGGATGTCGTGGCCGATATGGCAACCATCAACCCGTTCGACTTTTTTCTGGAACCGGAGGCCGAGACCTGGCCCTTCGTGTACGACGACATCCTGGCCGAGGAGCTTGCCCCGTTCCGCCTGCTCACACCGCCCGGCCCGATGCTTGCCGCCCTCATCGATGAGATGCGCGAGGCCTATGTCGGCAAGGAGATGCGCGTTATCGATATGCTGGTCGGGGTCAACAGCGTGCTCAACCAGCGCGTTTCCTACGTGGTGCGCATGGAACCGGGCGTTTACACGCCTGAGGAAACCCTGGGCCTGGCCAAAGGCTCCTGCCGCGATTCCGCATGGACGCTGGTCAACCTGATGCGCCATCTCGGCTATGCCGCGCGCTTCGTTTCCGGCTACCTCATCCAGCTCACCTCCGACATCAAACCTATCGACGGCCCCGCCGGCCCCGAGGTCGATTTCACGGATCTGCACGCATGGGCCGAGGTTTATCTGCCCGGCGCCGGCTGGGTCGGCCTGGATGCCACTTCCGGCCTGTTTACCGGCGAGGGCCATATCCCGCTTGCCGCCACACCTTCTCCGGGTTCCGCCGCGGCCATCACAGGTGGGTTCAGCGCCGAGGACGGCACAGAGACCGAGTTTGAGTTCCATATGGAAGTCAAACGCATCTCCGAAACCCCGCGCGTGACCAAACCCTACAGCCCCAAGCAGTGGCAGGAGATTCTGGCCCGAGGTGCCGCGGTGGACCGCGCGCTGCTGCGCGGCGATGTGCGCCTGACCATGGGCGGCGAACCGACTTTTGTGTCCGCCAGCGACCAAGAGGGTGAGGAGTGGAATATCGATGCTCTGGGCCCGACCAAGCGCGCTTATTCCGGCCGGCTGATCCGCAAACTCCTGCCGCTGTGGAGCAAAGGTGCCGCACTCACCTACAACATGGGCAAGCATTACCCCGGCGAGCAGCTGCCGCGCTGGGCCATCCACGCGCATTGGCGCGCCGATGGCGAGCCGGTGTGGCTGAACCCGGATTTGCTGGCCAGCGACGATGACCACGACGACGCCACCGCCGAGGACTCCGCATTATTCGCCCGCGTACTGGCCGAGAGGCTGCAGGTCGATCCCGATCTCGTCAACGGCGCGCATGAGGACATCCATTATTACCTCTGGAAGGAAAAGCGCCTTCCCGCCAATGTCGTCGCCGAGGATGCCAAGCTGGCGGACCCGCTGGAACGCGCACGCCTCGCCAAAGTTTTCGGTCAGGGCCTGGCCGCCCCGGTTGGCGCTGTTCTTCCGTTGCGCCGTGTGCTGCAGGATGGCGCGCGCCGCTGGCAGTCCAGCAAATGGTTTTTCCGCGATTCGGTGATGTTCCTGGTCCCCGGCGATTCGCCCATCGGCCTGCGCCTGCCGCTGGAAAGCCTGCCCTGGGCTGATCCGGTCGATATCGAGCAGGATTTCGAGCCCGACCCGTTCGCACCCAAAACCGTGCTGCCGAAACGCGATTCCATGCAGCAGCTGCGCGAGAGCGCCTTCGGCTGGGGCCCGAGCAGTATCGAGGGTTTCCGCCCCGTGCAGCAGGAGCTTCCCGTTGTCGGCCAGGATGACCCTGGCCTGGTCCGTACCGCCCTCTGCGTCGAAGCCCGCGACGGCATCATCCATATCTTCTACCCGCCGCTCTACGATGTCGCGGATTGGCTGGAGTTGACCGCCGCCATTGAGCAGACCGCCGAGGAGTTCGGACGCAAAGTGGTACTGGAAGGTTATCTCCCGCCTGAGGACGAGCGCGTCACCAATTTCTCCATCACGCCCGACCCCGGCGTGATCGAGGCCAACATCCACCCCGCTACCAGCTGGGGCCAGTTGGTGGAGCGCACCGGCCAGCTTTACGAGGCCGCGCGCGAGATTGGCCTGGCCACCGAGAAATTCATGCTCGACGGGCACCATGTCGGCACCGGCGGCGGCAACCATGTGGTGATGGGGGCGGCCAGTCCCACGGATAGTCCCTTCCTGCGCCGGCCGGATCTGCTGAAATCCATGCTCGGCTTCTGGCATAATCACCCGTCGCTGAGCTTCCTCTTCGCGGGGCTGTTCATCGGCCCGTCCTCGCAGCATCCGCGTATCGATGAAGCGCGCGAGGATTCCATCAACGAGCTGGAGATCGCCTTTCAGCAGGTCAGCCAACAGAATTACACGCCGCCCTGGATGGTGGACCGTCTGTTCCGCAATATTCTGTGCGACATGACCGGCAACGGGCATAGGACCGAGTTCTGCATCGACAAGATGTATGCCCCGGCCGGCGGTTCCGGCAGGCGCGGGCTGGTCGAATTCCGCGCTTTCGAAATGCCGCCACATGCGGAAATGTCGGCAGCGCAAATGCTGCTGATGCGCTCAGCCGTCGCCGCGTTCTGGGAGCGCCCGTATGAGCGCTCCATGGTCCGCTGGGGCACGCGCCTGCACGACGAATTTTTACTCCCTCACTACAACCAGGCGGATTTTTACGACGCGCTGGACGACCTCGGTGCCTATGGCTTTCCGCTGGATAGAGACTGGTTCGCGCCGCATATGGAATTCCGCTTCCCCAAACTGGGTGAGGTGGCGGTGCGCGACATTCAGCTGGAACTGCGCCATGCGCTGGAGCCCTGGCACGTACTGGGCGAAGAGCAAACCTCCGGCGGCACGGCGCGATATGTGGATAGTTCCTGCGAACGCCTGCAGGTAAAAGCGAATGGTTGGGTGGATGAGCGCTACACGCTCGCCTGCAACGGTTCCGCTTTGCCGATGCAGCGCACCGAGCGCCAGGGCGAATTTGTCGCCGGCGTGCGCTTCAAGGCGTGGCAGCCGTACTCGGCGCTGCACCCCACCATCAACGCGCAAGTTCCGCTGGTCTTCGATGTGTACGACAAATGGACCGGCCGCGCCGTGGGCGGCATGACGCATCACGTCGCCCATCCCGGCGGGCGGAGCTACGAGGATTTCCCCGTGAACTCCAATTCCGCCGAAGCCCGCCGCCGCTCACGTTTCAACCCCTTCGGCCACACGCCGGGGCCATCGCCCGAGCCCAAGCCGGTGCCAGGGCCTGAGTATCCACGCACGCTGGATTTGCGGCGTTCGTAGTCATCATTGCGACCCTCGCGAAGCTGGCTGGGAAAAGTCGGGGTTAAGCGCTGGCCGCATCCAGTTCGGCGATCGCCTCAGCATCCAGCTGCAATTTCGCGGCCGCCACCAGGTCATCTAGCTGCTCCACCTTGGTCGCACTCGCAATAGGTGCGGCGATGCCCGGGCGCGTCAGCACCCAGGCCAAAGCCACCTGCGCTGGCGTGGCACTCAGCCGCGCCGCGGCTTTATCCAGCGCCGCCAGCACGCCGAACCCTTTGGGGTTACAATATGCCCGCACCGTGTCTCCGCGCGCGCCGGAAGCGTCCTCCAGTTTGCGGTATTTGCCGGTTAAAAACCCCGCTGCCAGCGCGTAGTAGTTGATCACGCCAATGCCTTCGGCAACGCATAGATCCTGCAGCGCGCCCTCATATTCCGGCCGCTCCATTAAATTATACTTCGGCTGCAAAGTCTCATAGCGCGCCAGCCCATTGGCCGCACTCACCGCCAGCGCCTCGGCAAACCGCGCCGCAGTATGGTTGGAGGCGCCAATCGCCCGTACCTTGCCCGCTTTGATCAGCCTGTCGAACGCCCCCAGAGTCTCCTCCAGCGGTGTCGCCGGCTTGTCGCGGTGTGCCTGATACAGATCGATATAATCCGTCTGTAGCCGGGCCAGCGAGGCCTCGACCGCCTGCGGGATATAGCTGGCGGACAGCCCCTCCTTACCCGGCCCCATGCTGTGCCCGAGCTTGGTCGCGATGATCAGCCGGTCCCGGTTCCCCCGCGCCTTGATCCAGTTGCCGATGATCGTCTCCGACTCGCCGCCGACATGGCCCGGCAGCCAGTTGGAATACATATCCGCGGTGTCGATGGTGTTGAGCCCGCGCTCCAGTGCGGCATCCAGCACACGGAAGGAGGCGGCCTGGTCCAGCGTCCAGCCGAACACATTTCCGCCCAGCATTACCGCCGGAATTTTTATCCCCGAACGCCCTAATTCGCGTGTTGGCAGCATGGTCTCTCTCCCTTGATTGGCGGCACTTGATTTGGGCCAGAGTATCGCGCGGCTTCCCGGCCCGGCAAGTACCCTGCATACTCAGCCCATGTCGCAGGTCAGCTACAGCACCGAACCCGATCTCGCCCCCGCGGACTTCGCCCGCGTGCTGGCCGAATCGGGCCTCGGCGCACATCGGCCCATAACCGACGATACCCGCCTGGCCGCGATGCTCGCCAATGCCAGCCTGATCCTGACCGCCAGGCTGGATGGCGCACTGATCGGCGTTGCCCGCTGCATCACCGACTTCGCCTGGTGCGCCTATGTCTCGGAGCTGGCTGTCTGCCCTTCCGCCCAGGGCCTGGGCGTCGGCCGTGGCCTGCTGGCGCATGCCCGCGCCCAGCTCGGCCCCCAGGTCAGCCTCATCCTAATTTCGGTCCCCGAGGCTACGGGATTTTACGAACGCGCTGGAATGGAACACATCCAAGATGCCTTCTGGTACCGCCGCGAAGCTTAGATCTCGATGCAGATTTTTCCAAAATGCTGCCCTGTGTCCTGGTAACGCAAGGCATCGGCCAGCGCCTCCAGCGGGAACACCCGGCCGATCACCGGTTTGATCCCATTTGCCTCGATCGCGCGGATCATGTCGGTCTGATCCTTCCGGCTCCCCACGGTCACGCCTTGCAGCCGTAGCCGCTTTGCCTGCAGCCCGTCGCGAAAGTTCACAGTGGCGGCGCGCAGCCGCACCCTTATCTCGCCCGGTCCCGGCGGGTGGCCATGGCTGTGCCTAGATAAAGCGTATCGAGTGAGGCCGGCTGGGTGATCCGCATCGCACGCAAGTTTTGAGTTTCCTCTAATTGCCGTCAGGCGCGGTGGTGTGCCCGGTTGAGCCTATTTCCGGCGCCAGGGAAACCGCCGTGCTGGGGTGAGCACACAATTGTGCGTTGCACAATCGCACCGGTGTGTCATTTCACTCTGTTGCCGATCACCATATTTTTGCCTCAAGGAAGCGATTTGGTTTCATGCACGCTGGCCCTAATTCCAGGAGCCAATCTGGCTTAAGCCTCAAAACCGCAATAATTTGCCCTGGCGTGACATTGTGGCTCTTCATAACTGCCTCGCACTATGATACACTCACACGCAAAACCAATAAGATCCAAGGGAGCGGGCTGGCATGGACAATGATATACGGGTCGTCACGGACAAAGAGGTCTATCTCCTTGCGTCGGCCGCGGTATCAAAATCTGAAACGGAAAGCGTCTTTCGCAACTGGCTCAGAACGGGCGGGCTGACCGGCGCCGACATTGCCGATGCGATCACAATCGTTGGTGTCGAAGATCTTTCTCTGCCTATGTCTGTAACGAGTGTTGAGAGTTGGGGTAAATGGAGCCTGATTCAAGGCAGCTTCCAGAAGCGTGAATTCGACCGCGACCAACGCCAGTATGAACGCGATTATCTGACCTACCAGGCCGAAGAAAAGAAGCAGCATGCGGCAAAAGAGCGTGGTGAGAGCCATGCGTTGCCGCCCATGCCGCGCAACCCCGACCGCGAGGATTATTTCGAGTACTTCCCAGATCATGGTGAGTACACAACATCGTTCAAAGGCATTTTGCGCGCCTTTGGCGAGGAGGCACTGGGCCGTGCCAAGCCTTACCTCAACGACATTGCCATTTCGCTCGACCAGCTGTTGCGCAAAGGCTTCCCCGCCGCTGAAGCCGCCGCCACGGCACCCGCCGCCATCAACCGCGATGTGCTGAATACGTTGGTCGATGAATATGTCAGCGACCGTGGTATCGACTGGGTTAAAGACCAGGCGAAGAAATACGAGAAGGCGAAAAAACTCGAAATCGGCGATGTGAATTACCGGCGCGAGTGCAATATCGTTTTTCTTCCGGTTCGGGTGATTGCATATAGTTATGCCGGCCGCACTTACGTGGCGGTTTCAGACCCTATTCGCAATGAATATCTTTTGGGCACGCCGCCCGTGCCGGTAAAAGCGGTGCCGCCGGCGGCAGTGGCCGGCAAATCCAATATGAAGCTGGCCGGCATGGCGGCTGGGGCGGTGGCGTTGCTGGCCGTTCTGGGCAGCGGGTATTTTATGCTCTCGTCCAAACATAAGGAAGTTGCCACGGTGCAGGCCCCCGCCGCGCCGGACAACGCGGCCCAGCAGCAAGCCCAGCAAGAGGCGGCACAACAGGCCGCACAACTAGCCGCCCAGAAGCAAGCCGCCGCGCAGGCCGCACAGCAACAAGCCGCACAGCAACAAGCCGCACAGCAACAAGCCGCCGCGCAGGCTGCACAACAACAGGCCGCACAGTTGGCGGCGCAGCAGGCAGCCGCTGCCAACGCGGCCGCCACGGAAGCTGCAGCGCAAGCCGCCGCCCAGCAAGCTGCCGAACAGGCCGCGCAATTGGCGGCACAGCAAGCCACCCAGCGCGCCGCCGCCGAACAAGCCGCTAAAGCCGCCGCTGCTAAGCAAGCCGCCATAGCCGCGGAACAGGCAGCTCAAGCACAAGCACAAGCCGCCGCCCGGGCCGCAGCTGCCGAGCAGGCGCAGGCCGCAGCCCAGGCGCAAGCCGCGGCACAACTGACCGCGACTTCCAAACCCGCCAAAAATGCCAAAGCCACGGCTGATACCGCCAACAGCCTGACCGCTGATGCCGATGCCTCACCCGGTACCCCCCCCATGAAGGAGGATGCCAAATCCGGCAAAAAACCGGCTGCCTCCAAAACCGTGGCTTCACCCGAGCCGAAACAGCCCCCCACGGTCGGGCTTACCGGCAAATCCTACGAGGCGTTTTCATCGGGCGATCTGCGCCTGCCCGCAACCGCCACGCCAACCGCCGGGGGGGCCGCCATCATGTCCACCGAGGCCGAAACACACGACGGTCAGGGCCTGGCCAAAACCACAGCGCAGGCCGGTTCAGGCAACGATCTGGGCTATTATTACCTGGGCGTCGCAGCCCAAGATGCCGGCAATGCCGCCGCCGCCCGCACCTATTACCAGCTCTCGCTCCAGCACAGCCAAACCAACAACCCGCCCTCCGTGTGCTCGCCAGGCCACAAAAAAACCTACCAGCCCGACCTGTGCCACGGCATAGTACTCCCCAGCCGCGCCTCCCGCGCCCTGGCCTCGCTGCCCGGTAACTGAGGGTGGGGGTGTTTTAAGGGAAAAAGGCGGCCCTCGACCCGCTGGGGCCTCAGGCCCTTGGCGGGTCCAAGGCAGAGCCTTGGCCTTTTCCCTTAAAACAACCCCACCCTCACAGTTGGCCGAGCCAGGCGCCGGCGGGGGCGCAGGTTAGGCCTACGTCTTTTAGGGTTAGTATGCCGGGTCTGGCTGCTTTTATGTCTATGGCGGCGCTTACGGCGGGGAGGGCGGTCATTGAGTCCCAGTCGTGATTTGTCCAATGCGGGGGCGGGGTCATGCGGAAGCGGGCGTTCAGGCCTGGTTCGCCGTCGATTACCACGTGATACTGGTCGGCATCGATTTCCCAGCTTTCGGCGAGGTTTTTGGTGAGGTACCAGACCACCTGGTTGCGCACCACGACCTGGCCTTTGCTCTTGCCGGCCCAATCGGCGCGGACGGCGGCGATGGTGCCTTTTTCCATCCGGAACCAGCCTAGATCGACGGTCTCCGCGGCTGTGGCAAATTCCGCCTTGAATTCGGTATCGTCGATCTCGAATCCTAAAGCGTCCGCCATGCGGTATACCGTATCGCGGAACATGATCATCCAGTTGTACGCCGCTTCATGCACGGCGGGGGAGGCTACCGGCAGTCCCATGCCCAGGGTTGTCCAGGTTTCCACCGACTCATAAACCGAGCAATCGGCGGATTCCGTTACTGATACGCAATTTACTTTCCGGCAGATTGCCGTCATCCCCGCGACCATGGAATTGATCCAGCCTGGGTTGATGCCAGTGACATAAAACGAGCTGCCGCTGCGCTGGCATGCGGCCTCGAGTGCTGTCTTGGTCTCGCCCTGAATACCGCCCACGTTGAGGAAGAGGTTGGTGCTGATTACATCCATGCCCGCGTCCAGCAGCCGCACGGCGTGGTCCAGATCCGCCATGAATGGCGCGTAGATCACCGTATCCGCTCCGAGCCTGATCAGCGCCGCGTAGATCACCGTATCCGCTCCGAGCCTGATCAGCGCATCGATGTCGTTCGTGGCCAGCACGCCTGTTTCCGGCCGCCCGCAAAGTGTGCCGGCATCCACCCCGGCCTTGTCAGCGCCGTAGGCGTAGACCCCGGCCAGTTCCAGCCGTGGATCATCGAGAATCGCCCGCAAACTCATCTTGCCGACTTTCCCGGTGGTCCATTGAATCACCCGCAATTTTTTCATTTCGGTTCCCTCTGCAAGCGTTCTTTTGCGCGTATTAAGAGCCGTTTTTGAGCGGCCGTACAGCTAGGGCAGCAAGCGCTGTAAATAGGCCGCGATCTCGTCCGGCGTTTTGGCCGCACAGCCCACATAGCCGACCGGCCGGAGCAGCCAGATGCCGCCGGGGTGCAGCGGCGGGCGAATGTCTGCTTCCACCAACAAGGCAAAATGCCCCCTGCAGCACCAGCGCCAGTTTCCAGACCAGGTTGGGCATCCTGCATGCCGGTGTTCATGCCCTGGCCGCCGGCCGGGCTGTGCACATGCGCTGCGTCGCCGGCCAGAAACACCCCGCCCCAGCGGTAGCGCGCCACCTTGCGCCCGTTAATGCGAAACCCCGCCAGCCAGACGGGGTTGGAGGCCACCATGCCCCCTGGGCCGCGCCGGTCGATAACCGCCTGCACCTGCGCCAGTGTAGGGTCCGGCGCTCGCGCGGCACCGGAGGGCGGCTGGTCCGCGATGACCCGGTAGTGCCCCGGGCCGATCGGGAAAATCGCAAACGCGCCATCCGCATGCCAGTAGATCATAAGCTCGCTGTCAGGTGCCGGGTAGCCGGTCATATGGATATCGGCGAGAATCCAGTCGCTGCTATTGGTTTCGCCTTTGAAATCAGCGCCCAGCGCGTGCCGTGTGATGCTATGCGCGCCATCGCATCCCACCAGATAATCCGCCGTCACATCTTCGGTGGTGCCATTGGCATGTTTCAGAATCGCCTGCGCCGCATCGGCATTTACGGACACCACCTCGACATTGCGCTCCACAACCACGCCCAGCTCGGCGAGCCGTTCCTCCAGCAGTCTTTCGGTTTCGGACTGCGGCAGCATCATCGCGTAAGGGAAGGGGGTTTCAACCGCGCCTAGTTCCAGCCGGCCGATCCGCCGTTTACCCGAAACGAGATTGACCGCCCCGACATTGAATCCCGCCGCGAGAAAACGTTCCGTGCCGATGCCTCGGGCCATCAGCTCCAGCGTGCGCGACCACAGCACTAGCGCCTTGGATTTATCCGTCCGTGCCGGTGCCTTATCGACAATGCGCACCCGCACCCCGAAGCGCGCCAGCTCCGCCGCCAGCGTCAGCCCCACCGGCCCGGCCCCGATAATCATCACCTGCGTCTGCATCGCCGCTCCTCTCACGGAATATGCTGGTCATATAACGATCATCCGTAAAGGCGCGATGAATATTACCGCAGCAGATTAACCTTGGTCAGGTCGATCACCTCATCGGTACGGCCATTCAGCACGGCTTTCATCAAGAACAAACCAAAATGCTTGGCATCCTGCACCCCGATTTTCGGTGGCATTACCAGTTCCTGGCGCGCGCTTACCACGTCCACCAATGCTGGACCATCATGCGCCAATGCCGCGGCAATGCCTGCTTCCAACCCCTGCGGCGATTCCACGCGCACGCCTTTAATTCCCATTGCTTCCGCCATGGCGGCAAAATTAGGGTTCTTCAGATCGCAGCCGGTATCGATGAACCCGTTGGCCTTCATCTCAAGCTCGACAAACCCCAAAGTGCCGTTGTTCAGCACGATTACTTTGACCGGCAGACCCATCTGCGAAAGGGTAATGAAATCGCCCATCATCATGCTGAACCCGCCATCGCCCGAGAGGGAAATAACCTGCCGCTTGGGGTACGTGGCCTGCGCGCCGATGGCCTGCAACAGCGCATTGGCCATCGAGCCGTGGTTGAACGAGCCCAGCAGCCGGCGCTTTTTCCCCAGTTGCAAATACCGCGCGGCCCAAACCGTTGGTGTGCCGACATCGCAGGTAAACACGGCATCGTCGGCGGCAAGCTTGCTCACCAGGCTGAATACGGTCTGCGGATGGATGGTCTTGCTGCCCGGCTTGATTTCCGCCAGTGCGTCCAGATCCTTGCGCGATTTGACGTAATGCGTCCGCGCGGCATCGAGATGTGTCGTGTCGCTCTTTTCCTTCAGCAGCGGCAGCAGCAGGGCCAGTGTTTCGCTCACATCGCCGACCAGCCCAAGCTCCAGCGGGCAACGATTGCCTAAGGCCTCGGCGCGCAAATCTATTTGAACCACTTTCGCATGTTCCGGGTAAAACTGCCGGTAGGGGAAATCTGTGCCCAGCATCACCAACGTATCGCAGCCCTTCATGGCGAGGTACCCGCTGGCAAAGCCGATAAATCCCGTCATGCCGACATCGTAAGGGTTGTCGTGTTCCACATGCTCCTTGCCGCGTAGAGCATGGACTACCGGCGCCTTTAGTTTTGCCGCAAGAGCCACCACCGCATCATGCGCTCCGGCGCAGCCGGCACCGCATAGCAGGGTCACATTGCTGGCGCCATTCAGCAACGCTGCAAGCTTGGCCAGTTGGTCATCGGCCGGGCGCACCACGGGGGCCGCCGGGACCAGAAAGCGCGGTACTGGTTTATCCAGCGCGCCAAGCGCTACATCGCCCGGAATTACCACCACCGCCACACCGCGATTCGCGATGGCTGAGCGCATGGCGCGTTCCAGAATTTGCGGCAGTTGCGCCGGGTTAGTCACCAGCTCGACATAATGGCTGCATTCGCGGAACAGGCTTTCCGGATGCGTTGCCTGGAAATAATCAATGCCGATTTCGGAGCTGGGAATATGTGCTGCAATCGCCAGCACCGGCACGCGGGAGCGGTGGCAGTCGAACAGCCCGTTGATGAGATGCAGATTGCCCGGCCCACAGCTGCCCGCACATACCGCCAGCTCGCCGGTCAGCGCCGCCTCGGCCCCGGCGGCGAAGGCGCCCGCCTCCTCATGGCGCATATGCACCCATTCTATGTTTTTCTGGCGGCGCAGGGAGTCGGTAAATCCGTTCAGGGAATCTCCCACCACGCCATAGATGCGTTTAACCCCGGCCTGGCTCAGGGCTTCGGCCATAAAATCCGCTGCTGTTCTCGCCATGTTTTATCTCCCGCTTACGGCCCAGTATTGCCCAGGTGGGCCAGACTTGGCTTGTCCATTCCAGCGCACAAGAGGGTTGGCGCATAAGAAGGCTGGCGCAAGGGGCCGTCACCCGGCCAGTTCGCGTTCCACCACCGCCGCGCGCATTTGCCGCGCCGTCGCCAGCGCGGTTTCGTCGGCAGCCAGCATCATAACCCGCGTCAACCGGTCGGATGCAGGCGAAAATCCCACCGTGGAGATATCGCCCGCATCCCAGGGGGGTGCTGTTGCCGTCCGCACCGTCTGCCACACCGCAGCGGCGTGCTGCAGTGAGTCCACCCGGTACACCGCCACGTAGCCAGGGCGCGGCCCGCCGTAAATCTGGTGTGCGGAGGCTTCGCCCAGCCAGCCGGCCAGAAGCTCGGGCTGTTTCATCAGTGCGGAAAACCGCGTCTCGATGTACCATTCCAGTGCCGCCGGCGTGGCCGCTGTCGCGTCCAGCCATTCCACCACCACCGCCGCAGTAATACCACGGTCCGGTGTCTTCACACGCTCGATGACCGCATCATAATACCCGCCGCCGGGCGGTGCCGTGGTATCGGTCGCACTGCTCATCATCATTTCAGCGCCCAGATTATCCATCGATCCGGTCATCTGCACCGGGTCTGTGTTCTCATACAGGCTCAGGAAATTCTGCTGGTAGGGCGTTGGCCGCCCCTCGTTGAAATCCACCGTTGTCCGGCGGAAGCACTGCGCCGCCACGGCAGCCGGGCGTGCGGCCATCACATCGCGGACATGCACCCAGAAGTACCAATCGTCATGCTCTTTTTCCCGGCCAGGCTTGGCATCGGCCAGTATGAGATATTGATTATACATTGCCGCTTTCTCCCTCGCTCCTGATCCCGAAGCGTTTATCCCAGCCGTAGCAACTCCAGCCCGTTGCTGGTCAGCCACTCGCTGGCCAGCGCGCGATGCGGTGTAAGCCGCTCCGTCATCGCCCAGAACTGCTTGCCGTGATTCATATGCGTTAAATGCGCGACCTCATGCGCCACTACATAATCCTGCACGAAATCCGGCGCGCACACCAAACGCCAGCAGAACGCCAGTGTGCCGTCCGGCGCGCAGGAGCCCCAGCGGGTGCGGGTGTCCTTTATCCGTACCGCGCGTATCTTGGCGCCCGCCAGTGCGGCCCGCTCGGCCGCCATCGCCGTCAGCTGCTGTTTGGCCAGGCGTTTCAGGCAATCGGTCACGCGGCGGGCCAAAAACTCTTCCCCGCCGGTAACGTATATCTTGCCATGTTCGATCCATGCGCCGCCGCGCGCGCCGGGTGCGGGCACAATTACATGCGCCACGCCGCCCACCGGCACCTGCGCCCCAGCGGTAAAGCGCACAGGGCGAGGCAATGCTGCCAGTTTCTCCGCCGCCCAATCCTCATGCTCGTGCAGCAGCGACAGCCCGGCCCGGCGCGATACGCGCATCGGCAAGGTAATTAATATCCCATCGAACCCAGGATCGATCCGCAGCGAAATTTTGCGCGCCCGGGGTGAGCGCTTGAACGCCACGGCGGTGAGCACGCCCGCCACCGGGATCATCTCCGTGGTGAGGGCGTCCAGCCTCATTTGCGCGGCTTGCGGGGCATCTGCCCCGGCCAATCGACCAGATGATGTTCCAACGGCCCGGCCTGGCGCTCGCTTAAACAGCGCCCGGCTACCGAGGCCCCGGCCTCCGCCACACTCTCCGCCCGGCCCGAGCGCAGCGGGTGCCAGGCCGGCAGATCCTTGCCCTCATCGAGCAGCCGGTAGGCGCAGCTCGGCGGCAGCCAGTCCACTTTGCGCAGTTTTTTGGGTGTCAGTTGCACGCAATCGGGTACGCGGCTGCGGCGGTTCTTGTAGTCGCCGCATTGCCCGTTGGTCACATCCAGCAGCCGGCACGCCACATTGGTGAAACTCACCTCATCGGTGATGTCATCGCGCAGTTTGTGCAGGCAGCAACGCCCACAGCCGTCGCAGAGTGATTCCCACTCCGCCCGGCTCATCTCGTCCAGGGTTTTCTCGTTCCAAAATCCCATCTGCCCCCAGCATATAGGCCCGGGGGAAACCGTGGCAAACGGAATTCGTCAAAGATATTTAAACCTTCTCGCCATTGCCGCGGCACGGCGGGGCATGGCAGTGTTGAAGCATGCTGCGACGCACCCTCATTGCCGGTCTCGCCCTTACACCGGCCCTCCCCAGCGCTGCCCGTGCCGCCGGCACCTACAGCGCCTTTGTGCAAAAACTTCAGGGCCAGGCGCTGGCTGCGGGTATTCCGCCCAATGTGGCCGCCCAGGCGCTGGCGAGCCTTACCGTGCCTAACCCCACGGTGCTTAAATTCGACCATCACCAGGCCGAATTCACTGAGACCTACGCCACTTATTCCTCGCATGTGCTCAACGCCACGCGCATTAAAAACGGCCAGGCCAAATACAGCGCTTCTACGCCGCTCCTCTCCGCCATCACCTCGCGCTTCGGCGTGGCGGCGGGGCCGATGCTCGGAATCTGGGGGCTGGAAACCAATTACGGCGCGGACCAGGGTAATTTCTACGTCATCGACGCACTCGCCACCCTGGCCTGGGACCGCAACAGCAGCTATTTCGCGCATGAGGCGATTAAGGCGATGCAGATCATCGCCAATGGCGACGCCCCCGCCGGCCAGTTCTCCGGCTCCTACGCGGGTGCGATGGGCCAGCCGCAATTCATGCCGAGCGTCTATCTCTCCACCGCCATACCCTTTGCTGGTTCTGGCGCGCCCGACATCTGGCATTCCGACGGCGATGCGCTGGCCTCCATGGCAAATTACCTAGTCAAGGCCGGCTGGCAGCCGGACCAGCCCAGCTCGGAGCCGGTCTATGCCCATCTCTCCTCGGATGCCGGCACCGGGCGTAAAAACGTGCAGACCATTTCCTATTGGGAAAACCGCGGTGTGCAGCGCTTTCCCGGCGCCCATTCTCTGCCCGGCGATTTCCCCGCAGCCTTGCTGCTGCCCGATGGCGTTAATGGCCAGGCCTTCCTCGCCTACCCGAACTTCTCCGTCATCCGCCGCTACAATCCGTCCGATTTCTACGCTCTGGCCACGGACGCTCTGGGGCGCGCCATTCTCGCATGATCAACCGCTATATTCTCGCCCTTACCGCCGCCCTGGCCAGCTGCACTAAGCCGCCGCCGCCGGTGGCACCGGGCCCGGTCACCTTCACCATCGGCAACCCGTATCAATCGGGCGGCGAGTGGCGCTACCCGCGCGACTATAATGAATATGATGTCACCGGGCTTTCCACCGTGATCGACACCTCCAAAGCGCCAACTTTTACCGCCGATAACGAGGTCTACGACCCCAACGCGCTTGCCGCCGCCTCCCCGGTGCTGCAGCTGCCTTGCGTCGTCACCATTACCAATCTCGTCACTGGCCAGTCGCTGGATGTGCGGGTGAATGACCGCGGGCCGGACATGCCGGGCCGCATCATCGCCGTTACCCCGCGCGTGGCGCAGCTGCTCAGCCTGCCCAGCGACGGCACGGTCGAGGTCGAGGTGAAAATCAACCAGCAGCTTTCCATGCAGCTGGCGGGCGCGCTGGGCGATGGCCCCAAACTCACGGCTGCTCCGGTTGACAGCATCACGGCGCAAACTCTGGCAGCGCCCGGTGCCGGCGCCAATGGAACCGCCCAGCAGATTGGCCCTGCCGCCACCGCCGCGGATACATCGGCCGAGGTGAAACTGCCCGGCACGCTCACCGCCGGTTACCCCGCGCCCGGCCCGCTTTATGTGCAAATTCCGGGGTTCGGCTCTGAGGACGGCGCCTTCCGCGCCATGGCGCAGGTGCCAGAGCTGGAAGCCCGCGTGGTGCCGCAGCCGGAGAGCGACCGGCAATATTGGGCGGTGAACATCGGCCCCTACCATTCCGTGGGCGATGCTGACATGGCGCTCCAGCAGGTGCTCAAGGACGGTATTACCGATCCAGAGATAATCGTTAGATGACCGCGAGACGCGGGCTGTTCATCACGCTCGAAGGCGGGGAGGGGGCCGGCAAATCCACTGCTGCCGCCGGTCTGGCCGAAATCTTCCGTGCCGAGGGGGCCGAGATTATCCTCACCCGTGAGCCGGGTGGTACGCCGGGCGCCGAGGCCATCCGCGCGCTCTTGCTGAGCGATGTCCCGCTCGATCCCTTGTCGCAAACCATGCTGCATTTCGCCGCCCGTGCCGACCATGCCGTAGCGGTGCTCCGCCCGGCTCTGGCGCGCGGCGCTGTAGTCATCTGCGACCGCTATTATGATTCCACCATGGCTTATCAAGCCTACGGCCAGGGTGTGAGCATCGAGGCGGTGGCCTCGCTGATCCGTCTGGTCGATCTGCATCCCGATATTTCGCTCCTGCTCAACCTGCCACCCGAAGTGGCGGAAGCGCGCATCCGCACCCGCGCCGGCGGGTCCGACCGCTACGAGGCGATGGGGCCGGCGTTTTTTGCCCGCGTTGCCGCTGGTTTCCAGTCCATCGCCGCCGCCAACCCGGGGCGTTTCGCGGTTGTTGATGCCGCGCAAACCCCGGTGGCGGTGGTTGCCGCCATGCGCGAGGCCATTCGGACCAAGACGGGCGTGTGATGCCCGAACCGCGCGCCAACCCGCTGTTCATGGGGCATGAAGCCGCCGTTGCCTCGCTGCACCATGCCGCCACCTCCGGCCGGCTGCACCATGGCTG
Source organism: Acidocella sp. (assembly GCA_026224875.1). Lineage (GTDB taxonomy): Bacteria > Pseudomonadota > Alphaproteobacteria > Acetobacterales > Acetobacteraceae > Acidocella. The sequence goes on from JAMFRU010000123.1 coordinate 24,422, forward strand.
GCTGCTCACCGGGCCGCCCGGCATCGGCAAGGCCACTTTGGCGTTCAGATTTGCCCGCTGGCTGCTGGCCGGTGGCGAGACGGCCGATCTCTCCATTCCCGAAAGCGCTTCGCTGTTCCGCCGCGTCGCCGCAGCCACGCACCCCGACCTCTTCACCGCCGAGCGCCGGATCAATGAGAAGACGGAGCGGCTGCAAGGCGAAATCGTCATCGCCACGATCCGCGAGGCCAATAAATTCATGCGCCTGACCCCGGCCGAGGGCGGCTGGCGCGTGATTATCGTGGATGGTGCTGAGGACATGAACCCCAACACCGCCAACGCGCTGCTGAAAATGCTCGAAGAGCCGCCGCCACGGGCGATTTTGCTGCTCACCACGGCAGCACCAGGCCGGTTGCTGCCCACCATACGTAGCCGTTGCCGCGTGCTGCCCATGGCCGCGCTGCCGCTGCCGGACATGCAGCGCCTGCTCGGCGAATATGTGCCGGAGCTGGGGCAGGGGGCGCGTAACCGCCTGGCCGAACTGGCCGAGGGCAGCATCGGCAATGCGCTGGCTTTGGCTGCTGAAGATGGTATTGCGCTTGCCGCTCTGGTGGATGAGGCACTCGACGCCCCGGTAAAACCCGCTCGTGCCCAGGCCATTGCCGACACGGTGGCCCGTATGGTTGAAGGCGCCGATAAATTCGAGACCTTCTTTGCTTTGCTGCGGGCCCGCCTTGCCGCCCGCACCCGGCAGGCCGCCCGCTTAGGGAGTGGGGAAGGGGGCGCGAACCTTGCGGCATCGGTGGCACTCTGGCAGGAGTTCGGCCGGATGGAGCGCGAGGTTCTGCTCCTCAACCTCGACAAACGTGCGGCCATTGTTGTCGCACTCAGCCAATTGCACAGGTCATGACGAACAAAAATTTCTATATCACGACGCCGATTTACTACGTGAACGGCGCGCCGCATCTCGGCCATGCCTATACTTCCACCGCGGCCGACGTGCTGGCGCGCTGGAACCGGCTGGAGGGGAAAGACGTGTTCTTCCTCACCGGCACGGATGAGCACGGCCAGAAGGTGGAAGCCGCCGCTCGCCTCGCCGGCATCCCGCCGCAGGAATTTACGGATCGCGTTTCGGCTGATTTCAAAGATATGGCGCGGGTTATGAACATCTCGAATGATGATTTCATCCGCACTACCGAGCCGCGCCACAGGGCGGCTGCTTCTGCCATCTGGCTGAAATTGCAGGAAAATGGGTTTATCTACCTCGGTGCTTATGAGGGTTGGTACGCCGTGCGCGATGAGGCGTTTTACGACGAGGACGAGACCGAGAAAAAACCGGACGGCACGCGCATTGCCAAATCCAGCGGTGCTGCGGTGGAGTGGGTCGTCGAGCCCAGCTATTTCTTCAAACTCAGCGCGTTCCAGGACCGGCTTTTAACCCTGTATGAAGAACATTCCGGCTTCATCGCCCCCCAGGCCAAGCGCAACGAGATTACCTCCTTCGTAAAATCCGGCCTGCGCGACCTCTCCGTCAGCCGCACCTCGTTCTCCTGGGGCATCCCCGTGCCCGGTGACGAGAAGCACGTGATGTATGTGTGGATGGACGCGCTGGTGAATTACCTGACCGCCTGCGGCTACCCGGATCTGACCGGGCCGCGCGGTAAATTCTGGCCGGCCAGCCTGCATCTGGTGGGCAAGGAGATCATCCGCTTCCACGCCGTGTACTGGCCCGCCTTCCTGATGGCCGCCGGTCTGCCGCTGCCCGAGCGCGTTTTCAGCCATGGCTGGTGGACGGTCGAGGGCGAGAAGATGAGCAAATCCTTAGGGAATTTCATCGATGTGCGCCCGCTGGTGGAAGAATTCGGCCTGGATCAGGTGCGCTATTTCCTGCTGCGCGAAGTCCCCTTCGGCAATGACGGCGATTTCTCCCGCAAAGCTCTCATCGGCCGCATCAATTCCGACCTTGCCAACGGGCTAGGCAATCTCGCCCAGCGTACGCTTTCCTTCATAGGCAAAAACGCCGGTGCCGCCGTGCCGCCCAAGGGCGAACTGCATGAGGCAGATCACGTTTTGCTGGCCCTGGGCGCCGAACTGCTGGAGAAGGTGAGGGGTGCGATGTCCCGCCTTGCCTTCCACGAGGCGCTGGACGAAATCTGGCGCCTGATCCGTGCGGCGGACGGCTATATCGACCAGCAGGCCCCCTGGAGCCTGCGCAAGACCGATACGGACCGCATGAACACCGTACTTTACGTGCTGTGCTCCACGCTCCGTACCATCGGCGTGTTGTTGCAGCCGTTCATGCCGGTGCTGATGGACAAATTGCTCGATTATCTGGGGCTTGGCGCCGAACGCGGCCTTGCTATATTAGAAACCCCGCTAGCCGTGGGCACACCGCTCCCGACCCCCGCCGGATTATTTCCCCGAATTGTGGAAACCTGAACCATGTTGATCGATAGCCATTGCCATCTGGACTATTTTAACGAGCCCGGCGAGCAGGAAGAGGTGGTTGCGCGTGCCATGGCGGCCGGTGTGGGTGAGATGGTGACCATCGGCGTGACCTTCGAGCAAAGCAAACAAGCTCTTCAAATTGCAGAAAAATTCGATAATGTATGGGCCTGCGTCGGCGTCCATCCCAACCATGCCGCCGAGGTGATGCCGATTGTCGAGCCCGAGGCGCTGGCGGCACTCGCCACGCACCCCAAGGTTATCGGTATCGGCGAATCCGGGCTCGATTATTTCTACGACCACGCGCCCAAGGATTTCCAGGAACAGAATTTCCGCGCCAATATCCGCGCGTCCCAAATCTCAGGCCTGCCGCTCTGCATCCATGCACGCGACGCCGATGACGATGTAGCCAGAATCCTGCGCGAAGAGCGGGCGAGGGGGGGCGAGTTTCCATTCCTGCTGCACTGCTTCTCCTCCAGCATGGAACTCGCCCAGGCGGCGCTCGACATGGGCGGCTATATCTCCTTCTCCGGCATGGTCACCTTTCCCAAAGCGCAGAATGTGCGCGACGTCGCGGCGGTGGTCCCGCTGGACCGGCTGCTGGTGGAGACGGACTCGCCTTACCTCGCCCCCACGCCGCTGCGGGGCAAGCGCAATGAGCCGGCCTATACTGCACACACCGCCATATTTTTGGCTAATCTGAGAGGGTTATCGGAAGAATCTCTATCCGAGCTTACAACCCGCAACTTCCGAACTCTCTTCAAAAAAGCCCGCTCTACTCAGGAAATCGTGTGAAAATCACGCTGCTCGGCACGGGCGGTTCGGCCGGGCTGCCGCAGATTGGCGGGCCGGATGGGCGCGGTGACTGGGGCAAAGCCGATCCCGCCGAGCCGCGTAACTGCCGTACCCGCGCCAGCATCGTCATCCAAACGCCTGAAAATAAATATATTCTGGTCGATACCGGGCCGGATATGCGGCTCCAGCTCACCGCCAACGCCATCCCGCGCATCGATGCGGTGATTTACACCCACACCCATGCCGACCATGTCGCCGGGCTGGACGACATCCGCATCCTCAACCGCATCATGGGCGCTCCCATGCCGGCTTACGCCACAGCACCGGTATGGGAGGAGTTGAAACGCCATTTCGACTACGCTTTCCGGCCCATTACCGGTAATTTCTATGGCCGCCCGGTGCTGCAGGACCACACGATTATTGCCGGCGAAACCGTCGAGGTTGCGGGAGTGGCGATCCAGACCATGGACCAGGACCATGGGTACAGCCGCTCACTAGGCCTGCGCATCGGCAATGCGGCCTATTGTACCGATGTGGTGCGCATGGAGCCCGCCCAACGCGCCGCTCTGGCTGGGCTGGAGCTGCTCATCGTCGATTGCTTCAGCCTGTCCCGCAACCACCCGACCCATGCCGGCCTGCCCAACGTGCTCGCCTGGGTAGAGGAGCTGCGCCCGGCCCGCACCATCCTCACCCATATGGGCCCCGAGATGGATTACGCCACGCTGACAGCCACGCTGCCGGCCAGCGTGGAGCCAGGTTATGATGGGTTGGAGATAATCCTTTAACTAAATTGCGGCGTAATGCCGTTATGGCTTTGCCTAGTTTCACGACCCCGCGGCGATATTTCGGCCAGAGCACGCCGGAGCCGGACGCCAACCCCGGGCCGCCGGAGCGCAGCCCGCGCCGCCTGGTTACCGGCGTGGCGCTGACCGCGCAAAAATGCCGCCTGCTGTTTGACGATGTATCTTATCCGTGCCGCGTCCTGGATGTCGCCAATGGCGGCTATTGCGTCACCCTGCTGGGGGAGGCGCGCCCGGAGTTCCGCTTCGGCACGATTGCGGTGCTGGAGCAGACGGATAAATCGCAGACACCGGTGGAACTGCGCTGGATGAACGGCGCCAAAATCGGCCTGAAACGCCTGCCGCGTCAGCGGCCGGGGTAATGCCGCTCCACCACGTCTTTCCAGCATCCTATTGATTTGAAAATATACGAAACGTATATGCTTCGTATATTTATTAGCGTGGAGACGCCCATGGGCATCGTAAAAATCGACGACGACCTGCATGAGGAAGTGCGGCGGGCCAGCACGGTGATGTGCCGGTCCATCAATGCCCAGGCCGAGTTCTGGATGAAGATCGGCATGCTGGCTGAAGCCAACCCGACCCTGTCCTTCAACGATATCGTGAAGATGCAGTTCGCGGCGGCGCATGTGCGTCTCGCGGATTTAGCGGCCGCCTGATGGCTGCGTGACATGGTAAAAACCTCAAAATGGTAAAAAACCTGGACGAACTGGCGCTCCTGCGCGTTTCGGGCAGACTGCTGGCGTCCGTCTTCGAGATGCTGGACGGGCAGGAACTCGCCGGCATGTCGACATTGCAGGTCAATGATCTGGTCGACCGCTACATCACCGTGGACCTTGCCGCCCGGCCGGCGAGCAAGGGGCAATATGGCTTCAAATATGTGCTGAATTGCTCGATCAATCATGTCGTCTGCCACGGCGTGCCCGATCCGGGTGCGATCATCGGTGACGGCGATATCATCAACCTCGACATCACGCTCGAAAAGAACGGCTTTATCGCGGATTCGAGCAAAACCTACCTGGCCGGCAATGCGCCGTCCGCGGCCAGGCGGCTGGTGCGGGTCGCCCAGGAGGCGATGTGGCAAGGCATAAACCAGGTGCGGCCCGGCGCGCATCTTGGGGATATCGGCTTCGCGATCGAGCGGCATGCCAAAAGCAACGGCTACACGGTCGTGCGGGAGTATTGCGGGCATGGTATCGGCCGCGAGATGCACGAGGAACCGCGGGTACTCAATTTCGGGCGGCCGGGAACGGGTCTGAAACTGCGTGAGGGCATGGTTTTCACCATCGAGCCGATGCTCAACCAGGGCACCCGACAGGTCTCGACCGAGAGCGACGGATGGACGGTCGTGACCAACGACCGGAAGCTCTCCGCCCAATTCGAGCATACTGTCGCGGTCACGAGCAACGGCGTCGATGTTTTGACCCTGCGCCGTGACGAGACGCCGGTGTTGGGGCGCTGAGCGTGATCATCTATATGCAGCCTTACTTGTCAGATAGTGCCATTTCGCTAGTCGTTGCGAAGCAAGGAAATGCGTCTTCCATGTAAATATGTGAGCAATTTATATTTATTATCGCGACAACAAATTTTTGGCGTTTTGCAGCCGACAGACCGTAAAATTGCAACGATTGTGAGGGGGAGTTTTTCAAACTCAACCTTAAAATCCTGCTGAGCGTTGCAATCCAATCGATTGTCGCGGTCGTTGCCCGCTGCCCCAGCTTACCACAGGGATCCTCGGCCCGAAGCTGAAGAGGTGGTCTCTATCAACCACATAGGTAGTTTCCGAACCTATCCCTGTCGGTTTCCCGCCTTATATGTTTGCGAAGCCCTATGCGGGTTACTGTGTGGGGAATGTTGAATGAGTTTGAAAGAAACCAAGGCCCTTGAGCCCCAGTTGAGCAAGGCGCCGACGGGGATTCCCGGCCTTGACGAGGTTTTGCTGGGTGGAATCCCAACAGGCCGGCCGACACTCATTTGCGGCTCCGCCGGCTGTGGCAAGACATTGCTGGGCATGACCTTCCTGGTGAACGGCGCGACGCAGTTCGGGGAGCCAGGCATTTTTGTCAGCTTCGAGGAGACAAGTCAGGATCTGGCGGATAACGTCGCCTCACTGGGGTTTGACGTGGCTGGACTGATCGCCGCGAAAAAACTGGCAATCGACCATATTCGCATAGAACGCAGCGAGTTTGAGGAAGCCGGCGATTACGACCTGGAGGGTCTGTTTGTCCGCCTTGGCTATGCCATTGACCAGATCGGCGCAAAACGCGTCGTTCTCGACACGATCGAGGCGCTATTCTCGAACCTGGCAAACGAGACGATCCTGCGCTCGGAGTTGCGCCGTCTCTTCGGCTGGCTCAAGGAGCGCGGTCTCACCACAATCATTACCGGCGAGCGGGGGCAGGGTACGCTCACGCGGAACGGGATCGAAGAGTATGTCTCCGACTGCGTCATCCTCCTGGATAATCGCGTCGAGGATCAGGTCACCACGCGGCGGCTGCGCATCGTCAAATATCGCGGCTCGGCACACGGCACCAACGAGTATCCGTTTCTCATGGATGACCAAGGCATCACGGTCGTGCCGCTGTCTTCCGCCGGCCTCGATCATCGTGTCTCGGACGACGTCGTCTCGACCGGTGTTCCAGGCCTCGACGCCATGCTGGGGCCTGGCGGCATCTATCGCGGATCGAGTGTGCTGATCTCCGGCGTTGCCGGATCGGGCAAGACCATCCTCAGCGCATCCTTTGTCGCGGCGGCCTGCGCACGCGGCGAGCGCTGCATGTTTTTCAGCGCCGAAGAGTCTGCCGAGCAGCTTATACGCAATGTTGGATCGGCCGGCATTGCACTGCGGCCGTATCTCGAGTCAGGCCTGCTGCGCTTTGAGACGAAGCGCCCGACGTCCTTCGGCTTCGAGATGCATCTCGCTCATATGCAACGCGAGTTGGACAGGTTTCAGCCCACGGTCGTCATCGTTGACCCCGTAACGGGTTTTCGCGGGCCCGATAGCGAGGTGCATGCCCTTCTGCTCCGCATGTTGGACATGTTGAAGGTACGAGGCATCACCACATTCTTCACCAGCCTTACCAGCTCCTCGGACCGGCTGGCGCAAAATGATTTCGGCCTGTCGTCGCTCATGGATAGCTGGATTTTTCTGGTCGATATTGAAAGCAATGGCGAGCGCAACCGTGGCCTTTATGTGCTCAAATCGCGCGGCATGAGCCACTCGAACCAAATCCGTGAATATCTATTGACCAACAGCGGCGTTACACTTGTCGAGGCGTATCTTGGCGCGTCCGGGGTACTGACAGGTTCGGCGCGTCTGGCCATGGAAGCGCAGGGGAGGGTCGAATCTCAACGGCAGCTGGAGGATATCGCGCGCCGCCGCCGCGAGATTGAGAGCCAGCGCGCTGCAACGGAACGTCAAATCGCCGAGCTGCATGCACAGATCAAGGCGCAGGACGTGGAGATCGCGGGACTCGCCTCACGGGAAGAACGGCGGGAGACGGTGTTCGAATCAGACCGGGCTGCCATGGGTGCCAGCCGTGGTGTGCATGCAAACGGTGCGGACAAAACCCTCGCCGTAATCCAGAAATCGCCTGATCCCCACATAAGCGTATGAGGATGCGATAATGGACGGCCACTATAACCTCCGACTCTACGTGGCGGGGCAAACACCGAAATCGCTGGTTGCCATCGCCAATCTCAAAAACCTCTGCGAGACACATCTCGCAGGACGCCATTCCGTCGAGATTATCGACCTCATCCGCCAGCCACATCTGGCGAGCATGGACCATATCTTTGCACTGCCAACCTTGGTGCGCCGCTTGCCGGAGCCGCTCAAGCGGATCATTGGCGATCTATCGAGGACGGAGCGTGTCTTGCGTGGGCTGGACATCGAAGCCAGGTGCCCTTCGTGACGGATTCCGGTTCTCAGCCTGTTGCGAATGCCGAGCACTACGTGTTGCGCCTCTATGTCACAGGCAGCACGAAGCGGTCCGCACGCGCGATCGAGACAACAAGGCAAATCTGCGACACCCATCTCAAAGGCAGGCATGATCTCGTGGTGGTCGATCTCTATGAGCATCCGGAAGCGGCGGCCCGGGAGCAGATCATTGCGTCACCGACTCTGGTCAGGCTTCTGCCTGATCCGCTCCGCCGCATCATCGGCGATCTCTCGGACCGTCAGCGGGTGCTGGCCAGCCTTGGTATAACCACGCCAGTGCCGGAGGCACCATGAGCATGCCGCCTGCATCTGTAGGTGTACTTGCCCCGCCCCATTCTCAACAAGACGAGATCGACGAGTTGAGAGGACGGTTGGCGGAGGCTGAGGAAACGCTTCTGGCAATCCGGCAAGGCGAGGTAGATGCAGTCATCGTCAAAACTGCTGCCGGCGCTCAGGTTTATACGCTTCTCAATGCAGACCGCCCCTACCGGAACATCGTCGAGCGTATGCAGGAGGGTGCGCTCACATTAGCGCTGGACGGAACTATCCTCTACGCAAATCAACGTCTCGCATCGTTCCTGGGCCTCGCATTGCCGGATATCGTCGGGCAGAAATTCGGGCAATTCATCACCACGGATGACCGGGCGCTGTTCGAGCAGCTTCTGGCGGAGGCGGGGCATGGCGGCGGTAGAGGTGAGCTTTCGCTGCACCCGCTGGGTGGCGAACCCGTTCCGGTTTATCTCTCCGTGGTCGATCTTCAAGATGAGGACCAGCGGATCATCTCGGGCATTGTTACCGATCTGCGTTGGCAGAAACAACGGATGCAGGAACTGGCCAAGGCCAATGCATTATTGATCGACGCGATGGCGCAAAGAGAGCAGGCCGAGACAATGCTGCGCCAGGCGCAAAAGATGGAAGCCGTGGGTCAGCTGACTGCCGGAATAGCCCATGACTTCAACAACCTTCTGATGGTGATTAGCGGAAATCTGGAATTATTTGAGACACGCGTGAAGGATGAATGGCTGAAACAGCGCGTTGAAGCGGGCCTACGCGCTGTCGAGCGAGGCTCGCGCTTGACACAGCAACTCCTCGCTTTTGCGCGTGTCCAGAATCTTCAACCTCATTCTGTTTCAGTGAATGCATTGCTGCGCGATATAGAGCCACTTTTGCGTAGCTCTGTCGGCGATGGGATCAGGCTCAAGCTCGTGCTGGGCGAGGGTCTGTCCCAATGTCTGGTCGATGTCAGCGAACTGCAAGCCGCGATCCTCAACCTGACCGCAAATGCCAAGGATGCAATGCCTGGCGGTGGATCTCTCACGATTACGACCGCGGAAACGGAGCTTGATGCCCAGCCGGATGGCGGGACGGAGTCGATGCATGGCGGCCGTTATTTGTCGATCGCAGTAACCGATACCGGCCATGGCATGCCATCAGAGATACGTGAACGCGCTTTCGACCCGTTCTTCACCACGAAGGATGTGGGCAGGGGAACGGGTCTCGGTCTCAGCCGCGTCTACGGCTTCATGCGCCAATCGGGTGGTCTTGTGACAATCGAAAGCGTCCCCGGCGTGGGCACAACGGTCCGGCTGTATCTTCCCTGGACCGAAACGTTTATGGTGGTGCAGGAGCCGGAAACCGCCGTTCAGCTTCCCCAGAGCGTGTTGCAAACGCGCCGGGTTCTGGTTGTCGAGGATGATCACAACCTGCGGACGCTTGTGGTCGAGGTACTGAAATCTCTTGGCTATGCCGTCATCGCCGCTGAGAGCGGACCTGCGGCCTTAAGCCTGTTGGACAGTGGCACAGAGATCGATGTGGTTTTCAGCGACGTGCTCATGCCTGACGGGATGTCCGGATTTCAGCTTGCGGACGAGATACAGCGCCGGCTGCCACGCCTGGCAATCGTGCTGACATCAGGCATGAGCGGAATCCCCAGTGCTGCAGAGAAGGCGATGAAAAATTTACAGATCCTCCGCAAGCCGTACAAATTTGACGCCCTCTCGGAGGCTATGGAAGCAGCACTTGCGGCGGTTTGTTGGCGTTAAATCAAAGTAGCCATAGAGACGAACGGTAACGTCCATTTTGTGCGATCGGAGATACGGTTATACTGTTCTGGCGCTGTCGGCTGTCATAGCCAGGCGGGCCAAAGCGGGGATCGACCGGGTGCCCGTTTTCGCCATGATCGAGGCGCGGTGGTTTTCCACCGTCCGTTGGCTGATGCCAAGGTCATGAGCAATATTTTTGCTGGGTTCGCCCACCAGAACGCGATCCATGATCTCACGTTGCCGGCTGGTTAGCAGCGCGATTTTTGCCATTGCAGCGGCAATGCGCTCATCCGGCGGTCTTGTGCTGTGGCCATTTTTCAGCGCGCGCGCAACGCAGCTGCGCAGTTCCTCCACACCGGCGGGCTTTTCAATGAAATCGATGACACCGGCCTGCATCGCGCGGACTGCCATTTTTACATCGCCCTGGCCGGTAATCATAATCGCTGGCAAATGCCGTCCGGCGGCTGTGAGTGCTGCCAGCAGTTCGAAGCCGCTCATACCGGGCAAATGTGCATCAAGCAGCAGGCAGGCATTCGTATCGCTTTCAGCCGCCTTTAAAAAGCTCTCGCAATCGCCGAAATACCCCACGCGGTAGCCCTCGGCTTCAAAAACCTCTCCCAGCAGTGAACGCACGGTTACGTCGTCATCCACGATAAAGACTGTGCCAGATTCAGCAAAATCAGATTCTGTAAAGCCAGATTCAGCAAAGCCAGATTCGGTAAAGATTGTACCAGTTTCGGCTGCGGCAGGTTGTGCCAGCAGAGTCTGAATTGCGGATGTCAGCTCGGAGAGCTTCATCGGCTTGTTCAACTGAAGGCAGCCATTCTCTGCAATATCGCGAAGCGTTGCGCTACTGATATCGCCCGTGATGATGATCGCGGGCAGCGCGGTTTTGTATTGCGCGCGCAATAGGCCGACCAGCGCCACGCCATTCGTTTGGCCAGGTAAATTGTAATCGGTGAGGATCAAAGCGGGCTGAATCTCGGTGGCGGCCAGGCTGAGTGCCTTGGTGCCGTCGGCCGCGGTTAGAACATGGTACCCTTCCCCGGCGAGGAAGGTTTGCAGCAATTGCCTGATGTCTGGATCGTCCTCGATGACAAGAATATTTCCCGCAAAGTGGGATGGTGCGGCACTAGGTGGTGCGATGGCAAGAGCAGGGCTTGGCTGATCTCTGGCCTGCGTTATTGGGACCTCAATCGAAAACACCGAACCCCGGCCGGGCCAGGAGCGCACCCGCACCTGATGCTTCAGCAGTTCGCCGAGCCGCTGAACGATTGAAAGCCCGAGCCCGAGGCCCCGGCTGCGCTCGCGCGCAACATTGTCGATCTGCCGGTACTCTTCGAAAATCTCCTGCAATTGCGCGGTTGGAATACCAATGCCGGAATCCCAGATCTCGATACGCAGTGTTGCGCCATGGCGACGGCAGCCAAGCAGTACGCCGCCCTGCGGGGTATATTTCAAGGCATTGGCGAGCAGGTTGCGCAGCATCTGCTCGAGTAACCGCGCATCTGCGTATATGTGTGAGCCGCATGGTGCCACCCGCAGCTTCAAGCCTTGCGCGGTCGCGGTATAGAAAAATTCGCGCCCGAGTTTGGTCAGCAGTTCCTGGACCGGAACGCTTTCCGGCATTGGCTGCACGATACCGGCATCGATCTGGTTAATATCCAGCAGCGCGTTCAACATCCCGGCCATGCTGTCGACTGTCTGATCGAGCCGCGTCATGAGCTCACCCTGTGGGCTGTCATGCACCGATTTGGCGAGCAAGGCGCTGATCAGGGTCAAGGCCTGCAACGGCTGGCGGAGGTCATGGCTGGCCGCCGCCAGAAAGCGGGTTTTCGCGAGATTCGCACGCTCGGATTCATGCTGTGCCGCCTCCAACGCGGCGCGGATGACCTTGCGCTCGGTGATATCGGCAAAGGTGATCACAACGCCGGCGGTGGTGCCCTCATGCGTACGGTAGGGCTGGATGCGGCGCTGGAACCAGACGCCATCCTCCGCCTGTACCTCGGCCTCGACCGATTGGGAGTTCAGTAGCACCCCCCGGGCATCAGCGAGCAGCGCCGGATCTTGGACACGGGCGCGGAAATCAGCGAGCGGGCGGCCGACATCGCCGGGCATGACGGTGAACATGGCTGTCGCGGCGGGGGTAAAGAAGCGAATTTTCAGGCCGGTATCGAGAAACAGCGTTGCTACATCACTGCTGTTCAGCACGTTTTCCAAATCGCTCAACGTGGTGCGGCTGCGCTCCAGCGTTTCCTGCAACTGGCTGTTAAGCGCGGTAAGCTCCTCGTTCAGCGATTGCAGCTCTTCCTTGGAGGTTAGCAGCTCCTCATTGGTCGATTGATATTCCTCATTGACCGAGAGCGCTTCTTCGTTGAGCGCGCCTTGCTCATCGCTCGCGATTTCCAGGCTCCTAAGGGCGAGCCGCAAATCGGCTCGCACGGTCTCCAGTTCCTGCTCAAGGGTTGTGACCTGCTCGATTGCCTGCGGCTTACCCTTTTTGACAGCGATCTGCGTCTGTCTCGCCTGCGTGAGGAAAAACAGCATAAATTTATCAGGATCTGCCGGAACCGGCTGAATATCGATATCAAATCGCAAATTTTCGTCGCGGAGCATCATGCGCCCGCCCGGCACGCTGGCGGGTTTTTGCGTGGCGCTCACCTCGCCAATCGCGGCTTTTACCCGCGCGCGCAGGGCCGGTGCGAGGAGTGTCAGCAGGTCATGGGTCGGGTAGCCGGCGGCAAGCTGCAGAAAGCTGCCAATCGGCCCGGAGGTGTATAGACATTCCAGCCGCCTGTTGACCATGACGGCGGCCGGCGCGTAGCGCTCCAGCACCAGCTTGCGGTATAATTCCGCGATATCCGGCCCACGCACCGCTGCGGATGGCCCGGGTCGCGTCAGGCGGCTGGGATCGCCGGCCGGGCGGAAAGCAAAATGCCTCGCAGGGCCCTGACTGGTTTTGCGGTACAGCCGTGCCGGTTTGGAGAGGACAGCAAAGCGGCCATCCGGCGGGCCAATCGTCTCCGCCGCGCCCAGGAGCAAAAGCCCACCGGCGCGTAGGGAGAAATGAAACACCTCGATGATTTTCGCCTGCGCCTCGGGTCTGAGGTAGATCATCAGATTACGGCAGGAGATCATATTGAGTTTGGAGAAGGGCGGGTCGGCCAGCACATCCTGCACGGTGAAAACGATGCTGGCGCGCAAGCTCGGCGCAACCCGGTAGCCATGCTCCTCGCGAATGAAAAACCGTTCCAGCCGGGCCGCCGAGACCTGGGCTGCGATGCTGAGCGGATACACACCCCCGCGCGCCGTGGTGACCGCCTGCGCATCCGCATCCGAGGCGAAAATCTGCAATTTTATATCCGTGCCCGCGGCCTTGATGGCTTCGCAGAACAGCATGGCCAGCGTGTAGGTTTCCTCACCCGTGCTGCAACCCGCCACCCATAGCCGGAGCGGATTACCCTCTGCCTGCGCCACCATCTCCGCGATGGTGTTTTCGGCCAGGAGATCAAAAGTTTTAGGGTCGCGGAAAAAACTCGTAACATTGATCAGGAGATCATCCGCCAGCGCGGTTGCCTCCTCGCTATTGGATTTTAGCAATGCCAGGTAACCGGCCGTGTCGCCGGGTGAAAGTCCGGACAGGCCGATGCGCCGGGCAATGCGGCGCTCCAGCGTGCCGGGCTTGTAAAGGGTAAAATCATGTAGCTTACTCGATTTTAGAAGACCGATGATCTCCTTGATATCGTCCTTCACAGGTGCCGCGAAGGGCTGCGCGTAGGATTGGTTGTGGTGCGCGAGTGCCGCGGCAATGCCCGCCACCGGCACTACGAGATCAACCATGCCTGTGGCAATCGCGCTGCGCGGCATGCCGTCATAGCCCGCTTCCGCCGGGTCCTGCGCTATCACCAGCCCGCCAGCCGCCTTGACCGCGGCGAGGCCGATGGCACCATCGGCGCCACTGCCGGAAAGGACGATGCAAACCGCCCGTTTTCCCGCGGCATTGGCCAGGGATTTCAGAAAAAAATCGAAGGGCAGCCGCGCGCCATGGCGCGCCAGCGGCGCGGAGAGTTTGAGCCTACGTCCTTCGAGTGCCAGATAGGCGCCGGGCGGGATGACGTAGATATGATCAGCCTCGACCGCCATGCCGTCCGCCGCCTGGAGCACCGGCATTGCCGTGGCGCTGCCAAGCAACTCCACCATCAGGCTCTCATGTGTTGGGTCGAGGTGCTGCACCAGAATGAAGGCCATTCCCGTTGCGGCGGGTAAGGCCTCGAGAAGAAGCTGGCATGCTTCCAGCCCGCCGGCGGAGGCGCCAACGCCGACAACGCAGATTTCCCCGACCAAAAGCGTTGGCGCCGGCGAAGCGCGGGATCGTTGCCTGCGCACAGGCGGATCGCGTTCTGGCATATCCGTATCCTCTGGGGGATGCAGTCCACCAATCCAAAGGGTTAACACAAACCAAGCGTGATGTCCATGAAGCGCAATTCGAAAACGGAGATCGGTGCCGTATTGGTCACGGCCCTGGAACCCTCAGCGAACTCACCGCCGGATGGATGTATTCAATGCCGGCTTTGATCACAAAGCCGCGAGTGTCGCCTGGGCGTGGCTTTCCTGAAAGAGACCGAGGGCCGCGTTGAAGACAAAAAGAACGCCAATGATGCCGCTCTCCACGTATTTTCCCAAGGCAAGCTCGAGTAGCATCATGACTTCGAGTATTCACGGCACCGGCCTCCAGAATTTTTCGACTGTATCCTGTAACGGATGCATCGCCCTATCCGGCAATCGCATTGGTGCCGATTTTTTCCAGTGCCTGGCCTGTCTGCACGCTTGCCATTCCGCATTGCGGGTCAGTGGTGATGGGATATGGCGGCGGCGGCGATACTGAGCAAGGTGCCGCCGAGGCAATAGCCGGTGGCATGGATTTTGATCTTGTTACAAACCTTCTGTACGGCATCGATTGCGGCCATGACACCTTGGGTGCGATAGTCGTCGAGCGAAGTGTCCCGCATGTCCGCGCCAGGAGATGCAGAATACAGTGCGCCCTTGCGCCACCAGCCAGCCGATCATCGAGTTTGCGGCGTGGATTTGTCGCGCAGGAAATTTTCCATGCCGTTCAAAAGATTGCGGCGCCGGACTGGAGAAACGATGATCTTCAGGTTTCATCGTGATCGATGTCCCACCACCCGCCATTATGGCGGCCAGGCGTTGCCATTGCTTCAATGCCGATTGGCCAAGCGCTGCCGTGGTAAACGGCGCATTGGCAGCATGCGCGGTCCAATCCATGAATGCCAGCGCCACGGTGCTCGGCGAGCGGCCGGCGGTGAACCGGCTCTGCCAGCTGTGCAGAATGCGGTCGAGATCTTCCGGCGTAGCACGGGCTGGCTCAGGTTCAGTGCCTGGTGTTACCGGCGGCTTGGTTTGCATCGGCACATCTGACATGGCGAAATCCTCTTGAAGCGGCCTGAAATTCTATATGCCGCCGGACGTTCGATCTTGCCTTGATCCAGATCATGCGAGGTGGTTCTTACGCGTATAGGAGATATGGGGTTGATCCGCGGCGACGATCGTCCCTGATTTTTGCCTGATGATTGAAATTGCGTCGGCAAGCTCGCCAATTCCCGCCACATGACCCGAATTATTCACAAAATCACAGGCGGCTTGCACTTTGGGGCCCATGGAACCGGCTTTGAACGCGGTTGTTTGCGCATTCAGCGCCAGCGGATTTGCACGGGCGATCATGCGGGCGCGATCCGTGCCGAAATCCAGATAGACGCCGGCTACATCGGTGAGCATGATGAACATATCGGCCTCGATCTGCGTGGCGAGCAGAGCGCTGGTGGCGTCCTTATCGATCACTGCTTCGACCCCGGTCAGTTTGCCGTCCGGCCCCACGCATACGGGTATTCCGCCGCCACCGGCACAGATGACAATCGCACCGGCATCGGCGAGCCGCCGTATCGAGGCGATCTCCACAATCCCGAGTGCTTTCGGCGAGGCCACGACGCGGCGCCAGAAACTACCATCCGGCGCGATTGACCAATGATGGTTTGATGCCATTTGTTTTGCCGTTGCTTCGTCATATAATGGGCCGACGGGTTTGACCGGCATTTTGAATGCCGGGTCGGTTGGATCGACGAAAGTTTGCGTCAGCAGGGTGACGATTTCTGTGCCGCGTGGCAGGGCGTTACGGAGTGCTAATTCGATGGCATAGCCGATCCAGCCTTCGCTTTCCGCATCGAGCACATCGAAAGGCAGTGCTGATTCGGCAGGCCCGGACGCGGATTGCAAAGCGAGCAAACCCACCTGCGGACCGTTGCCATGGGTGATGATCAACTGATGACCCTCCGCGGCGATATCAGCCAGAACCCGTGCGGCGACATTGACGTTATGTTGCTGGGCGGCGGCGGAAAGCAGCTGCCCCCGCCGCAGCAATGCATTGCCGCCTAAAGCGATAACGAGGCGCATCGGCTTCAACCCAGTGTGGCGATGAGGATCGCCTTGATCGTATGCATGCGGTTTTCCGCCTGGTCGAATACGATCGAAGCCGGGCTTTCGAAAACCTCATCAGTGACTTCCATCGCGGGGATGTCAAAGCGTTTCGCGATGTCCTTGCCCATGGTTGTGTCGGTATTGTGAAAGGCAGGGAGGCAGTGCATGAATTTGGTAAAGGAATTGCCTGTTGCCGACATCAACGCGGCGTTTACCTGATACGGCTTCAGCAATTTTATCCGGTCCTCCCATAAGGCCTGATCTTCACCCATCGAGAGCCAGACATCGGTGTAGATAAAATCCGCGCCATCGACCGCGCCATGCGCATTGTCGTTATACGTAACAGCCCCGCCGGTGGCTTTGCCGATGGCGGCCAGGTGATCAATGAAAGACCCGTCTGGCCGCAATGAAGATGGCGCGCCGATGCAAAGCTGCATCCCCATTTTGACAGCACCCACAGCAAGCGATTTCGCCATGTTGTTACGGCCGTCACCCATGAAGGCAAAACGGATATCCGAGAGATGCTTATGGGTGTATTCACGCATCGTCATGAAATCAGCGAGGATTTGGGTTGGGTGGGAATCCTCGGTGAGGCCGTTATAAACCGGCACGCCGGCGTATTTTCCGAGAGTCACGACATCGCTTTGGGCAAAGCCGCGAAACTCAATCGCGTCGAACATGCGCCCCAACACGCGCGCGGTGTCTTTTACGGTCTCGGACTGCCCGATATGGCTGCCACTCGGCCCCATATAGGTAACGTGAGCACCCTGGTCATGCGCCGCCACTTCGAATCCGCTGCGGGTGCGTGTGGAGTCTTTCTCAAATATCAGTGCGATGTTCTTGCCCTTGAGTTGTGGTGTCTCAAACCCGCCGCGTTTGGCGGATTTTAGATCTTTTGCCATGTCCAGCAGAAAACGCAGTTCCGCCGGTTCGAAATCGTCAAGGGCGAGAACATTTCGGCCGTGGAGATTGATAGCCATGGAGTCTTTTCCTTGCTGATTAAATTGCGTCACGGCTGATCGGGCAGCTCATGCAATGTCCGCCACCGCGCCCGCGGCCAAGCTCTGAACCATCGATGGTGATGACCTCGATGCCGGCCTTGCGAAGCAGCGTGTTGGTGTAGACATTACGGTCGTAGCCGATCACCACACCGGGCGAGATAGCGAGAACATTATTGCCGTCATCCCATTGTTCACGTTCGGCCTCGAAGGAGTCACCCCCCGTCGCGACTGTACGCAGTTCTGGAATATTTATAGCCTCGGCGACAAGAGCGACGAAGCTTTTGGCCTCGGCCACCACCATGACACCTTTGCCATCGTCCGACGGATAAATTGAGAAGGGTTTGATATAATCGACGACGTCGGGAAAAATCGTCACAAGATCGCGGTCGCAGAATGAGAAGACGGTATCCAGATGCATGTTGCTTCTGTCGCGCGGCATTTGTGCTGCAATCACGCGTTTTGCCGCACCATGTTGAAACAGGCGCAACGCATATTCGGTAACCGCCTGCGGGGTTGAGCGTTCACCCATGCCGATGAGCACAACGCCATCGGTCAACGTCATAACATCGCCGCCCTCGAGGCTCATATCGCCCAGATGCTCCTCTGAAGCATCAAGATAGCGGGTGAACGCGGCGGTTTTAAAGCGCGGGTGAAACCGGTAGACGGCGGATAGGTTTGTTGCTTCCGGCCGGCGTGCGGGCCAATACATAGGGTTGATGAAGACACCTTTGCCGACCCAGCAGGAGCTGTCGCGGGTGAAGAGCTGATTGGGTAGCGGCGGTAGAATGAATTCGTGCTTTTCGCGGGTGAGCGCGAATAATCCGCGCGGCACAAATGGCAGTTCGGCGCGCACGATGCCGCCCACCAGATAGGCCGCGAGCTGCGCCGCTGGCATTTCGTCAAGCCAGGCGCGGATCTCGCCCGCGGTGCCATGCCCCAGATGCGCGACGTCCGCTCGCCGGCCCAACAACCAACGCCGCGCTTTTGGGTCGGCCATTGTTTCGGCCAGCATCGCGCCGAATTCGTGGACGATGACATTGCGGTCGCGCAGGACATCAACGAAAGCGTCGTGTTCTTGCCGGGCTTCTTTCACCCAAATCACATCATCGAAGAGTAGTTCATGGCAATTGCCCGGCGTAAGCCTGGTAAGGCTGAGGTCTGGCCGGTGAACCAACACTTCCCGCAACGCACCGACTTCGGAATAAACGCCGAGTTGCGCAGAGGCTACATGGGTGTCCATTTATGTGTTCCTTAGAGTTCGCGGTATTTCCTGGCACAGGCGATTCACCCGGCAGTTTCTAACCAGGCGGCAAGAAGGGGCTTTGGCATAAATTCAGCAACCGGCATGGCTGCCTCCTTCAGTCCGGCCATAATGGCTGACCGCGGGAAAGCCGTCGTTGATCTCAATCAACGGCCGCAGAAAATCATACCGCGCAGAGTGCTATTGTTCGCCAGCCGTGAGGGCGGCTACACGCTGCGGTTTGAGTAATGTCACTTCATGGACATCGGTGAAAGAGATGAGGCCATCACGTTTCAACTGACTGAAGGACCGCGAAACCGTTTCAGTTGTAAGTCCCAGATAATCGGCGAGATCGGTGCGGCTCATCGGTAACGATAGGTTTACGGTTGATGTTTTTGAGGTGCCGTCAGGGTAGGGATCACTTCGTTCTGACCATGAAATCAAGAAACTGGAAACCCGCTCGATGGCTGTTTTTCTGCCCAGCAGCAACATTTGTTCCTGCGCGATCACCATTTCATGCGTCGCGACGTCCAGCAGCTTTCGCTCAAGGGCGGGAAATTCCGCGAATACCTCCAGTAGTGGCCCCCGGTCGAAGCGGCAAAGTTTCACGTCAGTGATCGCTTCAGCGCTGAAAGCATATTGCCCCGACACTGCCAGGCCAATAAAATGGCCAACACCCATGAAGCCGGTGATCTGCCGCCGCCCATCCGCCAGCGACTTAAACACACGTACATCGCCTTGGGTGATGTCATAGAAATGATTTGCGGTAGTGCCTTCATCGATGAAGGTTTTGCCCGCGGATATAACGACACGCTGTGCCACGCGCGCCAGAAATCCGAGATCTTCATCGGTAAGCGCATCGCACAGGCCGATGTGCCGCGCGCCGCAATCCCCGCATTGGCCGGGTGTGGGGCTATTTACCGGGTTTATTGTGATCGGCCGGCGCGCAAAAGGCACATCTCGCATGGCGAACGGCTCCAAGCTCATGTTGCGGTGGGTATACGCCAAAATGGGGAATCTTAACAGCGGCGCGTCATGCCCCTACGTCCTGGCCCATTTCAGTTCTTCAAAAATGCCGTATGTTTGCGGTAGATCAAAGCAAACGCTCAAATAGTGCCTAACATCCAGATCTTGGGGGATGTTATGCCCGATTATGTGGTCGAAGCTTTATCACGAACCGCCATCAGCGATGCCTTTCCAATGATGCATCTGGTGATGCCCAAGCTGGATTTACAGGCATGGCGGCGTTTTGCCCGCTTTACATTAAAGACAAGCCGGGAGAGGCCAGCCGGCATTTTGATTGTGAGGCGCAGCGCGCGGCACTATATTTGCGGCTTGGTGTGCTACCGGCTGGAAGCTGACATGGCGTGCGGCCGGATCATCCAGGCGCGCAATCTTATAGGGATCGATATCCTCAATCCTCGGCCTATCATTTTATTGTTGGTACGGCATCTGGGGCTGTTGGCGCAGTCGAATGGCTGTAAGGCTGTACATATTCGTATTCCCAATGGTGAGTCCGTTGCAACTTTGCTGCCCGGCCTCTTGGGTCGAGACGGTTTGCATGGACGGGTTCGCCGCATGAGGAACGTCGAATTGTCGTTGAAAGATTTGCTGTCTGACGAAGAGATGCGGGTAGATTAAACCGCAAATGATACGCCGGTACTCAATTGAGATGCCAGCGTATCATGTCCCAGGTTTAATATGATGGGAGCGGCGTCTTCAGGCAAAAGGCATGATACGATCCTGACTTAACTTCGATGCCATGAATATCATGCGCGAAACCAGGAAAATGCCGATCGAAAGTTTCGAGTGCATGAAGATAGTCAAGTGCAGCGCCATCCCTGGCACCGGCAGATTCGCCAGGCATTAACAGAGGTATTCCCGGCGGATAGGGCACTATTCCGGTTGCCAGCGTACGTCCCGTCATCTGTTCCAGGGGCACTTGCTCCACATTGCCTCGCACGAGCTGCTCATAGGCCTGAATCGGAGTACAGACCGGTACCGGCAAAATACCGAAGGCGTTTTCGAGCAGAAGGCCAAAGTGCAGGTCCTCCATTTCGCGATACATCTCATCGGCCAAGTCTTTCAGGCCCAGGGTGCCGTAGCGTGATGGATGGGCTGCGGCCAGAGCAGGCATTACGTGTGTCAGGGGCACATTGGCATCATAATCGCGTTTGAAATCCAGTAACGCATTTATCAAACTACCCCACTTGCCCTTGGTGATGCCTATGGAGAATAGAAATAGAATTGTATAATCCGCGGTTTTTTCGGGAATGATGCCTTGCTGATCCAGATATGCCGTAACCAGGCCCGCGGGGATGCCAAAGCCAGTTCCCGTGTCGACTAACCCGCCAGGACAAACGACGGATACTTTGATCGGATCCAACATGCAGAAGTCTGATTCGAGATCACCAAAGCCATGCCATGCCGCCCGCGGTCTAAGCAGCCAGTTTGCCGGGTCTTCAATCAGCCGTTCAGGCGATGCCTTATGAAACGCCGTTTGCATGCCAGTGCCGTCATCGCCAGTGTCCGGCTGCCAGGCGCCGAAGAACCAGTCATTTTTGTCTGCAAATTCCGCCTGCAACCTTGCCAGCATCTGCCTGAATGCCACAGCCTCGCGGATTGCTTCGGTCGTCAATGCAAGGCCGCCGCCATCCATCATCGCCGCACTTACGTCGTTCGAGGCAATAATGGCATATTGTGGCGAAGTCGAAGCATGCATCATGAAGGCTTCGTTGAAGCGGTCGTGTGGGACAGGGCTGCGGCCATCGCGAACATGGATCATCGATGCCTGTGACAAAGCAGCGAGCAGCTTATGAGTCGATTGCGTGGCGAAAATTGTTGGCCCGGTTTTATCGTATTCAGTCAGATTGCCGCGCATCGCATGGCGGTCATGGTAGATTGGGTTGAAGCGAGCGTAGCCGAACCAGGCTTCGTCGAACAGCATGCGATCTACTGATTGTCCGAGCAGGTTTTGAACTTTCGTTACGTTATAGCACAGGCCATCGTAGGTGGAATTGGTTACCACGGCGAAGGCCGGAGCCTGGTCTTCAATGCCTTGCATCAATGGGTTTGCGGCGATCGTTGCCGCGATGGATTGCGGGGTAAAATCTTTCGGATGAATCGGGCCGATGATGCCGAGATGATTGCGCGTGGGAATGAGATAGTTGGGGATTGCGCCAGTCAGCGTCATCGCGTGTTCGATCGACTTATGGCAATTGCGATCGCATAGGGTTGCCTGATCACGCGTTACATTGGCCATCAGAACAACACGGTTGGAGGTCGATGTGCCGTTGGTCACGAAATAGCTGCGGTCCGCGCCAAACACGCGCGCGGCATTTGCTTCCGCGGCGCCGATAGGGCCTGAATGATCGAGCAGGGAGCCGAGTTCGCCAACCGATACGGATAGATCGGAGCGCAGAAGATTCTCACCGAAATAGGAGAAGAATGCCTGTCCAACGGGTGATTTCAGAAAACCGGTGCCGCCGGTATGGCCCGGCGTATGCCAGGAATATTCATGCAATTGCGAGAAGTCGATCAAGGCACGGAACATGGGTGGTAGAAGCTGGTCTTGATAACGCTTTATTGCCGCTACAATACGCCCGGCGATAAAGTTTGGCGTATCTTCCAGAAGCCATATGAAATCATCCGCCTGCTGCATAGCCTGTGCAGGTATGCTGGCTGCCATGCTGCGATCGGCCAGTAGGAAGATCGGTATCGCGGCGTTATGGGCGCGCAGTTTCTGCAAAAGTTCTGTCGCCTCGCTCTTGTCGCCGCCGGCGCCGATATCCCAGTCGATGATCGCGCATTGCAAGGAGGCATCAGAATTGACTGAGGCGGCGCCGTCGGCGGCGGTCGCGGAAATGGTCAATGCCACGCCGCTCGACTCGAGCATTGTGGCGAGTGCTCTTAAAGCCCGGCCGGCCGCGGTATGATCGTCAAATTCATCATCGATGATGATCGCGCGCATTGTCATCGTGTTGCCATTGGATGCCATCTTTAAACTCCTCGGCCTTTGAGCCATGGCCTAGCCGTACCGTCCCCGGCCGTATTCACAATGATCTGTATCAATGCCTGGGGGCAGGGGGTGCGTTAGGGATATTGGATTGCTGCAATTTTTGAATGTGGTTTTGGAGGATATGATCATGGACCAACCCGCTGCCACCCGGCCCGTCGTGGGCATTGCCAAAGCAACAGATGAAAGCACTCATCCCGCCACAAAAAAACTCGGGCTGGTTCTGCTCAGTGGTGTTGTTGTTGGTTCGATGATCGGCGGCGGCTCATTCAATTTACCGGCAAACATGGCCAGCGCGGCCGGGTTGGGCGCGATTATCATTGCCTGGGTGATCACGTTTGTCGGAATGTTCTTTCTATCAAACGCTTTCAGGGTCCTCTCGGACAAGCGGCCGGATTTGAAAGCCGGCATATATTCTTATGCGCAGGCAGGATTTGGCCCGTTCGCGGGATTTCAGATGGCCTGGGGGTATTGGTTGAGCTCGGCTTTCGGTAATGTCGCCTTCGCCGTTCTTATCATGCAAATTCTGAGTTATTTTTTCCCGGTCTTCGGTAATGGTCAGAACTGGCCGTCGGTTATTGGCGGGTCGATCCTCATCTGGGCAATGTGTTTTATTGTCATGTCCGGCGTAAAACGCACAGCGGCTTTGAGCGTTCTCGCAAGCATCCTCAACATAACGACCATCACGGCGTCGCTTATTATTTTGGGGTATTTTTCGACCGGCGGCCATTTCTCTTTCGATTTCTGGGGCCATCAGCAGCATCTCGGCAGTGTTTTCACGCAGGTGAAAAGCACCATGCTGGTAACGCTTTGGGTGTTTATCGGCATCGAAGGAGCGGTCGTGATCTCTGACAGAGCAGCTAAAATGTCTCAGGTTGGGCCGGCGACCTTCATTGGGCTTGGCGTGTGCACGGTTCTCTATTCGCTGCTATCCATCCTGCCGTTCGGCATCATGCATCAGGCGCAGATCGCACCTTTGGCGAATCCGTCGACTGCCTATCTGCTGAGTTCTCTGGTTGGCAAGTGGGGGGCCATATTCATCAATGTGTCGTTGCTTTTGGCGGTCCTTAGCTGCTGGCTCGCCTGGACGATTCTGGTGGCCGAACTTCCCTTTGAGGGTGCCAAAGGCGGTGTGTTTCCGAAGTTTCTGGCGCGGGAAAATAAAAACCACGCGGCCGCACCATCACTCTGGGTATCAAGTGCGGTCATGCAGCTAACGCTCTTCATTGTGCTGTTCGCGCATAATGCTTGGATTTGGCTGATCGACATTACCGGCGTGATGGTACTGCCGCCGTATTTTGCGAGCACATTGTTTTTGGCTCTTTATTCGGCAAATCCATTATACGTTGAGACTCATTCCGAAAGTCGGCATTTCGCGCTTTGGACTGGAATACTGGCCTCCGTTTATGCGGTGTGGATGCTATATGCCGCGGGGCCAAAATTTGTGCTGCTCTCGACGATCATCTTTGCGGCCGGCGTGCCGGTATTCTGGTTTGCTCAAAAAGAAAATGGCAAGCAGATTTTCACAAAGTATGAGAAAATAGCGACCGGGGCTTTAATAATTGTCGCCGCCATTTCGCTTGTATTATTCATCAAAGGCGTTGTGGCGGTCACCTGAGTAAACCCGTATTATGCCGACTTCCGGATTATGCCGACCAATGCCTGAGAAAGGGCTCTGGCGGCAGTAGTCGCCGTGATAAAGTCGGCGTAATCTGCCAATCTATGTGCCCTAACTCTTTGAGATGGCCTTATCTTTCCATAATATAGATTCTGCGATTATCTGGTGTAGCCGCTACCGACGTGAGGAAGGTGTCGCGTGCCCTAGGGCGTAGTGACGAATTATTTGAGCAGTATTGTTATGGCGGCGAGGATGACGAAGCCTCGGTAGTTTGCGAGGAGTTTGTCGTATCTGGTTGCGACGCGGCGGAATTGTTTGAGTTTATTG